>NZ_BJWY01000168.1 GCF_007990715.1 Nocardia seriolae NBRC 15557 | reverse complement strand
GCAGGGCGGCGATGGGGCCGATTCGATCGCGGACGGCGGCAACCACGTCGGCGGTCAGCCGGTCCGCGGGCAGGTCCGCCCCGGACTTCAGCACCACCAGGGCGTGCGGCACCTGACCCGAGCCCTCTTCGCCCGCGGCGCATTCGGTGCCGTCCGCCGCCAGGACACGGACATCGAATCCGGACACCGGGACGGTCGCCGAACCGGCCTTGGTGGGCATGGGTTCGAGGCCGATGAGGTCGGCGGCGACGGGCCAGCCGGTCTCGGTCTGCCACCAGTGGTCGATTACCGGAATGCGCACCCGCCTGATCGAGTACTACGGCCCCGAACGCGCCGAAATGGTGGGCGAACAAGCCGAACTCGCCGGTGTCTTCATATTCGGCGCACTGATGGAGACGATCACCACCTGGCTCGAGGGCAACCTTTCCCTCACCCGCGACGAGCTCATCGAGCACACCGCCGACTTGGGTCTGCTGATCGTCGAACACGTCTATCGCCCGACCACGACAGGCCGTACACCGGAACCTGCCACACCATCCACCCCCTGACGACCCGCCCGATGCGCTTCGAGCTGGTCAACGGACTCTTGATGGGGTTCGGACTGCCCGGCACTCCTCCTGATCGGCGAGATGGGATCGAACGTGAGATGGCTGGCCCCGGTCCCCGGCGAAGACCTTGCGGCACACCGAGTCCCAGTCGGTGTGCCGACCCCTTCACCGGGAAGATCCGGCGGGCCTTCGCTGGATCCACGGTCATACGTCAGACCGGGTGACACCAGGTGAGTCGGCTGGGTTCGAACCATCGACCGGACACCCTTTTCGCAGTTCACAACACCAGTCTGTCTGGCGCGACAACCGCACTTCCACGAAGCATGAAGAGCCGCAGGTCTCTGACCTGCGGCTCTTCATAATGTGGTTCTAGCTGGGATCGAACCAGCGATGTGCAGATCCAGAAATCCGGCGATGACCGGTCATTTTCGCCTTCTACCTGGTAGTATTAGATCGGACCGATATCGCAATCCGCCGCATTGATGGGCACGAATGGGCTGCGTTATTGCACGTATATTGCACGGTAATTCGGGTGGGAGGTTCAATGACTTCGGTATCGAAGAAGGCCAAAACGAGAGCCCCGCGTCGCGACTTCGGCCGTATCCGGAAGCTTCCGTCAGGCCGCTTCCAGGCTGCCTACGTCGGCCCTGATCTGCCGCTGTACAAAGCACCACACACCTACGACACAAAAGCGAGGGCCGAGGGGTGGCTCTCGGAGGAACGCCGGCTCATCGATTTGGACATCTGGGTGCCTCCGGATGCCCGCTCCCCCGAGTCCTCAGCCGAGGAGACCGAACCGACAGCTCTGTTCGGCGCCTACGCGAAAAAAGTGGTCGAAACAAGGGTGTCGAGGCGTGGCCAGCCGCTGTCGAGGCGGACGAAGGATTCCTACTTCTACCTCCTCCGCGACCACATCAACCCCACGTTCGAAACCACACCCGTCGCCGACATCACCCTCGAGATGGTGCGCGACTGGTACGGCTCAGTCTCACGTGCCAAGCCACCCGCCAAGCGTTCCAGGACGAAAACCCCTCCGCCCAAGGATGTTCCAACCGCACGGGCCCGGGCGTACGAGGTACTCCGGATGGTTTTGAACGTCGCGTGCGAAGACGGACTGATCGACAAGAACCCCTGTCGTATCAAGGGCGCGACGGCGATTCAACCGGCCCACGACGCCACCGTCTTGCAACCCCAAGAGATCGCAGCCCTCGCCAACGCCATGCCGAAAGAACTGCGGGTATCCGTCCTGATCGCGGCCTGGTGCGGGCTGCGACCCTCCGAGACATTCGAACTTCGCCGCAAGAGCTTCAAGGCCGATTGCGCGATCGTGACGATCTCCCACGCCGCCACCTACCGAGCAGGAGAGATCGCCATCGATCGTCCGAAGGCTGGATCAACAGGCGATGTCATCGTGCCCGAGCACATCCGAGCGGCAATCCGTGTCCACCTCACCGACCACGTCGGCAAATCCCCGAATGCTCTGCTGTTCCCCGACCCCGAACGCGGCGGCACCATGCGCGAATGGATTTACCGCCGCATCTTCGACACCGCCTGCACCAAGATCGGCCGAAAAGGCTTCCGCCCCGGCGAACTTCGCCACACCGGCGGCACCGTCGCCGCCCAAGCCGGCGGCACCCTCCCCGAAGTCATGGAGCGCCTCCGCCACAAGACACCCCAAGCCGCCATGCGCTACCAAAAGATCGCAGCCGGACGGGCACAGGCCCTCGCCGACAACATCTCGAAACTCGCCCAAGCGAAGGCCACATCAACCACAGAATCAACGGGTCCATACCCAGGGACTCAATGACATATCCGGCATCGGAGCCTTGAGATCACTTGGTTATGAGCCAACGAGGACCTATCGCGCACGGTCCCTCCGTATCCGGTGGAATCCGTTCTGTGCCGGTCAACACGGTTTCGTTCGTCCGTCCTGTCCGCGTCGTATCACCCGGCCCGCTGGATTTCGCTGTGTCCGGTTGCCAAATCCGTTGCCAAATCCGGCCGATTCGGGGGCCGGGTGTGGCCAGGCCAAATTCTGCGAATTCAGCCGGCGACGCCTCGCGCGAACGGTTCAGCAGCCCCGGGGTCATCGGAGTTCCCCGTTGGGCGGCAAACATCATTACGCCACCGGCCACAGTGGGCTCGACAACCACTGAGGCCTGCCCGAAGCACCGAACAACGCCTACGCACCCGGTCGTAATCGGCTCGATTTTGACCGTGCTCCGGAGTGACGGCACAGAGCCGTACGCCGGAGTGACGGTATAGAACGGATAGGGCGCGGCGCATGGATGTGAAATGGGCGCGGGCCTGGTTCGCGGTGACTGCCGCGTGCGTCGCTGTCGGTGTGATCATGCAGCTGGTTTTGGCCTGGCAGAACCACATGCCCGAGATCGCCGAGACCGGAGAGCTGTTCCAGAAGTTCGGCGGTAGCCCGTTGACGCGGGCTCTGAATGTATTCGCGTTCTTCACCGTTCAGTCCAACCTGATCGTGGGCGCGACGAGCTTGCTGCTGGCCATCAACCCGAACAGGTCCTCGACCGTGTTCTCGGTGTTCCGGCTGATCGGTCTGGTCGCGATCACGGTCACCGGCATCGTCTACCATGTCGCGCTCGGTGACCTGTTCCGGCTCGACTCATGGGCATTGGCCGCAGATCAGCTGCTGCACACGGTGGTACCGGTGATGATGGTCGTGGGGTGGGTGACGTTCGGCCCGCGCGGGCTCACGTCGCCGCGAGTGGTGAAGCTGACCATTCTGTTCCCGCTCGCCTACATGATCTTCACCGTCGTCCGCGGTCCGCTCACCTCGGACTGGTACCCCTACCCGTTCGCGGACGTGCATGCGCTGGGCTATGCGCGGGTCCTGATCAATGCCGTCTGGATCGGGTTGCTGTTCGTCTCCGTCGCCGCGGGTGCGGCCTGGATCGATAAACGCCTACCGACCAAGCAGGCCACGCCTGCCGTTCCCGCGCAGACCGGCCCGTAGTCCCGGGCAGCGTGGTGAGCCCTCACACCGTGACGGCTCACCACGCTGCGAACACCGGGTGGGTGCTCAGTGCTGCGTCGGGGTGGCGAGTACGCGGTCGGTGAAGGCGTGGATGCCGTCCCACATCCGCGAGTCGACCTCGCCGTGCTTGCCGTAGCCGACCACGGTCGAGAAGTCGACGCCGTTGGCGGCGAACTGGGCGGCCAGGGCGGCGTGCAGCGGGGAGGGGACGGTGGTGTCGGTCGCGTTGAGCAGCAACATGATCGGCGCGTTGTAGCCCTTGGTGGGCACCGTCATGTAATCGCGCAGGACGCCGGAGATGGGGCCTTCGGTGAACGGGCGCGACAGCAGATCGCCGATCGAGTCGTCCTGCATCAGTTTGATGGTCTGCGGCAGACAGGTGCTTCCGACACTGTCGAGCATGTGGCGACCGCGCTCGGTCAGGTAGCTGTCGACCTGCGCGTCGGCGCGAGCGGCGCGCAGACCGGCCAGAATGCTGACGACCAGGCCATGGACACCGTCACCGGCCTTACCGGGAATCTCCGGGAACGCCGGGCCCGCGATCGGCAGCACCTTCTCCAGGTCCGACGCCGGATCGATCGCGATCGTGCCACGGAAATCGAGATCCGGGGCCGCGGTCACCTGCAAATTCGAGGTGCCCAGCGCCGCGTGACCGCCCTGGGAGGTGCCGGTCACCGCCCAGCTGCGCGACAGGGACGGGTCGGCGGCGCGGGCGGCACGCACCAGATCGAGAGTGGCGGTGGCCTCGGTGCGCGTCTCCAGGTAGGGGTGCGGTCCGGTATCGAAGCGGCCGAGGCCCAGATAATCGGGTGCAACGACGGCAAAGCCCTTGGACACGAAGTACTGCAGCAGTGTCTCTTCCAGACTCAATACCTCAGGGAAGGGCGCGAGCTCTGGATCGGCCATACCGCCGCACCCCGGCCCGAGACCGGTGGTGCCGTGGTCGTAGGCCATTATCGGCCAGCCGCCGGCGGGGGCGGGCCCGGAGGGAACGAACATCGCGCCCGTCGCCTTGACCGCCTCGCCATTGGAGCGGGTGGTCCAGTATTCCACCAGCGAACCGTTCGTAAGCTGATGCCAGCCATCGGGTTTCGCGGTCGCGGCAATCAGCGTGCCCGCCGCCTCGGCGTTCGCCGGACTCCCCGGCACGACCAACAACGTGCTCGCGGCCACGGTGGCAATGACCAGATTGCGAGCAACGCCCCTGTTGAATCTCATGAATCCTCTACCCGGATCCCCGGACGCGGACCCATCTTGAAATTATTCGACCGACCAGTTAATTGCCGAGAAGTTACCACGGCCTCGAAGGCTCAGTCCTCAACGCCGGACTCCGCCCTAGAGTGCGGTGCCACCACTTGCGTCGATCGTTTGACCGGTAACCCAGCGGGCATCGTCGCCGGCCAGGAAGGCGACGACATCGGCGACATCGGCGGGGCGGCCGAGGCGGCCGAGCGCGACATTGGCCGAGGCTTCGGCCTGGCCATCGGGATTGTCGATGAGCGCGGCATTCATATCGGTGAGCGTGAAGCCGGGAGAGACGGCGTTGACGGTGATACCGCGCGGGCCGAGCTGGTGAGCCAGCACCCGGGTGAAGGACTCGGTCGCACCCTTGGTCATGGTGTAGGCCAAGGCATCCGGGATCGCCACCCGGGTCAGCACCGAGGACACATTGATCACGCGACCGCCCTCGCGCAACCGGTCCAGTGCCGCTTGCACCAGGAAGAACGGGCCTCGCACATTGATGGCGAACAGCAGATCGAACTCTTCGGGCGTCATCGTGTCGACACCCTTGACCACGGAGATACCGGCGTTGTTGACCAGGATGTCCAACCCGGTGGGAACACCGAGGCCCGCGAAGCCCGCGTCCACCTCATCCAGCAGCCCGGCGAAATCGGTCGCGCCGAGGTCACCTCCGACCGCGAAGGCGTGACCGCCCGCGGCCTCGATGGCGGCGACGACCTCTTTGGCCGCCGCGTCGTTGCGACCGAAATGTACTGCTACCAGCGCTCCGTCGCGAGCCAATCGTTCCGCGGTGGCACGGCCGATGCCCCGGCTCGCGCCGGTCACCAGGGCCGTCTTGCCTGCCAGTTTCTTGGCTTCGCTCATGAATCGATCCTACGGACAAGATCGTTCGATTACCGGCGGGGTCGGGGACGTCGGCTTGTCCCCGAGGAGAGCGGCACGACAGGCGGCTACGACAAACTGGACAGCTGAGTTAAAGCTCGGTTATCCTCGGCGTCGAGGGGAGTACTTCCCAAGAGTCATCCCGGTCAATACGGATCGCGCCATCGCGAACCCCGGGTGTCCACCCAGGACATGGGTGAAGGAGACCTCAGGCTGGTTTCACCGTGCTTGAGGAGACCCTTTTGAACATCGATCCATCCATTCTGGCGAGTCCCGCCGCGATCGACACCATCGGCACGCCCTGGTTGTGGGCGAGCACCATCGGTGTCGTACTGGTGCTGTTGGTGCTCGATTTCGCGATAACCCGCCGCCCGCACGAGGTTTCGATGCGGGAAGCGATCGGATGGACCGCCTTCTATATCGCCCTGCCGGTGGCCTTCGGCGTATTCCTTTGGGCCGGAAACGGTTCCACGACCGGCGTGGAGTTCTTCACGGGGTATCTGCTCGAGAAGTCGCTGTCGGTGGACAACCTGTTCGTGTTCATGCTGCTGCTTTCCGCGTTCGCGGTACCCGCCGCCTTGGCGCAGCGGGTATTGCTCTACGGCATTGCCGGAGCGCTGGTATTGCGCGGCATCTTCATCGCCCTGGGCGCGGCCGCGCTGGCCACCCTGGACTGGGCGTTCCTGCTATTCGGCGTGATTTTGCTGGTCACGGCCGTGAAACTGCTCGCGGACGCGGCGAAGGGGGACGATGCGGCCGTCGACATTTCGTCGATGAAGTCGGTCAAGCTGCTGCGCAGGTTCATGCCGGTCACCGACGACTACCAGGGCGCCCGCATGACCGTGATGCAGGCCGGCAAGCGCGCGCTGACCCCGCTCGCGCTCGTCGTGACCGCCGTCATGGCCACCGACCTGGTCTTCGCCGTCGACTCGGTACCCGCGGCGTACGGCGTCACCGGCGACCCGTTCCTGGTGTTCGCCACCAACGCCTTCGCGCTTCTGGGTTTGCGCGCACTGTATTTCGTGCTGCACGCCGCCCTGTCACGACTGGTGCACCTGGCCTACGGCCTGGCCGTCATCCTCGCCTTCATCGGTGTGAAGTTGGTGCTGCACTGGGCACACGGCGTCTGGAGTGCCGTGCCGACCATCCCGACCGCCGCTTCACTGGTCGTCATCGTGGTCGTGCTCGCGACGGTCACCCTGACGAGCCTGCGTGCCACCCGCGGCCGGCAAACCGTCGACGCGTCCTGAGCCCACGCCGCTCGACAGCACTTCGCGAATATCCTGCAATCAGTTCTTCTACATTTCACAACCGGAATGAGCCGATGAACCGCGCTGCGCGCAAATACCGAGTATCCAGACTGCCCCGGGCCGTCCCCGGCCCCGGATATCCGAGGGGACTGTGGTTCCGGTGACTGTGCTCAGCATTGCCCTCGGTGTTCTGGTCGTCTTGCTGATCACCGCCCTGACCGGATACTTCGTCGCGCAGGAATTCGCGTACATGGCGGTGAACCGTTCCCGGTTGAAGGTCCGCGCCGACGCGGGTGACCCCGCTGCCGCCAGGGCTCTGGCGGTGACGCGGCGGACATCGTTCATGCTGTCGGGCGCTCAGCTCGGCATCACCGTCACCGGCCTGCTCGTGGGCTATGTCGCCGAACCGCTCATCGGCCGGGGTCTGGGCGAGTTGCTTGGTGGCGTCGGCGTTCCGACCGGAGTGGGCGTCGCGACGGGCGCGGTACTGGCAGTGGTGTTCTCGACCGTCGTGCAGATGGTGTTCGGTGAGCTGTTCCCGAAGAATCTCGCCATCGCCCGCCCGGAACCGGTGGCCCTGCGGTTGGGCCTGTCGACCGTCGTCTACCTGAAGTTGTTCGGTTGGCTCATCGTCCTTTTCGATCGGGCGGCGAATCTGCTGTTGCGCGTGCTGCGAATCGAACCGGTGCACGATGTGGAGCATTCGGCCACCCCGCGCGATCTCGAACACATCGTCGCGGCCTCGCGCGACTCCGGCGAACTGCCGCGAGAACTGTCCACGCTGCTGGACCGAATCCTCGACTTCCCTACCGGCACCGCCGAGCACGCGATGACCCCGCGCTCGCGCACCGACACCGTCGACCATGACGAACCCGTCGCGAAAGTCCTGGCGCGCATGGGTTCCGGGCACACCCGCTATCCCGTCGTCGGCGAGACCGGCGACGATCTGCGCGGCATCATCCACCTGCGCGATCTACTCGACGACGAACCCACCGGCACGGCCGGGGAACGCACGCGACCGGCGGTCGTGGTACCCGAATCGCTGCCGCTGCCCGACGTCGTCGCCGCGCTGGCAGCCGCGAAACAGGAAATGGCGCTGGTCATCGACGAGTACGGCGGTTTCGCCGGTGTGATCACCATCGAGGACATCGCCGAGGAATTGGTCGGGGAGATCGCCGACGAGCACGACCCCGCAGCCGACGACGAGATCGTGGCCGTGGACGGTGGCTGGTCGATCGCCGCCGATCTGCCCCTGGACGAAGTGCGGCGATCGCTGGATCTGGAACTGCCGGAAGGCGATTACGAAACCCTCGCCGGTCTGGTGATCACCCGCTTCGGAGGACTGCCCGCGGTCGGGGACACCGTCGAGATCGATCTCGAACCCGCTGGCGCGGACTTGATCGCGGGGCGTCCCCGGGCCCGGCGCCGGCTGGCCGCGCAGGTGCGCGGGGTGGACAAGCGGGTGCCGTCGCGGATCTTCATCACCGTGCACGACGAGCAGGAAGTGACTTCCGATGAGTAATCCCTGGGTAATCATCGCGATCACGATTGTGCTGATCGCGGCCAGCGCCTTCTTCGTGGCGGTGGAGTTCGCGCTCATCGCCGCCCGCAAACACCGGCTCGAGGACGCGGCCGCCACGAGTGCCCCCGCCCGTGCCGCACTACGCAGTGCCTCGGAACTGTCGGTGCTGCTGGCGGGTTCACAACTAGGCATCACGGTCTGCACCCTGGCGCTCGGCGCGATCACCAAACCCGCGGTGCACCACTGGCTCACCCCCGCAATCGAGACCCTCGGCGCACCGCTGTGGATCGCCGACGCCGCAGGCTTCGTGCTCGCCCTCGTGGTGGTGACGTTCCTGCACCTGGTGATCGGTGAGATGGCCCCCAAGTCCTGGGCCATCGCCCACCCCGAGCGATCGGCCATCCTGCTGGCGGTCCCGATGCGGGCCTTCATGTGGGTGACCCGCCCACTGCTGACGGCGTTGAACCGGATCGCCAACTGGTTTCTGCGCAAGGTCGGTGTCACCCCGGTCGACGAGGTCGAAGCCGGTCAGAACCCGGCCGCGCTGCGCCATCTGATCGAGCATTCCGCCACCGCCGGCACCCTCGACGAACGCTACCGCGGACACCTCACCGCGGCACTGGAACTCGAAGCGCTCACCGTCGGCGACATCACGCGCCCCAACACCGCGCCCAGCAGCGTCAGCCCCGAGGCCGACCCGCAGACCATCCAAGCGGCCGGACGCGACACCGGGCATCTGCGGCTGATCGTTCGTAACAACGACACCGTCGAGGGCGTCGTACACGTACGCGACAGCCTGCACATGCCCCCGAGCGCCACCGCACGTGGGCTGATGCGACCGGTGCTCACGCTGACGCGCACCATGCCGGTGTACGAGGCACTGCGCACGATGCGAGAGACCCGCAACCATCTCGCGATCGTCACCGACCCCGGCACCGGCGAGTCGATCGGTCTGATCACCCTCACCGACGACCTGGAACGATTGCTGCCCACCGTCGGCGCGCTGACGGAAGCCGCTGTCGCGTAACGAAACCGGGCCACCACGGTGGACCCCAGCGTATCCGGACATCCGATCGACGGAGGGTTCTCGGCCGGGCGGGCATCGATGATGCATTCGCCCGGCACGGCGAGGTACCGCTGGCCTCGCTCGCAGATCGAGCCCGGATCGACAAGGAGCAGCTGTTCAGCTGGCTATTCTCGATGACCTCTCGCGCAAATTGACAATGTGTGCTGTCATTTCATCGGACCTGACGATCACCTACCCCGCCCGTCGATCTCGCGGAGCACTGAATCTTCAGCCCCCACACATCACATATCCACGCAACGACGCAGGAGACGCCGTGTTCGGTCCAGGATCATTTTTGTACGAGTCTTACGGTGACCGGCGCGGTTACCTGGTGGCCCCGGTCGAGGGGCTGCTGCAGTTGATGTATCCCGCACTCGGCCGGGGTGTCGAGCAGCATTCCGCGTTCTACGACGAGCCGTTGCAGCGGTTGATCCGATCGGTGCCGCAGATCCAGGGCACTATTTTCGACGGCCGGTCAGCGGCCGAAACCGCACACCCAATCCGCGACTTCCACCGTGACATCAAAGGCACCATGGCCGACGGCACCCGTTACCACGGGCTGGATCCGGAAACCTACTTCTGGGCGCACGCGACATTCATCGATGCCGCGTTCCGGACGAGCGATCTGTACTTCGCCCGGCCCTACAGCCGGGAGGAGAAGGCGGCGATCTACCGCGAGGGCGTGCGGTGGTGGCAGATGTACGGACTGTCCGCGCGCGTAGTCCCCGGCACCTATCCGGAATTCCACGAGTATTGGGAACACACGCTGCACACCGTGCTCGAACCCACCCCCGCGGCACGCGGACTGGTGGAGTTCTTCCGTTCGCCGGGCAGTATGCCGCAGCCGTGGATCCCGAACCGGTTGTGGCGCATGGCCGGACCGGCCGGAAGCCAGGCCTGGCTGAAGCTGGGCGCCGGAGCGCTGCCATCGATCGTTCGCGAGATGTTCGACATCCCGTGGACGCGCGCGAACCAGGTCGCGTTCGACGCGTTTCGCACCACTGTCGCCTACACTTGGCCCGCCATCCCCTACCCGCTGCGCATCATGCCTCGCGCTCGCGTTGCCTACCGGCGTGATGGACGCCTGGGACTCGCCACCGCACGCAAACTCGCCGCATCCGCACGCACCGCCGCCTGACCACCCGCCGTTCCGAGCTCCCGGACCCTCCCCGCCGATCGGGCAGGCGCTGATCAGCGGTTGACCTTTGCGCCATAAATTGACAATACTCGCTGTCATTACTGAAGTGCGCAGCTACGGCAGAACAAGGAGAACGAGATGGCCGAGCAGATGACCGTCGAGGTCGATCGAGACCTGTGCTTGGGTTCCGGCTTCTGTGCGCATCTTCGGGAAGCTCGAAGACATCCGGTGCGTCACGGTCCGGAATATCCGAACCGGCAGCTTGGTACCGTCGGACGCGAAGAGATTTTTGATCTCGGTGGGCAGCGTAGTCATTGCAATCCTGCTGGCAGTGTCATTGCGGCGGCGGCAAGGCTCGGATGCCTTCAATTCCCGAGGCTGCGTGTTCAGACCGGGTTGCGTGTCGACCGGAACCGCGAAGGCCATGCACGATCGCGGTCGAAGGCAGCGCGGGCGCGTTGCACATATTTGACTCGCCGCGGGAGCCACGGCCACACGATGCGAATGGTGACGGCGAATACCGAGAAGGCGCGCTCGTGCCACGGTGACCATGAGTATCCGAGAGTCGCGCGAACCCGCTCGGGTAACAACCCGTACATGAGAAAGCTCCCGAATCGCGCGGCGAGCGGGGCGAACAACCAGTAGGTCCACTGCGGCATCTGATGCTGCGGAGCCGGTCGGGGATTGCGCACGATCTCCATCGAACGATCGAAGCCCCGGGTTCGTTCGAGCACGGTCGCGGCGAAGTCGTCGAAGTACACGCAGAACTCATCCCATGTCGAGGGCTCGTTCTTCTTGGTGATGCCGTATTGCGCCCACCATTGTTTCGATTCCTGGTACAGCTGCTCCTTCTCGGCGTGACTCATCGGGTGGTCGAAACGGTCGATCACTGAGACAAGGCAGTCGACGAAAGTGGCATGCGCCCAGTAGAAGGTATCGGGATTGAGCGCGTGATACCGCTTTCCGTTGTGGTCGATCCCCTTGACGCCTATGTGCTGCTGCAACACCCACCGGGTGGTCTCTCCGACTCGCGGGCCGTCGTAGACGATTCCATAGATCGGGGGCATCGAGCGCATCAGCCGATCCAGCGGCTCGGTGAAAATCGCCGAGTGCTGAAACGACGCGGCACCGAATGCGGGATCCATGACCTGCAGCGCTCCCCACTTCGAGGCCGCCAGCATGTAGCGCCAGTCTCCGAGATAGCGCCACAGCATGGTTCCGGGCTCGACCGGGTCGACTGTCGCGCGGCGGCGTTGCGCACCGGCAAGTCGAGCGGCGCCTTCTTCGTCGGGCTCGGATTCTGCACGGTCCACGGTGATATCAGTCATCGTCGTTCTCCTAACAAGCGCACTCGCGGGCCCGCGTCCGCATGGATGACTGTGAAAAGTTGTCAACGGCGTTCCACAGGAGGACGTCGGCGAGAGGTTGGGCGATTCGGCCCGCCAGCCGGTAGTCCGCGGAAGTCTGGGATGCTGGCTCAAATCACGCTACATGTTGACTTCAATCATTGTCAATTTGGCTGGGCGGCGGAGTACTCGGTACAAGAACGAGGCTGATCGGGATTCGAACCCGGGCCGTTGACACTCAGCTTCCCGGCTTCGATGACTCATGCGGAGCATCGATGAAGGGCAGCGCGCTCCGTTTGACCAGCAGCACACAGTGCTCGACGAACCGATCGCGCCCCATCGACACCGTGCCGTCGAGGTATGCCATGAACAGCGTGGTGAGAGCGCCGACCACGCCCAGCGCGATCAGGTGTCGCCGATCCGCTTCTTCGATCCCCGTCAGCTGCACCTCGACGAGAGCGACGAATGTCGGCGCAAGTGAGATTCCCTGGATGCCCAACGAAGGTTCGGCGAACGGCGTGAACAGCAATACCCTCGCGACCGCCGGCTCGTTGACCAACATATCGATGAAGGCGTCGATCGCGGCCTCAGCAACCCGATGCGGGTCGGCCAGCGACACGGCCTTGACCAGGACCTGCTGCGATCGATTGCCGGCCTCACCGTAAATTCGGCGGACGAAATCCTCACGGTCGGAGAAGTTTTCGTAGAAGTACCGCTCGGTGACGCCCGAGGCGCGACAGACTGCACGCACCGTCAGCGGCGTTTCTGGATCACCAAGCAGGGCGATGCCCGTATCGATGAGCGCGGCCAGCCGTGCCGCACGGCGAGTGTGGGGATCAGTCCCCGCCCACTTCTTTCGTTCCGTCACTGGATGCTTCCTCCGGTCCTGCATACGAGCAGATGATCGTCGCATAAAATGTTGACAACACATGAAGTCATATCTAGGGTTCGGCGCATGAGTTGGGAGAAGAGATGAACCTCGACCGAGCCGCGATGATCGGCGAACCAGCCATGAGGGCTGAGGTTCCCCCTGGAAAGTGGACACCGATTTAGCAGGATGCGCTCTTGCTGGAAGGATGTCCGTTATGCCACCTCGCAAGCGCCGGTCGTACACGACCGAGTACAAGGTCGAGGCAGCACATCGTGTGATCGATTCCGGTCGCACGATCCGGGAGGTCGCCGGTGAGCTCGGGATCGACGCCGGCATGTTGAGTACCTGGGTGAAAACCGAACGTCGCCGTCTCGACGCGGCGGCGACCCACGGCGAGGAACCGTTATCGGCCGCCGAACGCGCCGAGCTGCAAGCCTTACGAAGGCGC
>NZ_BJWY01000167.1 GCF_007990715.1 Nocardia seriolae NBRC 15557 | reverse complement strand
AGTACTAATCGTGACGGCCGCGGGCGCCAACGCCTGCCTGGCCTTACAGTCCGGGCCCGACGCGAATCTGGGCATGGTCGCCTCCGAGATGAACCGGACCGTGCGGCGGGTCGGCGCGTATCTCTGCGCCGCCCCGCGCCGCCGCCTCTGAGTGCGTGCATTCTGTTGCGCCGCCGCGGATTCTCGGTTCCGAGCAAGGCCGGAGCGGCGGCATGCGTTGTCATGCAGGCGCATACATGAGATGCCCTGTCAATACTGTTCCCGCTCAGCGGGACCGGAACGGCGAGTGTGACTTACGTCCCGTTACCTTTGCTCGATTTTCAGAGCGAGGCTCGGGGTCCGGACCCGCGTGCTCGCCATCGCACTCGTCCCGAGCCTTGCGCTGCTCGCGATCGGTGTGGGTGGCGCGGGGTATCTGGTGGTCGAGGGCAAGCACGCACGGGAGTGGGCGGAGGCGTTGACCTCCGCGGCCCCCACCACCTATGACTTGATCGTCGCGGTACAGCAGGAACGGCAGCTGTCCCTGGCGCAGATGGGCGGGGACGGAAACGACCCGAAGGCCTTGGCGCAGGCGCGGGTTCGCCTCGACAAGGCGTTACAGGGCCTGGCGGCGATCACCCCGGCCATGCAGCAGTACGGCCCCAAGGGCATCGGCGACAATGTCGGTGGACTGACCACCCTCAGCGGGCAGCTCGCCGGGGTGCGCACCCAGATCGACACCAACGCCGTGGCGATCTCCGACGTCTACTACTTCTACGGAAAACTGCTCGAAGTGGTCTGGATCGGCAGCCGCATGGTCGCCGACAACGCGCCCAGTTCCGAAGTGGCACTGGAGGTCGCGAACGGCCTGCAGGTCGTGCAGGCCTCGGAGATGCTCTCCCGCGAGGCCTCGGTGGCCGAGGTGCTGCTCGGCGGCGGCAGCCTGCCTCCGGAGCTGGCCATCGAATTCTCCCGGGTAATGGGCACCTACCGCGTGAACCTGGGCGTGCTCGCCGGCGGCGACGGTGGCACCGGCGACAAAGACATGCAAGCCCTCATGAACGATCCGGACTGGACGAAGATCGTCATGATGGAGAACGTACTGCTCTCCCGCGCAATCGATCCCATCACCGTGCCACCCAGCAAGCCCGGCGCGGCACCGCAGGTCGCACCGTTGACCTTCACCGCACAGGAATGGCGCGACGTCGTCAGCAGGCTCAACACCCAGATCCTGCACATATGGGACCAGCAGAGCCGGCACAACGAGGCCGCGGCCGCGGCGGTGGGCGACCGCAATGCCCGCGATTCCGCGCTCGCCGGCGGCGGCATGCTCGCAGTGTCGACGCTCGCGTTCCTGGTGTCGCTGTTGCTGGCCAACCGGATCATCCGCCGCCTCAAGGGCCTGCGCGACGAGACGCTGGTGCTGGCCGACGAGCGGCTGCCCGAGATCATGGGCAGGCTGCGCGAGGGCCAGGCGGTCGACCCGGCCGCCGAGGCCGCCGTGCTGGACTTCGGCACCGACGAAATCGGCCAGGTGGCGAAGGCGTTCACCCACGCGCACGCGGCCGCCGTGGCCGCCGCCGTCACCGAGGCCCGCACCCGTGAGGGCGTCAAGGCGATGTTCCTCAATATCGCCCACCGCAGCCAGGTCATCGTGCATCGCCAGCTCGAGGTGCTCGACGCCGCCGAATCCCAGCAGGAGGATCCGGCGCTGCTCGACATCTACTTCCGCCTCGACCATCTGGCCACCCGCGAACGCCGCAATGCCGAGAACCTGATCATTCTCGCGGGCGGCCGCCCGGACGGCAGTGGCGGAATCCGGTGCCGCTGTTGGAGATCGTGCGCTCGAGTGTCGGCGAGACCCTCGACTACACCCGCGTCAAGGTGGCCCGGCTGCCCGAGGTCTCCATCGCGGGCAGCGCCGTGGCCGACCTCATACACCTGCTCGCCGAACTGGTCGACAATGCGGCCGCCTTCTCGCCGCCGCAGTCGCAGGTCGAGGTGCGCGGCGGCATCGTGGGCAAGGGCGTGGCCATCGAGGTCATCGACCAGGGCATGGGCATGAAGGAGGAGGAGTTCGCGCGGGTCAACGAGATCCTGCGCGACGCACCCGATTTCGGTGTGAGCATGCTGCCCGAGGACTTCCGCCTGGGCCGCTTCGTGATCGCGCAGCTGGCCGCGCGCAACGGCATCTCGGTGCGGCTCACCGAATCCGACTACGGCGGCGTGCGCGCCATCGTGCTGGTGCCGACCAGCCTGACCGTGCAGTCCTCGGGCCGCACCGGTGAGATCCCGGTGGTGCCGCGGCAGTTGGACGCGTCCGAGCCGTCTGCCGCGGCGCTGGCCGTGGCGGCGCTGCCGCAGTTGCCCGCCGCGCCCCCGTCGATGATCTCGAACTACGACCTGCCCATCGTCGGCTACGACCCCTACGGGCCGCCTGCGACGCCGGAACCGCCCGTCGCGCCCGCACCCCCGGTCGCGCCGCAGCCGGAGCCCTTCGGTCCCTCCACCGGTTCGTTCGCGTCGCCGGTGATGTCCTTCGGCGCGGCCACGCCGTTCGACCCGCCGACCAACCCGCGGCCGCAGCCGAACCCGGCGCCCGAACCGATCCCGCCGGTGGAAAACGGTTTCCGTGCACGAGAATTCGGGCGGTCCCATTACACTGGCTCCGACGCCCGGCCCGCGCTCCCGCGTAGGCGCCGGCAGGCAAGTCTCGCACCGGAATTGGCGCAGGAGCAGTCGGCCCCCGAACCGACCGCTGCGGCCACCCGCACGGCCGAGCAGGCCCGAGACCTTTTCTCCGCCATCGAGAACGGAACCAGGCAGGGCCGCAGGGCCGACGCCGGTTCGTTCGGGTCTGAGTCACAAGCCTTCTTCGAAGGCGCACAGTCGGAACGACAGGAAGGCGACGGTGACCACCTCAAACGCTGGTGATCTCAACTGGCTACTCGATGATCTGGTCGACCGGCTCGCGGGCGTCCGTCACGCGGTGGTGCACTCCACCGACGGGCTGCTGCTGGGCCGCTCCTCCGCCATGAGCCGCGAGGACGCCGAGCACTTCGGTGCCATGTCCTCCACCCTCTACGGCCTGGCGCGCAGCGCCGGAGGCAGATTCGACGGCGGCGGCGTCCGCCAGGCGGTAATCGAACTCGAGCGCGCGGTGCTGTTCGTGACCGCCGCCGGCAGCCACGCCTGCCTCGCGCTGCAGGCCACCGAACAGGCCAACCTCGGCATGGTCGCCTACGAGATGAACCTGACCGTGCAGCGCGTCGGCAGTTATTTATCCACCACGCCCCGCCATAATCTGGCCGGACAAGGCAACCCCCGACTGTCATGAGGCCGGGGCCGGGGGAACAGTGGTTCGACGACGCGGCCGGTCCGCTCGTGCGTCCGTACGCACGGACGGGTGGCCGAACCATGGGAGCGGGACACGACCTCGACATGCTCACCGTGGTGGTGGTGCCCAATGCGGCCCCACCCCTGCGGCGGGTCGAGCCGGAGTATTCGGATATCGTGCGGCTGTGTCGGCTGCCGCTGTCGGTGGCCGAGGTGTCGGCCGCCATGCGGCTGCCGCTGGCGGTGACGAAAATCCTGGTGGGGGACTTGATTTCAGACAATATTCTCAACTTCCGGGCCCCGGCCTCCCCCGAGTCCGTGCCCGGTGACCTCAACATTCTGCGAGCGGTACTCGATGGCATTCGAAAACTCTGATACCGCCCAGCCCATGGCCGCCTCGGTGAAGATCCTCATCGCGGGCGGCTTCGGCGTGGGCAAGACCACCATGGTGGGGGCGATCAGCGAGATCACCCCGCTGCGCACCGAGGAACTCATTACCGAGTTGTCCGCGGGCGTGGACGATATGCGCGGCGTCGAAGCCAAGACCACCACCACGGTGGCCCTGGACTTCGGCCGCATCACCATCGACCAGAACCTGGTCCTCTACCTGTTCGGCACCCCCGGCCAGGACCGCTTCTGGTTCCTCTGGGACGAACTGGCCCGCGGCGCCCTCGGCGCGGTAGTCCTCGCCGACACCCGCCGCCTCGAAGGCTCCTTCGCCGCAATCGATTTCTTCGAACGCCGCGGCGTAGCCTTCACCGTCGCAGTCAACTGCTTCGAAGGCGCCCCCCTCTACACCCCCGTCGAAGTCCGAGACGCCCTCGACCTCGACGAACGCATCCCGGTCCTCCTCTGCGACGCCCGAGACCGCGCCTCCTGCAAGAACGTCCTGATGACCCTGGTCGAATACCTCATCGAACGAGCGGCCGCCACCGGCGCAGCCGTCTGACCCGCCCCGGATGACAATCGCGCCCGCTCGGAAACCGAGCGGGCGCGAGGCGTATTCGTCGGCAGATGCTGTCAGTCGAACCACGTGGGCGACGAACATTCCGGCTTCGGGGTCGAAGTTCAGGCGGTCGGCAAGGCCGGGGTCTTGGGTCGTGAGGGCTGAGCGGGCCACACCTGCCCAACCGTAACCGCCTGCGTCGTAGCCGAATTCGGCGAAGACGGGTTCGGTGGGCAGCATGTGGTTGTCGGACAGCATCAGGCAGTAGTGCCCGGGCTTGTGGTCGTACTCGAAGAACACCAAGGGAGCGAAGGTCTCGCGATCGGTCACATCGGCGACCCTAGTGAGTGCGGCCGACAGGATCAGTTGGGGTCGACGTCGGCGAAGTCGCTGATCCAGCGGTGGTCGCCGCGGGGGGTGTTGGGTTCGCCGGGGCGGGTGACGCCGATGGCTTGCCAGCCCGCTGCTGCGGCGGCGTCGACCTCGTCGGGGTGGTCGGAGAGGAACAGGATCTGTTCGGGGGGAACGCCGATGGCGCTGGCGATCTTCTCGTAGGAGGAGGGTTCGCGTTTCGGGCCCGCGGTGGAGAGGTCGAAGTGGCCGGAGATGAGTGGGGAGAGGTCGCCGCCGCGGGCGAAGGCGAACCAATCCTTTTGGTTGCGTACCGAACCCGAGGAGTAGATGTAGAGCTCGAGGCCGGCGGCGCGCCAGGCACGCAGGACCGGGGGGACGTCCGGGAAGAACTCGCCGTGCAGGGAGCCGTTGCGGAAACCCTCGGCGCAGATGATGCCCTGGGCGGCTTTGAGGGGCTCGGACTTCACGTCGGTGTTGAGCCAGTCGATGAGGATTTGCGCCACCTCGGCGGCGTTCGCGTCGGGGCGCTCGGCCTGGGCGCGGGTGGCCTCGATGATGGGATCGGCTGCACCGCCCTGGTTTTCGTCCAGCCAGCCGGGTAGCCGGTCACGGGTGTAGCCGTAGAGGTCCTCCCGCACCGAGCTGGTCGGGCTGGTGGTGCCCTCGATATCGAGAACGACCGTCTTGATCATGCCGGGGCCAGCAGTTCGTCGAGGGTCGGGAAGCCGCCGGAGATCTTGTCGCCGGTGAAATCGCCGATCCAGCCGTCCTCTTCCTCGAAGAAGCGCACGGCCACGAACTCGGGGCGGGTGCCCATGTCGAACCAGTGCAGGGTGCCCGCGGGGACCGAGACCAGATCGCCCGCGGTGCAGACCGTGGCCAGCACCTCGTTGCCCAGGTGCAGGTAGAAGCAGCCCGCGCCGGCGGCGAAGAAGCGGACCTCGTCCTCGGCGTGGCGGTGCTCGTCGAGGAACTTGGTGCGGGCGGCGACCGCCTTGGCGGGCCACTCCGGGTCGCTGTCGTCGGGGTGGATGCGGGCCACGTCGATGAACTTGTAGCGGCCGTCGGCGTTCAATTCGTCGATGCGCGGCTGGTATTCGGCCAGCAGTTGCTCGGTCGTGGTGGCGGCGGTGAAGCCCTCCAGCAGCGGCCAGCGCTCGAAGCTGATGCCGCGCTTGCCGAGCTCGGCGGCGATCACCGCGTCGTCGGAGGTGCGCAGGATGACATCACCGGCGTCGGAATCGGACATGATCTGCAACAGAGTCATCAGGGGGTTCCTTTCTCGGAACTAATTCTGGCCCACCGGAATCTCACGGTGCCCGGTCAAAGTGGTCAGTTCGCACATGGCCTCGAGGCATTCGGCGCGATCGCGAGCCTGCGCCAGGGTCGCGCCCCAGGCGGTGATGCCGTGCCCGGCGATGAACAGCACGGGCGGGGCATCGGGATGCTCGGTCAGGTACTTCTCGATATCGACGCCGATCTGCGGCACATCGGCATGATTCGGGAAGACCGGGATGTCGATGACATCGGGTCGAGTCGAACCGAGGCCCTTGATCAGCTCGTAGCCCGCGAAACGCGCCGTGGTGACACCGGATCCACCGGTCTTGATCGACGCGGCCGTGGCATGCGGGGGGTGCACGTGGACCACCGCTACCGCGCCGCGGGTGCGGTAGACGGCGGTATGGATCGTGGTCTCCGCCGAGGGCTTGCGACCGGACCCGTCCACCGGCTTCGAATCCACCAGCGCGACGGTCACCATATCGGCGGCGGTCAGCTCGCCCTTGGACAGGCCGCTGGCGGTGATGACGGCCGTATCACCCTGGCGCACAGAGATATTGCCCGCCGTGCCCGGCATCCAGCCGCTCGCATAGAGGCCGCGCGCGATATCCGCGATTTCGGCACCCGCTGCCATCGTGCACGCCGTGCCGGTCGGCACTGCGGCGGAAGTCCGGGCCGCACTCGGGTCTTCGAGCACACCGAATTCGGTGACCACCGCGGTGACGAGCTCGGCCGGAGTGACATCGAAGGCGGGATTGAACGTCCGGGTTCCCTCGGGAGCCGTTGCGACGCCGCCGAATCCGGTCACCTCGGCCGCGGCGCGCTGCTCCACCACGATGTCGGACCCGTGTGCGGTCGAGATGTCACGGGTCGATTCCGGCGCGACCACGATGAACGGAATGCCGTGGTGCTTGGCGGCAATCGCCAGCATGTAGGTGCCGATCTTATTTGCCACCGCTCCGTCGGCGGTGATCCGATCCGCGCCCACGACCACGGCGTCGACCTGCTCGGTGGCCATCGCCCAGGCGGCCGCGGAATCGATGGTGAGCCGATGCGGGATACCGGCTTCGGCCATCTCCCAGGCCGTCAGCCGCGCGCCCTGCAACAGGGGCCGGGTCTCGTCCACGATCACCTCGGCGAGCGCGCCGCGCTGATGCAGCACCCGCAGCGCGCCGATGGCGGTGCCCCACGCGGTGGTCGCGAGCCGCCCGGTATTGCAGTGGGTCAGCAGCCGCAGCGGCCGGTCCGCGCACAGCCGCTGAATCAGATCGGCGGCCTCGGTGGCGGCGGCCAGATTCACCCGGCCGTCCTCGGCCAGCGTTTCGAGAGCCTCGTCGAGCATGGCGGCCACGCCCTCGGGCAGCTTGGCCAGCGTGCGCTGCACACCCCACGCCAGATTCACCGCGGTCGGCCGGGCGTCCGCGATGCGCGCGGCCTCGCTCTCGACCCGTGCGGTATCCACCACCCCGTCGGTCGTCGCGGTCAGCGCCGCGATCACCACGCCGAACGCCCCGCACACCCCGATCGCCGGCGCACCGCGCACGGCCAGGGTCTTGATGGCATCGATGACCTCGTCGACCGTCGTGATCCGAAGCTCCCGCACCTCGTGCGGCAGCGCCCGCTGGTCGATGGTGACGAGCGCACCGTCGGCCCACGCGATCGAACTCTGATCCATCTAGTTATGTCCTCTTGACTGGAGAATTGCGGCGACGCCCACGGACGTGAGCACACTCCACCGTATCGAACCCGGATCCACGCCTGACCGGCAGGTTTCGGATCAATGGAATCCGAATGGCCGGTTTCCGCACGGAATGCGCGCACGAACCCGCCGCGACGCCCGGCGTTGTCAGCTCGCTTCGCCCGGCCATACCGCAGTACCCTCCCGGTATGGCAAGACAGCGTCGTACCCGCAAGATCACCGTGACGATGCCGGAGGACATTGCTGCCACCCTCGACGATTGGCGCAGCACCGGCCGCATTGCCTCGATTTCGAGTTTCGTCGCCGAATCCGTCAAGGCCCGCGTCGACCGCGCCGAATCCCTGGCCCGCCTGGAGAACGCCCTCGGTGGCCGCCCACCGCTGGACCTGATCAATCGCGCCCGAGCCGTCCAGGGGCTGCCCCCGTTATCGGATGAGGAGGAGGCCTCCGGCGACCGCGGCGCGGCATGACCCCCGCCGCCCCGACGCTGGGCGGCGTCGTCTTCGACACCGCCGCGTTGACCGCCTGGGCCCATCGCGTCGCTTACGTGCAATCGGTGGTGTGGGCCACCGCCGACGCCGGGCACACCATCATCGTCCCGGCCACCGCGCTAGCCGCGGCCCGCGCCCTGATTCCGCCCGGCCGCCTCGATATCCTCTCGGTCCTGCTGGATCTGCCCAATACCGTCATCCAGCCCCTCGACCGTCCCGCCAGCGACCACCTCGGCGACACCCTGGCCGACCGTCCCGACGCCGACGCCCTGATTCCGGCGGGTCACGCCACTCTCGAAGCGGTGAGCCGGGATTGGCCGTGTCTGACCGATCGACCCGACACCCTGCGCAAGCTGGACCCGCGCGTTCAGACCGACAAGCTGCCCTGAACCGGCTGCGGCCCAACGGCTATCGCGCGCGACAGAGCCGTCAGGCGCGCCCCAGGGCGAGGGTGACATTGTGCCCACCGAAGCCGAACGAGTTGCTGAGCGCGTACCGCAGCTCCTGATACCGCGGCTTGTCGGCCACCACGTCCAGATCCGTGCCGGGGTCCGCGCTCTCGAAATTCAAGGTGGGCGGGACGATCTGCTCGCCGAGGGTGCGCAGCGTCAGCATGGCCTCCAGCGCGCCGACCGCACCGATAGAATGCCCCAGCGCCGACTTGGGCGCGTACACAGAGGCTTTCGGCGTGACCGCCATGATCGCCTTCGCCTCGGAGGCATCCCCGACCGGGGTGCCGGTCGCGTGCGCGTTGACGTGGTCGATGTCGCCGCCGGTCAGCCCCGCCGTCGCGAGCGCCTTGCGCATTGCGCGGGCCGCACCGTCGCCATCGGGCGCGGTACCGGTGATGTGATAGCCGTCCGAGGTGATGCCCGCCCCGAGCACCCGGCCGAGAATGCTTGCGCCCCTTGCCCGCGCGTGCTCCTCGGATTCCAGCACCAGCAGCGCGCCCGCCTCACCGAAGACGAACCCGTCGCGACCCCGGTCGAAAGGCCGTGAGGCCCGCTCGGGTTCGTCATTGCGCGTGCTCATCGCCCGCATCATGGCAAAGCTCGCGATCGGCACCGCGTCGATCTGCCCCTCCACCCCGCCCGCGACCACCACGTCCGCCTCCCCGGTGGTGATCAACCGCCAGCCGTGCGCGATCGCCTCCGCCCCCGAGGCGCAGGCCGAAACCGGCGCGTACACACCGCCTTTCGCCCCGATCTCCAGTCCCACGGTGGCCGCCGCCCCATTCGGCATGACCATCGGCACGGTCATCGGCGGCACCTTCCGATATCCCCCCCGGCCCGCATCACATCCACCGCATTGATCAGCGCGTCCCCACCGCCGAGCCCCGTGCCCACCGCCACCGCGAGCCGCTCCGCCTCGACCTCGGGCGCTCCGGCCTCCGCCCACACCTGTCGTCCCAGGACCAGCGCCAACTGCTGCACGAACGACATCCGCCGCTGCTCGATCCGGGTCAGCTGCTCCCCCGGCTGCGCGACCAGCCGCCCGCCGATGCGCACCGGCAGCTCGTGCTCGGTCACGAAATCATCTGTGAGCGTATCGATCCCACTGTCCCCGGCCAGCAGCCGCACCCAGGTGGATTCCAGGTCGGCCCCCAGGCACGTGGTCGTCGCCATGGCCGTCACGACTACGCCCCGCCGAGTTTCTGTACCAATCGCTACAGTCATGTCGACATGAATACCTGTAGCGACTGTTACAGTCAACCCGTGCCGCGCCCACCCGACCACGCCCGCCGCGCCCAGCTCCTCGAAGGGGTCATCGCCTACATAGCCGACCGCGGCCTCACCGAACTGTCCCTGCGCCCCCTGGCCGAGTACCTGGGCACCAGCTCCCGCATGCTCATCCACTACTTCGGCACCAAGGAAGCAATGCTGATCGCCGCCTTGGAAACTCAGCGCCCCGACATCGCGGCCCTGTTCTCCGGCGTGGACTCCCCCGCAGTTCTCCGCGACCGCCTCTCCGCATCCTTCGCGATCAACACCGCGGGCGAGTTCGCGACCAGCCTCCCGGTCCTGCTCCAGGTCCTCGGCGCGGCAACGGTCCCCGACAGCCCCTTCAAGCCCTACGCCACCGACGCCATCGAAGTCCTCATCACCGCCATGACGAACGCCCTCACCCGAATCGACCCCACCATCCCCGACCCCGAAGCCTCGGCCACACTGCTCATCTCGGGCATGCGCGGCCTCATCCAGGACTGGTGGGTCACCGGCGACACCTCCCGGGTCGAACGGTCGGTCAACCTACTCATAGCCCAAGCCATCCCGGGCTGATCACCGCGGGCGGACCTCTGCGGCCAGCGTCAAGAGTTCGGGCAGGTGGGGGCCGTCGGTCGCGGCGCGTGACAGCGCCTCGGACAGCGGGAAGGCCCGGACTTCCAGGATGTGCTCGGCGTCATCGGGATTTGTCGGCGTGGCGGTGAGTACGACGTCGGCGGTGCACCAAAGCCACGCCTTGTGCGGGTGCGGCTGCCAGGGGCGATAGGGCTCGGGGTGATCGGTGACGGCGTAGTGGGCGCCGAATGGCTGGATGGGTCCGGCGAGTTCGGCACCGGCCTCTTCCGCCAGTTCGCGAATGACGCAGGACTCCACCGATTCTCCGGCCTCGCGGGTGCCGCCGGGGAGGATCCAGATGTCGCGGTCGTCGCGGCACAGGACGATGCGGTCGTCGACGAAGCAGACGACGTGGATGTTGGTGACCAGTTCGTCGGGTGGGAGATCGGTGGAGAACTGGACGTCGAGGCCGCCCCACTCCCAGCGGGCCGGAGCGTGCAGGAGGGGGTAGCGCTCGGCGAGGGTCATGGTTCGACGGTACTGGGCACGGGGCGCAACTGTTTGGGGCCGTAGGTGATTGCGCGGAGCAGGTATTCGACCGGGCCGTAGCGATGGTGACGAACCCAGCGGCGGGCCAGGGCCAATTGCGCGAGATAGATGCCGAGTGCGACGGCGAGGATCGTCCAGTCGGACAGCCGGCCCGCCAGCGCGAGGCCATAGCCGGTGAAGATCAGTGCGGCGACGATCGACTGGCCGATGTAGACGGTGGCGGCGAGCCTGCCGGCGGGAGCGAAGATGTCGGCGATCCCGGGACGGCTGTGGATGATTCGCGACAGTGTCGCCGCGTAGGCCGCCGCGAGCAAGGGGCCGGCCCGGTCGGCCGCCCGGAACTGCATGGTCAGCGAGTATCCGAACAGGAAGGAGAAGAGCACGTAGAACTTGTCGTGGAACAGCGCCTGCGCCAGGGTGCGTGCGGTGCCCGCGGCGAATCCGGTCGGATCCGACATGATCTCGATATTCACCAAGAGGATTCCGCCGAGCGCGAATCCGCGCAGCCTCGGCGCCGCTGCGGTGATCTTCGGGTCAACCATGGCCCGACGGTAGGGCGGCACGCCTCGATGCGAATCCCCCGCCGGGTTGAGACCGTCCTCCCCCTCGGGAGTGACGGCCCACCCCACCTTCTAGAACTGGTTTCAGTATTGTTCCCCCATGGCCTTCGTCATCGACAGCACCGTGGAGATCGACGCGCCCGCCGAACTGGTTTGGCAGGTGCTCACCGATGTGGACAAGTACGGGGAGTGGAATCCCTTCTGCGTGGAGTGCAAGACCACCCTGGAACCCGGCTCACCCATCGATATGAAGGTGCGGCTGGTCGGCCCGAAGCTCAAGCAGCAGCGCGAGTTCATCCGGACCCACACGCCGGGTAAGGAATTCAGCTACAACATGAAGCCCGCGCCGCTGGGCCTGCTCAGCAGCGAACGCTCCCACGAGGTGACGGCGCTGGAAGGCGGCCGTACGCGCTACGTCTCGCACTTCCAGCTCAACGGACCCGTGGCCCCGGTGGTCGCCGGCCTGCTGGGCCGCGCGTTGACCACCGGGTTCGAGGGCATGACCGAGGCCGTCAAGACGCGCGCCGAAGCGCTCGCCTCAGCGGACCAGTAGGCCCGGTGGGCAAATAGCCCTCATGCCTCGAACGGCACCACATTGCCCGCGGCGTCGCGGTCACCGCTCTCGTTCTCGATGGCGGTGACCAGGTCCTGCACGCTGGACCAACTGCGAGGTTCCTCATCCTCGAGATTGCCGATGGTGTACCAGGTGGCGGTGCCCCGATAACGCACCAACCCGTGGCCCGAATAATCCAGCGTCACATCGAGATCCCCGGAGACCGTTCCCTCTTCCCGGGTCATGACGGCTGCCTCGCTGCGGATTTCGACGATGGCGACTATGTGAATTCTCCCTTGCTGACGCAGTCCTTCACTGCGGACTGCAGTGCGGTCTGTTCCTTGGAATCGACGTTCAACCCGTACTTTACTTTCACCTGGATGTAGCGCCCGATATAGGCGCACCGGAAATTCCCCGGTGGGATATAACTCGACGGGTCCTGATCGCCCTTGGAGCGATTGGCGGTCGGATCGGAAATCACCAGGTTCAGCGCGTCGTTGGCGATGTGGCGGCGGGTGTCGTCGTCGAGTTTGGACGCGCCCGAACGCCACGCTTCGGCCAGCGCCACAATGTGGTCGATGTCCAGGGCGGACGAATCGGTGGTCCACTTGTAGGGCTTGAGCGCATTGGTCTTCTTGTCCATGACCCCGTACTGATCGCGCCAGCCGCCATCCTTTCCGGTGGTCAGCTTGCAGGAAGACGGGTCGAGTTTGACCGGCCCGGTCGCGTCACGCAGGAGCACCACATCGCGGGTGGTGCAGCGGCTGTATTGCGCGAACGAGTCACCGAATCCGTGTTCGGGTTTCTCGGTGTCCCAGTGCGGGAATCGGTCCCGCGAATATCCGGTCATCGGGAGTTCGTCGGCGACCGAGAGGTTTCCCAGCAGCGCGCTGATCTCCTTCGCCGACCCCACCGGCTGGGCCGGGCCGGAGGGTATGGGCGGACCGCTCGCATCCGGTTTCGCGGTGTCGCCGTGTTTTTCGAGGACGGCGACCAGGACCGCCACCGCGACGGCGACCAGTAGTGACACCACGGCGGCCAGCAGGCGGCGTGCGGCCGGGGATCGACGGAATTTCGACAATGTCACCGCGCATCACCGCTCGCGGTGGCCGGGGACAGGGGCTTCGACAGGCGTGACGGCTTCGTGTGCAACATATCCCGCAAACCTTGACAATCAGTGACCCGAAACGGCAAGCCGCACGCAGGTTTCGGAGACAGGCGTCACACCGGGCTCGGCGCGTTCGGGTCCGGAACCAGTGGTTGCGGCATACCCGCCGCAATTCCATACTGGGTCGCGTCAAGATCGAAAACAATGGCGGAGCAGGGATTTCCGGGCGGTTCCCGGCGCGTTGGCCGTGTCGCGCTAGTGTCG
>NZ_BJWY01000166.1 GCF_007990715.1 Nocardia seriolae NBRC 15557 | reverse complement strand
TTAATGTCCGGCCCCACCCTCACGGGGTGGGAATGATTGGAACCAAATAAAATATTTGGCACTGACATTCATCGACACACTATTGAGTTCTCAAAGAACACACGCACACAGAACTTCGCGGGCACTTTGTCCCGGTCGGTCTCTGAGGCAAATTTTACAGCTTAGCCCAGCCGTATCAGCGGAACCAAATCCGCTGGTCAGGTGAAGCTAGTGTGATCATCAGGCGCTCCTCGTCCAACCTCGTTTCCCAGGCCCTTGGGGCTCCGGGTCGGTGTCCGTGTCGCTCTGCCCTGGAATAGGTTACGTGTTGCTACGAACAGAAGTCAAATCGGCTGTTCAGAGGACTAAATTAGCTCGCATGTACGTCTGCGATTGGTCGATTACGAGTGCGCTCGTCGACGAGTTCGCGGAACGACTGCCCGGCCATAAAGAAACCGACTGGCGCGTTAGTTGGTTGCCCGGCCGATTGGTCACCCGCGCGCAAGCCATCGCGGCGATGGAATTGGCCGAACTGCTCCACGACACCACCGCCACCGACCACGCCCCGATCCAGGCGACCATCGCCGCGACCGCCGAACAGCTCGGCATCCGGCCCATCGATGTGGCGATCGCCTTCTCCG
The DNA here is from genome assembly GCF_007990715.1 of Nocardia seriolae NBRC 15557. GTDB lineage: Bacteria > Actinomycetota > Actinomycetes > Mycobacteriales > Mycobacteriaceae > Nocardia > Nocardia seriolae. The sequence goes on along the minus strand of NZ_BJWY01000166.1, from coordinate 12,868 downwards.
CGCGCTACCCCTACCGCTGAGCCCCGGCGCTCAGAAGCCCGCGCGCTGTACGAACTGCTTGGCGGCATCGGCGCTCGCGAATCCGGACAGCTCCAGATAGAGGCCCGAGCCCGGAACGAACACCTCGAGCGTCGCGGCGCCATTGGTGTACTGGTCGCCCGGATCTATGCGGACCAGACGCGTGCCCTCGTCGGACGTCCACTCCGGATGCTGACTGCCCCAGATGTGCCGGAGGTTGTCGGGCTGCGTCGAGATGTAGGCCAGCGGGTAGTAGTCGTTGTCCGGCCAGTGCATGAGCCCCTTCAGCTGCGGGTCGTGCGCGCTGAGGGTGAATGCGGCCGCCGCGTCGTAACCGAACATGTCATCGGCCGGTTTCGGCCGGATGTCGTTCTGCAGCAGGGCCTTGCGCAAAGGCGCGGGCAGCGCGTCGACGATCGGCTGCACCGCGGGCGGCACCGGAGCCGGCGTCTTGGTCGTCGTGGTCGGTTTGGCCGAAGTCCTGGTCGTCGACGGCGCACCCGTGCGCGACTGCGTGGTGATCGAGGTGCTCGCCGCGGCGCCGGTGCTTCCCGAGTCGTCACCGCGGATCGCGAAGACCAGACCGACCACCAGGAGCAGCAGCACCAGCCCACCGGCGATCAGCACAATGGGCGACCGCCAGATCGGCCGCCGCGTCCCCGGAGGCGGCGCTCCCCACGGCTGCGGCGGCACTCCCGGCGGCGAGAACCCCGGCCCCGGCTGCTGCCACCCCTGACCTTGCCCTGCCCACGGCTGCCCCTGCTGCGACCACCCCTGACCCTGTTCCGGCCAGGGCTGTCCCTGCTGACCTTGTGGCGGCCTGGGCTGGCCCGGGTGCGGCGGGGGGTTGCTGCGGCGGGAAACCTTGCTGCCCTTGCTGATACGGCGGCTGCTGCGGGTCGACATTGCCCGGCTGCCCCGGGTCGTCGGGGTTCGGATACTGCGGCGGAGTTGTCATCGGGCCCGTCCTGTCAGTCGGATCTACCCTCGTCGTCCGGCCTCACCCATCTCGGCTCGTGTCCGGAGCGTATCGATCCGAGCCGGGCCGCTAATTTCCAGCACACATCATATCGGCGCGTCGGGTTGGTCGGCCGGTGCGCGGAGCGGATCGGCGATGCGGGCCCACCCTGCGATGGGCGCGCATACGCCGCCGGGCCGATTTCGGACGGAACCCCTCGTCCTGGGGGGAATCTCGTTGACACGACCCCGCACACGGGCCGAGATTGGGCCTGTGACAGGGGCGATCGCACTTCCCATTGGAGCAAGAACCGACTGGTCACAATGGTTGCGGGGACCGGAAGACCAGCCGCGCTGGGCCCGGCCCGCGCTGCTCGCCACCGCGACGCTGGCCGGGGTGCTCTATGTCTGGGGCATCGGAGCGCAGACCCCGCATCTGTACTACGCGGCCGTCGCGCGCTCGATGAGCATGAGCTGGCACAACTTCTTCTTCGCGGCTTTCGATCCGGCCGCGACCATCAGCATCGACAAACTGCCCGGGGCCATCTGGCTCCAGGCGCTGTCCACGCGGATCTTCGGACCACACCTCTGGGCGTATCTGCTGCCCCAGGTCATCGAGGGCGTGCTGACCGTCCTCGTGCTCCATCGCGCGGTGCGGCGATTGTCCGGTCCCGGAGCGGCGCTGGTGGCTGCGGCGGTGGCCGCCGTCACACCCGCGACGGTCACGCTGAACCGCGGCAATATCCCGTCCCGAGCACGGACGAGGTGGCTCGCATGGTCGAGTCCGGCGAGGTCGGGCTGGTCCTGATCACCCCGGCCCGGGACGATCGCCTGGCTGGATTCGCGGGCACTGCCGCGAGCTGCCGGGCGAGGGTGATGGGGCCGCGGTCCAGGCTTACTACTGCGCACACCACTGAACGGGCCCCGAATCACACTGCGGCACTTAGCATCCCTGAGCATGCAGGAACTGAGCGGTTTGCTTCACAAGATCAGGCACGGCCTCGACACCCAGGTCAGCCTGTCCCGGCTGCGACGGAATCGCACCCTCGCGGACGCGGTCGGCGGCCGCACCGTCCTGATCACGGGAGCTTCCTCGGGGATCGGCCGGGCCGCCGCCCTCGAACTCGGCGCGGCCGGGGCCACGGTCCTACTGGTCGCCCGCCGCGCCGACGAACTCGACCGGGTCGTCGGCGAAATCGAAACAGCCGGTGGCCGCGCCGCCGCATACCCCTGCGATCTCAATGATTTCGACGCCCTGGACGCCGTGACCGCGAACGTCCTCGCCGACCACGGCCGCGCCGACATCCTGGTCAACAATGCCGGCCGCTCCATCCGCCGCCGCCTCGACGAGTCCTACGACCGCTTCCACGACTACGAGCGCACCATGCGCCTCAATTACTTCGCCGCGGTCCGGCTCATCCTCGCCTTCGCCCCCGCCATGCGCGCCAACGGCGGCGGCCAGATCGTCAACATCCTGTCCCTGGCCAACCTCTACGGCAGCCCCGGCTACGCCGCCTACGTCGCCTCCAAGGCCGCCCTCGACTCCCTCGCCACCAACCTCCAGGCCGAAACCCACACCGAGAACCTCAGATTCACCTCGATCTACCTCCCCCCTGGTCCGCACCGACATGATCACCGCCAACCCGGTCTACCAGCAGGCCACCGCCAACGCCCTCACCCCCGCGGAGGGCGGCCGGATCATCTGCGACGCCATCATCGACCGCCCCCGCCGCCTGGCCCCCGTCATGGGCCGCATCGCCGCCCTGGTCGACAGCACCTTCCCGGAACGCGCCGACGCCATCCGCAACGCCCGCTTCGCCACCGGAATGTGAACTGCCGGCGCCTCCCCCGCCTTCACGATCACTTCGGCAAAGCACCGGGCCCGGTCACCATCAGGTGACCGGGCCCGGTTACTTCGATTCCGTTGCCGGAGGCGCGGACTAGAAGTCCATGCCGCCCATGCCGCCGGTCGGGTCGCCCGCGGGGGCGGCCTTCTCCGGCTTGTCGGCGACGACGGCCTCGGTGGTGAGGAACAGGGCCGCGATGGAGGCCGCGTTCTGCAGGGCCGAGCGGGTGACCTTGACCGGGTCGGCAACGCCGGCGGCCAGCAGGTCGACGTACTCGCCGGACTCGGCGTTCAGGCCGTGGCCGGCCGGGAGGTTCGAGACCTTCTCGGCGACGACGCCGGGCTCCAGGCCCGCGTTGAAGGCGATCTGCTTCAGCGGCGCGGACAGCGCGACGCGAACGATGTTCGCGCCGGTGGCCTCGTCACCGGTCAGGGACAGCGCGTCCAGGGCCGGGGAGGCCTGCAGCAGGGCCACGCCACCACCGGCGACGATGCCCTCTTCGACGGCGGCCTTCGCGTTGCGGACGGCGTCCTCGATGCGGTGCTTGCGCTCCTTGAGCTCGACCTCGGTGGCCGCGCCCGCCTTGATGACAGCAACGCCACCGGCCAGCTTGGCCAGGCGCTCCTGCAGCTTCTCACGGTCGTAGTCCGAGTCCGAGTTCTCGATCTCGGTGCGGATCTGCGCCACGCGGCCCTTGATGGCCTCCGGGTCGCCCGCGCCCTCGACGATGGTGGTCTCGTCCTTGGTGATGACGACCTTGCGGGCGGTGCCCAGCAGCTCCAGACCGGCGGTCTCGAGAGAGAGGCCGACCTCTTCGCTGATGACCTCGCCACCGGTCAGGATGGCGATGTCGGCCAGCATGGCCTTGCGGCGGTCGCCGAAGCCCGGGGCCTTGACGGCGATGGACTTGAAGGTGCCGCGGATCTTGTTCACGACCAGGGTCGAGAGCGCTTCGCCCTCAACGTCTTCGGCGATGATCAGCAGCGGCTTGCCGGCCTGGATGACCTTCTCCAGCAGCGGCAGCAGGTCCTTGACGGTCGAGATCTTCGAGCCGACCAGCAGGATGTACGGGTCCTCGAGGACCGCTTCCTGACGCTCCGGGTCGGTCACGAAGTAACCGGAGATGTAGCCCTTGTCGAAGCGCATGCCCTCGGTCAGCTCCAGCTGGAGACCGAAGGTGTTGCTCTCCTCGACGGTGATGACGCCTTCCTTGCCGACCTTGTCCATGGCCTCGGCGATGAGCTCACCGATGGACGAGTCGCCGGCCGAGATACCGGCGGTGGCGGCGATCTGCTCCTTGGTCTCGACCTCCTTGGCGGTGTCGAGCAGCGAGGCGGTGACGGCCTCGACGGCCTTCTCGATGCCGCGCTTCAGGCCGAGCGGGTTGGCGCCGGCGGCCACGTTGCGCAGGCCCTCGCGGACCAGCGCCTGGGCCAGCACGGTGGCGGTGGTGGTGCCGTCACCCGCGACGTCGTCGGTCTTCTTCGCAACTTCCTTGACGAGCTCCGCGCCGATCTTCTCGTACGGGTCCTCGAGCTCGATTTCCTTCGCGATGGAGACACCATCGTTGGTGATGGTGGGGGCGCCCCACTTCTTCTCCAGCACGACATTGCGGCCCTTGGGGCCAAGGGTCACCTTGACAGCGTCGGCGAGGCTGTTCAGGCCACGCTCGAGTCCGCGGCGAGCCTCTTCGTCGTACGCAATTGTCTTGGCCATTGCGTTGAGATCCTCCAGATCAGGGATGGGCATGATCTGGTCAGGTTCGGTGCCCGCGACGGACGACCGGAGGTACCGGCCTCACCGTTCCGACCTAGCACTCACGGGTACGGAGTGCCAAATCCCTTTCTAGCACTCGCCACCAGCGAGTGCAAGGTTGCCGGGAACCGGCTGCGAGGTTGTGAAGAACCACCGAATGGCCGCGCGAGCATGTCGGCGGCCGATGTCTCGCGAGGACTACGAGAAGTGCGAACGGTCGTCCACACGGAGCAACAGAGCGATCAGCGCGTCGGTGCGGCGTTCCTCCGGAGTGCGCGGTTCGCCGTGCTCGACCGTGACGAGTTCGGCGTCCTGCAGGAGGAGTTCGGCTTCGATGCGCATGATGGCCCGGATGAACGGTGGCGCGACCTTGGGTGGGAGGTCTCCGTTCACGATGTAGCCGCCGTCCGGCGTGTCCTCGGTGGAGACATAACTGAGCGCGCGCAGCAGATCGGCGCGCTTTTCCCCCGCAACTAGGTCGGAACCCTCGTCGCCCGCCATTCCACAATCGTATCTGCCGCATCATGCACACCATGGGACCCGGTGGCGCCCGAGCCCGCGCGGGCTCTACATCACCAGGTCGACGGCATGGTGGAGCGACACGCGGACGGCGAGCGGCGACATGCGGACTACTCGGTGTCCGGGCCTATCGGGCATCCGGGGCGGGCGCGGTCACACCGGGCACCGGCAGCGAGCCCAGCAGGGCTGCGATGTCGGCCTGCACCGAGTCCTTGTCCAGGCCCAGGCCGGACAGGACGCCGGTGCCGTTCTCCACCTCGAGCAGCGCGAGCAGCAGGTGCTCGGTGCCGATGTAGTTGTGGCCCAGCCGCAGCGCCTCGCGGAAGGTCAGTTCGAGGATCTTGCGGGCCTGCGCGTCGAACGGGATGAGGGCGGGCACCGGGTCGCCGGTGGCGGCGGGGAGCGCGGCGGCGGCCACCCGGCGGACGGCGTCGGTGGAGACGCCCTTGGCCTCGATGACCTTCACCGCAAGGGATTCCGGTTCGGCGAGCAGGCCGAGGACCAGGTGTTCGGGGCTGGTTTCGAGATTGCCGACGGCCCGGGCTTCCTCCTGGGCGGCCATCACGACGTGCCGGGCCCGCGGGGTGAAGCGGGCGAAACCGGCATTCGGATCGAGGGCGGCCGGATCGGCGGGAGCCTTGGGCACGAAACGCTTCTGCGCGGCCTGCTTGGTGACACCCATGCTCTGGCCGATTTCGGTCCAGGACGCGCCGAAGCGCCGGGCCTGGTCGACGAAGTGGCCGATGAGATGGTCGGCCACTTCGCCGATGTGGTTGCCCAGCACGACGGCATCGGAGAGCTGCTCGAGGATGTCGTCGGGGCGGGCCTTCTTGATGCCGTCGATCAAGTCGTCGAGGCGAATGGAGTTCGTCATGCGTCAACTCTAAGTTGCCCATTGTCTCTCGGTCAACCACTAGTTGACGAGTTGCATCGTCTCGCGGCTAGTCCTGCGCCACCTTGGCGACCATGCGCACGATCTGCTCCTTGAACCAGGCGGCCGTGCGACCGGTCAGTACCATCCGCGCGGGCGAGTCGTCGGCGTGCACGAACTGGATGACGCCGTCGCGGCGGCCGAGACTGATGCACTGGAAGACATAGCGGTACTTACGCTCCGCCGGTTCTTTGCCGTGCAACCGCGCCGCGATGGCGGTGGCCGCATACTGCCCCGCCGGAATCGCGGTGGCGCAAGCCATTCTGAGGTCACGGCCGTCCGGGCCCGCGATGACCGCGGCATCGCCGATCGCGTAGATGCCGGGGTTCGAGCGCGAGCGCAGCTCGTCGTCGACCAGGATGCGGCCGCGGCCGTCCACGGCGATACCGGACCGGGCCGCCACCTGCGGAACCTTGAAACCGGTTGTCCACAGCACGGTTTCGGCGGGGATGCGGTCCCCGTCGATCAGTTCCAGACCCTCGGCGGTCACGGCGGCCACCTTGGCATCGGTGCGGACCCGCACCCCGAGCCGGTCGAGGACGGCGCGAATGTGGTTGTGCGCCTTCGGCGCGAGCCAGCCGCCGGGTTCGTCCGCGCTGACCAGGGTCACCACCAGGTCCGGTCGCGACTCGGCGAGCTCGCTGGCGACCTCGATGCCGGTCGCACCGCCGCCCACCACGGCGATGCGGCCGGACAGCTGGGGCATGGCCCGGATGTCCTCGGGAACGGCCACGGAATGCGCGAATTCGGAGGCGCCGGGCACGGCGGAGCGATCCCCGGCACTGCCCAGCGCGTAGACGAGGGTGTCGTACCCGAGCGCTTGCCCACCGGCCAGTTCGACGCGGCGATTCGCGGCATCGATGCGCTCGACGTGGGCCTGAACGAACTCGATGCCCTTGCCCGCCAACATCTTCCGCAGATCGGCCCGGGGCACCCGCTGACCCGCCAGCGCCTGGTGCAGGCGCACCCGGTCGACGAATTCGGCGCGGGCGTCGACGACGGTGACCCGCGCGCCCTTGTCCTTCGCGACCTGCCGCGCCGCGGACAGTCCCGCGTACCCCGCCCCCAGAACGACGATTCTCTGCTGCCCGGTCATGAGAGTGCTCCTTTTCACTTCAGGTACACAGTCGGCCCCGCTCGGTGGCCGACACCCTCTAGACCGGACAGCCCCGCGATCCCTGACAAATCCGGCTCGTGTCCTGTGTCACAGCCGAATCCGCGGCGCGGAAACGCGTCTAACCAGCAGCCTTATCGGCGAGTGCCCGATCCCCGCGCCCGAAGTAGACGAGTTTGTCGGGATTCACCATGAGCCGCACCGAGTCGATCGATCCCCCGTCGAAACCGGCGGACACGATGCCCATCACGGTCCCGCGCAGCCGGGCCACGAAAGCCGGTGCGCCATTGACCTCTTCGATCGCGAAGTCCACGCCGGGCACCTTGGTGAACAGGCCCACCAGGTAGCGGGCCACCTTCGCGGCCCCGACGATGGGCACCTTCGCGGCATTGATCCTGGTGCCGCCGTCGGCCACCGCGACGATATCGGCGGTGAACATGGCCTCGAGCGCGGCCAGATCACCGGATTGCGCTGCGTCGAGGAACTTTTCGACCAGTTCGCGGGCGTGCGCCGGCGCCGGTTCGAAGCGCGGGCGCTCCTCGTGCACCCGGTGGGTGGCGCGGCGGTAGACCTGCTGGGCATTGGCCTCGGTGAGGTCGAGCATGTCGGCGATCTCGCGGTGCGCGTAGCCGAACGCCTCGCGCAGCACGAAGACGGCGCGCTCGGTGGGGCTGAGCCGCTCGGCCAGGGTCAGGAAGGCGATCGAGACCAGTTCCCGCTGCTCCGCCGATTCCAGCGGACCGAGTTCGCCGCGGCCGGTGGGTACCGGTTCGGGCAGCCACGGCCCGACATAGGCCTCGCGGCGGGCGCGGGCCGAATCCAGCCAGCTGCGGCAGAGATTGACCAGAATGGTGGTCAGCCAGGCCTCGGCGGAACGGATTCCGGTGCGATCGCTGGTATCCCAGCGCAGGTAGGTCTCCTGGACGGCGTCCTCGGCCTCGGCGGCCGAGCCCATCATGCGGTAGGCGAGCGCGAACAGCCGCGGCCGGTGTCGCTCGAATTCGACCAGCCCGTCGGCGTCCATGCTCCTCCGCCTCCCCGAATCTTCAGCGGACGGCTCAGAGCCGTCGGAGTCGGGCACCCGTGCCGGCGGTTGGGAGCCGAAACGATTTTGGACGTGCCCGACGAGTGACCCCGATCTTACGAAATAAGTCGTTACGTTGCGAAACTACTTTGCGGCAACCCGGATTGCGACGGCGACCGGCGTATTGGTGTACGTCGTGGACAGGCAGGCCAGCTTGGCGGTGCCGAGCGCCATATTGGCGTTGCCCTCCAGGAACGAGCCGGGGTGGGCGGCCAGGATCTGGTCGATCACCTGCTTCTCGACGTCATCGGTCAGATCGCGGAAGTCGCCGCAGGTGGTCTGGGCGCCATTGGGCGCGCTGGTCTTCTTGGCGACGGTGGTACCGGCCGGAGCGCCGGTCGGCGGTTCGATCGGCGCTCCGGCGGCGGTGGTGGAGGCGACGGCGCCGGTGGTTCTGGCGGTGGTGCTGCTCGCCTGCTTCAGGCCGTTCGCATCACCGGATTTGTCCGAACCACAACCGGCGAGACCCAACGCCATCGCTGCTGCGGCGAGGGCGACGATCGAAAGTCGCTTCATACCCTGCTTTCCGAACTTCCCGAGAGTGCCTGGCACCGGAGCGGCCCGGCGCGAGCAGCAGCGTACCCGGCGCGGGCAACTCTCGGAAGCGGAAGTTCGGGGTCAGTGCAGGTGCTGCTGCCAGTCCGCGGGGACCCGCCCGCGCGGGCCCGGGACCGGCTGATCGGCCGGATGCGCGTGCGGCGGCGCGAGTTCCGGGCCGCCCTCGTACATCTCCTTGTTGGTGAAGTTGTAGTACCAGTCCTCGCCCGGCTCGAAGCTCTGGATGAACGGGTGACCGGTGTTCTCGAAGTGCTTGGTGCCGTGCTGATTCGGCGACATATCGCAGCAGCCGACGTGCCCGCACTGCGCGCACCGGCGCAGGTGCACCCACCAGCCGCCGGCGGCGTCGCACTCCACGCAGCCGGAACCGCTCGGCACCATGCTGGGGTCGATGCCTTCGATCTGTTCGGTCATCACTGGCCTTCCGTAGTGGATTGCGCCGCTTCGGTTTCGGTGGGTGCGGCCGCCTCGAGCGGCAACCGCACGATGAATCGCGTGTTCCCGGGCTCGGATTCGACGCGGATGTCGCCGTGGTGCTTGTTCACCACGATCCGGAACGAGATGTCCAGGCCCAGGCCGGTGCCCTCGCCGACCGGCTTGGTGGTGAAGAACGGTTCGAAGATGCGGGTGCGGATCTCGTCCGGCACGCCCGGCCCGGTGTCGCCGATTTCCACCGCGGCGCAATCACCTTCGCGATAGGTGCGAATGGTCAGGGTGCCGCGGCCTGCCATCGCGGCCACCGCATTGTCGATCAGATTGGTCCACACCTGATTGAGCTCGGCGGCGTAGCAGGGCACCTGCGGCAGCGCCGGATCGTATTCCTTGACCACGGTGATGTCGTCGCCGATCTTGCGGGCCAGCATGACCAGCGTGGAGTCCAGCAGCTCGTGCAGGTCCACCACCTGGAACGGGGCCCGGTCCATCTGCGAGTACTGCTTGGCCGCGTTCACCAGCGAGGAGATGCGGGTGGTCGAGTCGGTGATCTCGTTCATCAGCAGCTCGGTCTCGACGGTGTAGTTGAGCCAGCGGATGGCCCCCTCGAAAACGTCTCCGCCGCAACCGGACAGGGTGCCGTGCACCTTCTCCAGCCAGTCGGTGTCGAATCCGGCCTGCACGAAGTTGGGCGCGAGATCCCAGCCGTTGGCGATGTCGTGCGCCTCGAGCCAGTCGCCGAGCTCGTCCTCGCGATCGGCGGCCTCCAGCGAGGTGAGCTTGGGGGCCTTGGCGACCTGCGCGGCGGCCTCCTCCTGCAGCTGCACCAGTGCCTCGAGGGTCTCGGAATCGAACTTGCCGTGCGCCATCATCTTCAGCTTGTGCCGCATCCCGGCCACCCGCTCGCGCAGCGAGGAGGTGGCGCGCACGGCGGCCGCGGCCGGATTGTTCAGTTCGTGGGTCAGGCCCGCCGACAGCGAGCCCAACGCCAGCAGCCGTTCCCGCTGCCCGATGCGCTCATTGGCATTGCGATTGCCGAAGAAGACGCCCTCCAACAGGTGCAGGGCCATGGGGAACCATTCCTGCATCATCTTCGCGAAGGTGCCCGCGTCCAGCACGAAGAACTTGGACGGCCGGGTCACGTAGAACGAGGCGGTGTAGGTCTGCTCGACCTTGTCGCCCATGTAGGCGGTCCACGCCCCCGAGTAGGAGCCGACGTGCTCGGTGCGGACGAGTTCGATCTCCTCGCCGCCCGACATCTTGGTCAGCACCACCTCGCCGTCCATCAGGATGTAGAAGCAGGTGGCCGGGTCGCCCTCGCGGAAAACCAGTCCGGGCTCGAACATTTCGACCCGGCCGTCGCGGCACAGCCAGGCCAGCTGCTCGTCGTCGAGCTTCTCGAACAGGAACAGCTGCCGCAGTTCGTTCGGGTCGCAGATCAATCGGGTATTGCCCATGTGCCCTACTTCCTACTGTTTCGCGAGCCAGCGGTGCACCAGCATGACGGCCATCGCGCCCTCGCCGACCGCCGAGGCCACCCGCTTGGCCGATTCCGACCGCACGTCACCGGCCACGAACACGCCGGGCACACTGGTCTCCAGATGCTGTGGGGGCCGCGAGAGTTCCCAGCCCGCGGGTCGTTCGCCGTCCACCATGAGGTCCGGACCGGCCAGCACGTAGCCCGCGTCGTCCCGCTTGACGATGCCGTCGAGCCAGTCGGTTTCCGGTGCGGCCCCGATGAACAGGAACAAACGCTCGGCGTCCACCTTTTCTTCCGTGCCGGTCGCGTTATCGCGCAGCACGATCCGTTCCAGGTGGTCGTCGCCGTCGGCGGACACCACCTCGGTGCGGGTGTGCACCTTGATATTGGGGATCTGCTCGATCTGCTGGATCAGGTAGTGCGACATGGACGCTTCCAGCGACTCGCCGCGCACCAGGATGTGCACGTTGCGAGCGCGCCGGGACAGGAACACCGCGGCCTGACCCGCCGAGTTCGCGCCGCCGACGATGTACACGTCCTTGTCCGCGCAGTCGCTGGCCTCGGTCATGGCCGAGCCGTAATAGACGCCGCGGCCGGTGTACTCGTCCACGCCGGGGGCCGGATGATGCCGGTAGTTGACGCCGGTGGCGATGAGCACCGAATGCGCGGACACCGTGCCGCCGTCGGCGAAGCGGACCACGCGCGCCGAACCGCACGCCTCGAGCGCGACCACCTCGCGCGCGGTGATCAGCTCGGCCCCGAACTTCACGGCCTGGCGCCGCGCCCGGTCGGCCAGCTGCGCGCCGGACAGTCCGTCCGGGAAGCCCAGGTAGTTCTCGATGCGGGAACTCTGCCCGGCCTGCCCGCCGGTGGCGGTGCGCTCCACCAGCACCGTGCGCAGTCCCTCCGACGCGCCGTAAACCGCCGCGCCGAGCCCGGCCGGTCCGCCGCCGACCACGATCAGGTCGTAGAAGTCGCTGGAGGCATCGGTATTCAGGCCGACGCCCTCGGCCAGCTGCGCGTCGGTCGGCATGATCAGCACGTCGCCGCTGGGGTTGATGATGACCGGGCACTGGTCCTCGGTGGCATTGGCGGCGCTCAGCAGCCGCGCGCCCTCCGGCTCGTCGACCTGATACCAGCGGTAGGGCAATTGGTTGCGCGCCAGGAACTCCCGGACCTCCGAGCAGCGGGCCGACCAGCGGTGGCCCACCACCTTGGTCTCGGTCACCGGCTTGTGGTCGTCCCCGCGCCACGCCTCGAGCAGGGCGTCGACGACCGGATACAGCTTCTCCTCCGGCGGATCCCACGGCTTGAGCAGGTAGTGGTCCAGGTCGACCACATTGATGGCCTCGATGGCGGCATTGGTGTCCGCGTAGGCGGTCAGCAGCACGCGGCGCGCGTGCGGGTGCAGGTCCATGGCCTGCTCGAGGAATTCGACGCCGTTCATGCCGGGCATCCGGTAGTCGGCGATCAGGACCGCGACCGGCTGGCCGCGCAGTTTCATCTCACGAAGCGCCTCGAGGGCGTCGGCGCCGGACTCCGCCCGCAGAATCCGATAGTCCGCACCGTACCGGCGGCGCAGGTCCCGCACGACCGCACGCGAGACGCCGGGGTCGTCGTCAACGCTGAGGATGGCCGGTTTCGCGGCAGCTGGTGAAGTCACCTATCGAGTATGAGCGGCCGCGTCAAATTCGATGGTGGTGCAACAGGTCCATCTCGCTCGGGGTGAGTAATCGTTCGAGCCGTTCCTCGAGGGCGCCGTTGGCCTTACGCCGGAACCGCTTGGTCGGCTTGTCGGATGTGGTGGTCTCCGCATCGGTCGCCGGCTCGTCGGCGGGCAGGACCGGGACCGTCTTGGTCTCCAGATGCAGGAGCGAACGCAGGTTCACGGCCGATCACCTCACGTTTCCCAATCGGAAGCTGGTGGCGGTGTCTGTTGCTTCGTCTATCCCACATTGTGCGCCGCGCATTACATTTCGGACATCGACACCCCCGGAATGTGATCTAGTTGATTTTCACCAGCGGAATGAACCCGGGGCGCGAGCTATACGTGCAGGTGGCGTGGGGTGATCCACGCCACGGAAACATGGGTGATCCAGGACACCCGAATTAGGATTCCGATACCGACCATTTCGTCCCCGGAGGCAATGTTGCCGAACACTCTCGAAGCCAA
>NZ_BJWY01000165.1 GCF_007990715.1 Nocardia seriolae NBRC 15557 | reverse complement strand
GGACACTAGATAGTCGCGACGCCACATTTCGCGTCGGCCAGGGCTTCTCCCCGCAGGGATCCTCGGAGGCCACGCAGGTCGTCGACATCGTCAACTTCGCCCGGGCGCGTGAAAACGCCGCCCAGAACGGCTGCCGCGCACCCCGTCTGGTCATCGACTCACGACTGACCACCGCTGCCCAACAACACAGCCAAGACCTTGCCGACCACCCCGGACAATGGGAGAAACTCTACAACGGCTACCCCGGGCACATCGGATCTGACGGCAGCACCCCCGACCAGCGAATTCAGAGCGCGGTCGGCTCATCCGGACGCGAAAACGTCTATATCACATGGCGGTTCGGCAATACGGCGACTCCGGGTCCGCAGGCGGCGCTCGACTCGTGGTGGAACAGCGCGCCACACAAGGCGACCATCCTCGACTGGTCGCTCAACACCACGGGAGTCGGAATCGCCACCGGCCAAGGCATCATCCCGCGGGGTCAGCGCGACGCCGGAAAGACGGCGAATTTCAAGTACGTCACACAGACATTCCACACCTGACTCGGCCCACGAAGACGGGATCTTCCGATCGTGCGCGCAGCCACCGGCTCCGTTGACCGAGGAGCGGCTGCTCGACCATTTCGAGGGTCGATTGCGGATGCCGTTCTCGCGCAAGGACGTTCTGTGCGGTTCTACACTTTGTTCGTCTGGTCCGCGTCGGGCGATCGCAACCGGGGGAGGTACGGGGGATGACAGCGGCCGGTGAGGAGCCTGAGCTCGCTCGTTTGCACGATGACCTGATGGCTGAGTACGCACAGCTCCTCGACCTCGTGAAGGGGTTCGATCAGAGGCTGCTCACCGTCAAGGGCTGGGGCGTCACCCTGAGTCTGGCCAGCTTGGGTTTGGGGTTCCAGCAGAAGCACTACGGACTGTTTCTGGTGGCGGCGGCGAGCGGGCTCGCGTTCTGGTTGCTGGAGGCTTACAACAAGTCGCACCAGATCCGCTACTACCCTCGCATGCGGGATATCGAAGTCGTTGCTCACCGGTTGTTCGCGGTCGATGTGCCCGGGGGTGGTCCTGCGTCTTCTCCGCTCATCGACTGGGGATGGCGGGCGGCCGGAGCGCGGATCCGCCGGGGCGGGAAGCCGGTGGATCCCGCGGTACCCGAACCCTGGGAGGATGCCTCCGGCGGTGGCCGATCGATGCAGCCGTGGTTTTTCGCCCACGCCATGTTTCCGCACGTAATCGCGGTGGTCTTGGGTGGCGTGCTGTTCGTTCTCGGTCTCGCCGGGGTGTTCGGGCCCATCTGATACAGGTCGCCACGCACTGTTCGCCCTTGGTGGACCCGCTGTCCACTGATCGGTGGACAACGGGTTCGTGCGGCGTGCAATGGGTTTCGCGGGCTGCGGAATGCGGGTGGGGTCAGTGGATCGGGAGGGCGGTGAGGATGGGGTCGTAGGCCCAGTTGAGCATGTGTTCGGCGTCGTTTTTGGCGGCTACGCCGCTGCCGGGGGAGCTGTGCAGGACTACGCCGATCAAAGGGATTCCGGCGCGGACGGATTCGAAGAGGAGGCAGGCTCCGGCGGCGTCGGTGGAGCCGGTTTTGATGCCGATGGTGCCCGGGTAGGCGCGGAGCAGGAGGTTGGTGGTCTGCCAGACGTGGTCGCGATTGGCGGGACCGGCGGGCAGGTGGTAGCTCTGGGATCCGGCGACCTCGCGGAAGACGGGCAGGCTCATGGCGCGCAGGCCGAGGGCGATCAGGTCGGCGGGGGTGGAGTAGGTGGCACCGTCGGTGGGGACGGGCAGACCGCTCGGGTCGGCGAAATAGGTTGCGGCCAAACCCATCAGGCGGGCGGCGTCGTTCATCTTGGCGATGAAGCCGTCCTGGCCGGGGCCGTACGCCTCGGCCAGGGTGTAGGCGGCGTCGCAGCCCGACGGCAGCATCAGCGCGTAGAGAAGCTGGTGTGTGGTGAGCACTTCGCCGGAGGCCAGCCCCGCGGTACTGCCGTCGTTGGCGACGCAGTAGGCGATGGCCGCCGCGGGCACCGTGATCGGCCGGTCGAGGTCCCCGGCGGTGATCGCGACCATGGCCGTCATCACCTTCGCGATGCTCGCGATCGGGACCGGGACGTCCGCCTGGCGCGACCACAGTATGGTGCCGGTGATTCCGTCCGCCAGTGCCGCGCCCGGCGCCTGCACCCCGTCGGGTTCGGAGTTGGTCCACGGCAATTGAATGTGCGGGGCGCTCGCGGCGGGAGCCGCCGCGACGCCGTGACTGACCACCACCACGAGCGTCCCGGCGAAGGCAGCCTGTAACAATCGGGCAAATGTCGGCATGGCGACATTCTGCCTCGCGCCCCCGCTGATCAGCGGGAACCGATCAGCGCAAGTCGACGCGCACGGTGAGCAGGTCGGTGCCGACCACCCGGACCGCCGCGCTGTTGGTGCGCGGCAGGCCACGCAGCCGGGCGACCGGGTCGTCCTCGGGCATCAGGTGCGCGGTACCGGTGAACCACCGGCCGCGGATCCGCAGCCGGACTCGATTGTCGGCCTCGATATTCCGGATGTACTGCGACCGCTGCCCGAACTCCGACACGAACCAGAACGAGCCGCCGCTGCGGCGACCACCGATCGGGGTGATGCGCGGCCGGCCGCTGACCCGGCCAGTGGTCTCCAGCAGGGTCTGGATCGAGAGCCGACCCAGCATCGGATTGCCCACTCTGCGTTGGAATCCCGTCACCACCGCATGCTGGACATCGCGTCGGCTCGCCATCCCCCGACGCTAACACCGACGGCGATCCCGCACGCGCCACGACCGTGTGGGACCGTCAGCGTGCCGGGCTCGCGGCCAGTTCGATGATCGCGCGGCGTTCCACCAGCAGTGGCACGAAGTTGCGGACTTTGGCGTCGGTGAAGGCGTCTCGGGCCCGCGCGACGATGCCCGCGATGATGGTCTCGGGTACCTCGGGGTGCCGCCGGGTCAGTCTTTCCTGGATGAATAGGATTTGAGTGGCCTCGTCATTTCGCACAACATCATGCTTCATCGCGGCGCACCGGCGGCCGAGGGCCGTTCTGCCCCGATCGACGGGCCACTCCGCCTCGAAGGTTGCCGACGTCGGGCCCTGCCGATGAACCGCAGTTGCGGTGCCCACCGATGCCCGAGCGCGGCGGTGAACATCGCCGCTTGCCCGCCGTGCGAGGGATAGTGCGGTCCGGTGTCACGCGAGGGCGCGCACCGATCGGCGATGCCGGTCGTGCCGTGCGCCCAGGAGATGTACCTGTCCTGGCGTTCGAGCTACGGGGCGAATGGCCCGTCGAGGGCTGCCCACTGCAGCAGCATGATGGTCTTGGCGTCGGCGATGTCGCCGGTGCGGATCATGCGCAGGGCCTCGTCGAAAGCGATTTCCACGGTGGTGATGTCCTCGCCTTCGGCGGCGATGCCGTGCCCGCTCGCACCGGCGCGGGTGCGTTCGTAGGGGGCCGCGAAGAAGTGCAGGCGCTCGGTGACGGAGCCCGGGCTCATGTAGGCCTGGAAGACGGGCTGTATCGCGCCCACGCGGTGCCCGGTCTCCTCCTGGGCCTCTCGGCGAATCGCGTCGTCGGGGGACTCGCCGTCCAGCAGTCCGGCGGCGGTCTCCAACAGCATGCCGTCGGGGTGGCCGTTGACGTATGCGGGAAGCCGGAATTGCCGGGTCAGCAGCACATTTCGGCTCTGGGCGTGGTAGAGCAGGATGGTTGCGCCGTCGCCGCGGTCGTAGGTTTCGCGCTGCTCCCGGCTCCAGTGGCCGTCACTGTGCCGATAGTCGAAGGTCGTGTTGCGCAACACATACCAGTTGCAGGACAGAACCTCCACCTCGCGAACCCGCACCCGCGGATTTCCGGTCAGCTCGCGCCCCTGCCGGTCCAGCCCGGTGCGACCGCGCCGATCCGGGGTATCGACACCGATGGTCATCGAGATTAGTTCCCTAACTATGAGGCGATGCCGAGATGCTCGGTCGATCCCGTTCGCTCAGTCCGCGAGCAGTGCGCCGATGCCCTCATCGATGCGTTCGAGCAGGTCGAGGAAGGTGGCGCGTTCCTCGGCGGTGAGCCCGGCGGTCATCGCCTGCAATCGAGCGAAATGCCGGGGCGCCATCTCCCGCAGCTTCCGTGCACCCCGCGCGGTGAGCACCACGGCCACGCCCCGGCCGTCCTCCGCCGACGCGCGCCGGCACACGAATCCCTGCTGTTCCAGACCGGCGATGAGCCCGGTTACCGTTGCGCGCGTTACGCCGAGCACGGCCGCCAGTTGCGAGGGCGACAGCTCACCGTCGGCATCCTCGAGCGCGGCCAGCAGCCGGTAGCGCCCGGTCGACAAGCCGAAGCGCGCGAAGTGCGACTCAGTAGCCTGGGTGAGCCTGGCGCCGGTGGCCAGCAGCCGCACCGCGACCAGGACGACCTGCGGGTCGATGTCGCCTTCGAGTCCGTAGCGCCGGATCTGGGTGCGCGCCTGTTCCAGACTGGGGGCTGTCGAGGCTTCCGAATCCGCGATCACGAATTTAATATGGCACCTAACTACCAGTTGGTCAAAGTCGAATGCGAGACCTGCATGGGTCGAAGATCCCGTCGGCCGATGACTTTCGACCGTCACCGGCGGTCGGTCGCCGGGGCCATGCTGAGGACACGAACACGTCGTGATTCGAGCTGGACACGACGTGTCCGCACCACCCCGGCCGCGAGTCGGCACGGCCGGGCGCGGCGACGACAGCGGAACAGGAGTGATCACCATGACCGAACACGGTGCCCAGCACCAGACCCTCAACCCGCCCATCATTGTCGCGGTGGACGGCTCGGCCGTCTCGTACCAGGCCGTGGCCTGGGCCGCGCTCGATGCCGCGCGGCACGGGTGTCCGCTGTGCATAGTCACCTCGATCTGCGCGCCGGCCGGTCCGCCGCCGACCGCCGTGCTCAGTACCGCCGAGATCGCGGAGCTCGAGCTCGACGGTGAACGCATTGTCGGCGAGGCGACGCGGATCGCGTCCGAGACGCTGCCGGGTGAAGGGGTCGAGACGTCGTCGGTGGTGACGCCGGACCCGATCATCGGCTATCTGATCGATCAGTCTTCGCAGGCCCGGATGCTGGTGCTCGGCAGCCGCGGGCTCGGGGCGCTGCGGCGCGGACTGCTGGGGTCGGTCAGCTCCGCGGTGACACATCACGCGCAATGCCCGGTCGCGGTGATCCATACGACCGCCGCCGCGGATCCGGTGTCGGCGCGGCAGCCGGTGCTGGTGGGCGTGGACGGCACCGAGAACAGCGTGCCGGCGCTCGCGCTGGCGTTCGAGGAGGCCTCGCTGCGCAAGACCGGGCTGACGGCCCTGCACGCCTGGAGCGATTTCAGCGGACCGTATCTGCCGATGTCGGGCTGGGAGACGGTGGCCGAACAGGAGCGGGCGACCTTCGGCGAGGAGATGGCCGGATTCGCCGAGCGCTATCCCGATGTGCCGGTGCGGCGAATCCTGGTGAAGGACCGCCCGGTTCGGTCACTGCTGGAAGAATCCGAGCACGCCCAGCTGGTGGTCGTGGGCAGCCACGGCCGCGGCGGCTTCACCGGCATGCTGCTGGGCTCCACCAGCAGCGCGCTGCTGCACACCGTGGACTGCCCGATCCTGATCGTGCGATAGGCGGGTTCCCGGCCCGGCCGGTCAGGGGTGGGTCGGGGTGCTCTGCGGCAGTGGCAGTTTCAGCTCCTGCGCGATGGTGTCGGTCCAGCCCGTGATGGCCGTCCAGTCGCGCAGGTCCCCATAGCGCGGGCCGCCGATGAGCCGGTAGATGGTACGCGCGGTGAGCGGGACGCCCGCGCGTTCGTAGCGGCCCGCGAACGCGCGGTAGTCGTTGGGGGCGACCGAATCGCGCAGGTCGGCGATCTTTTTCGGGATCACGCGGCCGATGCGCCGTCCGATCGGGCCGACCAGCGCGGGCCCGAGTCCCACACTGAACATCCACACCGGGCGCGCGCGGAGTTCATCGAGATGAGCGCGGACGAACCGGGTCAGCTCCGGCAGCAGGTCCCGATCGTGCACGGCACTGCCGAGGATGACGGCGTCGAAGCGGGCCAGCTCGGGGGCTTCGGCGGCGGCCGCGACCGCGACGGTCGCGCCGCGGGCGGCGAGGGAGGCGCCGATGAACTCGGCGACCTCGCGAGTGGATCCCTGTGCGGTGGTGTAGATTACAGCGATTCGAGTGGCGGTGTCCATCCTTCGAGCCTGATCCCACCGCCGGATTTCGGTCAGAGGACTCCTGCCTGCCCTCATCGGGACCATGGTCCTCGACCGGGTCGAGCACCGGGGTCACGGCTGTTCGTCGGCGGCCAGCGTGAAGTAGTTCTCCTCCTCCTGGAGAAAGTGCAGCCGCAGCACGGCATGCAGTCCGTAGAGGCAGGCGAGCAGATCGTCGAGCTGGTCCGGATCGAAACCGCCACGGGCGCGCGCGAATTCGAGGTGGGTGCCGACGCGGGTGGTGAGCCGCTCGATCTCGGCGTGCGCGCGGCTCATGGTGGCCGTCGCCTCGGCACCGCCGAGCGGCCCGGCCAGCGCCGGATAGAGCTGCGTCTCCTCGGCCCGCTCGTGCGGCAGCAGATCCTCGACCAGGAAGCGGTGCACGGCAGTGAGATCCGCCAGTGCCGCGTCGTCGGGGCGGGCGGCGACGCGATCCGCGACCGCGCGCAGGGCCGCCAGCGTGTCTCGCAGGACATCGTGTTCGGCGGCGAAGCGGTGCAGCAGTTCCTCGGCACCGGCGGGCAGGGGGCGGCGCGCGGCCGGGTCGCCGCGCAGCGCCCGCAGCGCGTTGAGGATCACGGTGACATCGATCGCCTCCTGCAGCAGCGCGCCCGCCGCCGGGGGCAGCCAGCCGACCGCCGCAATGACCATGGCCAGCAACGACAGTGCCATGCCCGCGGTCGCGCTCTGCACGGCGATGCGCCGTGACCAGCGGGCGATGTCCATCGCGTCGGCGAGCCGGTCCAGCCGGTCGGTGGTGAGCACGATATCGGCGGCCTCGGACGAGGCCGTCGAGCCCCGCGCACCCATGGCCACCCCCACCGTGGCGGCGGCCAGCGCCGGGGCGTCGTTGAGGCCGTCGCCCACCATGACGGTCACCTGCCGCTCGGTTTCCCGGCGTACGGCCTCGACCTTGTCGGCCGGGCTCTGGCCCGCGTACACCTCGTCGAGCCCGAGCACCGTGGCGACCTCGCGAGCGGGTTCGAGCCGATCCCCGGTGAGCATGACCAGCCGGTGCAATCCGGCCTCACGGAGGCGGCGCAGCGTGCGAGGGGCGTGGCGCCGCAACGGATCTCGCAGCAACACCAGCCCGAGCGGGGTGTCGTCGACGGTGATCCACGCGACGGCTGCGGAGTCCAGTCGCGCCCGGTTCATCACCGGCCGTCCCCATTCCGGGACGGGCGCGTCCGCGGGCAGTTTCCCGACCTGCACGCACCGTCCCTCGACCCGGCCGGTGACGCCGCACCCGGCCTGTTCGGAAACCTCGGTGGCGACCCCGAATTCGAGCTTGCGGGCCAGCGCCTCGGTCACGATCGCTTCGGCCAGCACGTGCGAGGACAGCTGATCGACCGCGGCCGCCAGCCGCAGCAGCCATGCCGGATCGGTGTCCGGGGCCGCGGCGACCTCGGTGACGACCGGCCGCCCGGCGGTGACGGTTCCGGTCTTGTCCATCACGAGAGTGGTTGCGCGGCCGAGGGTTTCCAGGGCCCCGCCATCGCACACCACCACCCCGGCGCGGGCGGCGCGTGAGAGCCCCGACACGATCGCCACGGGCGCGGCCAGCAACAGCGGGCAGGGCGTGGCGACGACCAGGACCGCCACCGCGCGCACCGGCGACCCGCTCCACCAGTACGCGGCCCCGGCGACCGCCAGGGTCAGGGGCAGGAACCAGGCGGCATATCGATCGGCCAGTCGCACCGTGGGCGCGGTGGCGGCCCCCGCTTCCCGGGCCAGGCGCACGATCCCGGCGTAGGTGCTGGCGTCGGCGGTGGCGGTGGCCCGCAACTCGAATGCCCCACCGGCATTGAGCACTCCGCTGCGCACGGGTTCCCCGGCCGCCCGCTCCACCTGCAACGGCTCGCCGGTCAGCGCGGATTCATCGAGCACCGCGACCGCGTCCAGGATGCGGCCGTCGACCGGCACCACCTCACCGGTGGCCACCACCAGGATGTCGCCCGCGACGATCTCGGCCAGATCGACGACCTGCACGGCGTCCCCGCGCCGCCGCCGGGCCGTGTGCGGGGCGCGTTCCAGCAGGGCCCGCAGATCCCGTGCCGCGCGGTGCTCGGCGGCGGCATCCAGCGCGTGCCCGCCGCTGAGCATGATCGCGATCAGCGCCCCCGCGCGATACTCGTGCACCCACAGGGTTCCGATCAGCGACAGCACGGCGATGAGATCCACGCCGACCCGACCCCGGCGCAATGCCCCGACCATCCACCACAGCGCCGGCACCAGGGCCACCACGGTTCCCGCCGCCCACCACCGATCCGCGACCGGCAGCGCGCCCACGGCCCAGGCGATCGCTCCGGCCAGCAGCGGAACAGCGGTGCCCGCCAGCAGCGTCGCCCCGGAGACACCGCCCAAGCGGTCCCATCTGCCACGCGAATGTGCGCCGGACACCATGGTTCTCGTCCTTCCCTCGGAAACGCGTTCCCGAGCAGTCCAGCCCGTCGGCCGCACCGCTGCCAGGGGCACAGTCCCCGAAGGCCGCGGCCCTTCGGCCCGGCGGCACGCCGCAGGTCAGGGCCGCAGCTGGCCGACACCCCACCGCACCAGGCCCAGCGCGACCGCCAGGTACTCGACGAACGCAAGATAGACCAGCATCGGCCCGTACATCCGCGCCCAGAGCGAAAGATATTCGGCGGCCGCGGGAACCGCGATCACCATGCCCGCGCCGAGAATGAGGGCGAGCGTCGCGACGATGTGCGGCGGGGCGGGTAGATCCATGACATCCAGCCTGGTCGCGGCCCGTGGTGCGCGGCAGGGCCGATGCTCCCGACAAGCGGGGGACCAACGACTGTCGAAGTCCCCGGGTCCGGTTCGAGGATCCGGGACGCAGGCCCTTGGTCATCCACTGGACCCGGGCCGGAGGTCCGGAAACGGACGAGTTCGGTGGCGGGGGCAGCCGATCGGCGGGGTCGGTGACCTTCTGCCCTCCCGATCATCGACGCGATCGCGTCACAGTGAATTGCGGCGACGACGCGGTCAGGCACGACGGACGGTACGGACAATGGCTTCACACGACACTCACATGTCTCAGTCGGATCTCTTCACGTGGAGCATGGAACAGGATCCGAACCTGCGTTCCACCATCGTGTCGGTGCTGCTGTTGGATTCCGAGCCGGATTGGGATCGCCTGCTGGGCATGATCGATCGGGGGACGCGCGCGGTGCCGCGGTTCCGGCACCGGCTGCGGCCGGTGCCGCTGGGGCTCGCGCCGCCGCGGTGGGCACTGGATCCGGATTTCGACTTGTCCTGGCATGTGCGGCATTTCGAGCCCGCGGCCCCGGCCGACCTGTCGTCGGTTCTGGAGTTCGCGCGCACCGAGGCGATGGCCGCCTTCGACCCGGCGCGACCGCTGTGGCGGTTCACCGTGCTCAGCGGCCTGGAGGGCGGGAAGAGCGCCCTGGTTCTGAAGGTGCACCACAGCCTCACCGACGGGATCGGCGGCATGCAGATCGCCGGTGAGATCCTCGATTTCGAGCGCGCGGGCACCGATCGCGCGCACGTTCCCGACGCGGCGCACCCCGACGTGCGCGGCATGCTCGGCGATATCGTGGCGTGGAACTGGTCGGTCGGCGCGGGGCTGGTGCGCGGCGGGATGGCCGCGGTGCTGCCCGCGGTCCGGCGCACCGTCACCGATCCGGTCGGAGCGATCAAAGACGGTGCGGCGCTGGCGGGTTCGCTGCTGCGCCTGGCTCACCCGATCACCAGCACGCTGTCGCCGCTGATGACCGACCGGAGCCTGGGCCGCCGGCTCACGGTGCTGGAGGTGCCGCTGGATGCCTTGCGGCGCAGCGCACATCTGGTCGGCTGCACGGTCAACGACGCCTTCCTGGCCGCGGTGCTGATCGGCCTGCGCGCCTATCACGACCGGCACGACACCGCGGTGGAGCAGTTGCGGGTGGCCATGCCGATCAGCCTGCGGCGGGCCGTGGATCCGATCGGCGGCAACCGGATCACCTTGGCCCGCTTCGAGGTTCCGGTCGACGTGGCCGCGGCCGTCGATCTCATGCGGGCCCTCGACGCCACGGTCGAAGGATGGAAACGGGAACCGGCGATCCCGTTCTCCAATGCCGTGGCCGCGACCTTCAACCGGCTGCCGGTCGGACTGCTCACCGATATGTTCAAGCACGTCGATTTCGTCGCCTCCGACGTCCCGGGTTCCCCGGTCGACCTGTATCTGGCGGGCGCGAAGGTGGAGCGAATCTATCCGTTCGGCCCCACCACCGGCACCGCTTTCAACATCACCCTCATCTCCCACGTCGACACCTGCTGCGTGGGCATCAATACCGACACCGGCGCGGTCCCCGATCCGGCGTTGCTGACCGAGTGCATCGCCGCGGGCTTCCGCGTGGTGACCGGCCTCGGAGAGGACCAAAGTCCCAAGATCATCCGACTATCGCCCGGAGATCGGCGTGGACCATCGGAGCAAGACCGCCGACCTTCGACGCTGTAAGACCCGCCCTGTCCCGACCAGAATCAATGGCATCGACTCGAACTCGGAGGCTCGAAGGACAAGGGCGACGACGGCGTCGTCGGAGCGGGGGCCCCGCCACAACGGCGTGGCGGCCGAATCCGCGGCGAGCGGACTTCGATGCTTCCACCACTCCAGGAGGTCACGATGGCACACCCGGAATTCGACGATCCGCACCGGCTGGCATCGGCGGCGGTCGTGGTCGGAGTGGATACCTCCGACGGCGCGGCGCGGGCCCTGCACTGGGCCGCGAACTACGCCGCGGATCGGGGACGGAGCCTGCATATCATCCACGGCCTGGACCTGGTGGCGATCAGTCGTGGTGTCGGCGTGTACGCGGTGGCGACGCCGCCGCTGGTCGACGCCGTCAAGGCCGCGGGCGCGGCGCTGGTGACGCGGGCGCGGGTCGCCGCGACCGAGTACGAGCCGCACTTGCGGATCACCGCCTCGATGTCGAACGACAATGCCGCGCAGGCGCTGATCGAGCACAGCGACACCGCTTTCGCGGTGGTGATCGGAGCCACCGGAACCGCCGGCACGCTCTCACATCTGGGTTCGACGCTGTTCGCCGTGACCAGTCATGCCCGCGGACCGGTTATTGTGGTCCGTCCGGATCCCGACGCGGGCAACGCGGTTCGCGGTTCGGGTCCCGTCGTGGTCGGGGTGGACGGCAGCCGGGTCAGCGAGGCCGCGCTGGCCGCCGCCTTCGCCGAGGCCTCCGAACGGCGGGTGGGCCTGGTCGCGATGCACGCCTGGAGTGATTGGGACACCCGGCGTTTCGCGGGCGAGAACATCCCGGCCCCGGCCGCCGATCTGGAAGCCGTCGAGGAGGCCATACTGGCCGAGCGCCTGGCGGGCTGGCGGGAGAAGTACCCGGATGTCGAGGTGAGCCGCGAGGTGTATCTGTCCGGGCCCGCCGATCGATTGCAGGAACTGTCGCGGACCGCGCAATTGGTCGTGGTCGGCAATCGCGGCCGCGGGGGATTCGCGGGCATGCTGCTCGGCTCCACCGCCCACGCACTGATCCAGCACGCGCACTGCCCGGTCATGGTCGTGCACGCCGACGAAGCGCCCGGCACGCGGGCCGTCGAGACGTTGTCGGAGCGGTGACGCTCACCATGCCCGGATCCGGCACCGGCATCCGCGACGATCTGGTCGATCTGGACGCCTGGTGGCGAGCCGCGAATTATCTTGCCGCCGGGCAGATCTACCTGCTGGACAATCCGCTGCTCACCGAGAAGCTGCGGCCCGAGCACATCAAGCAGCGGCTGATCGGGCACTGGGGAACCGTGCCCGGGGTGACGCTGACCTACGCCCACCTCAATCGCGCCATCATGCGCACCGGTCAGGAGATGCTGTTCGTGCTGGGTCCGGGCCACGGCGCGGCGGCGCTGAACGCCGCGACCTGGCTCGAGGGCACCTATTCCATGCGGCACCCGGAGGTCCGGCAGGACCTGGCCGGGATGCGGGAACTGTTCCGGCAGTTCTCGTTCCCGGGCGGCGTGCCCAGCCATGCCTCGCCGCACCTGCCGGGATCCATCCACGAGGGCGGGGAGCTGGGCTATTCGCTGGCCCATGCCACCGGGGCGGCATTCGACAATCCGAATCTGCTGGTGGCCTGCACGATCGGGGACGGCGAGGCGGAAACCGCCGCGCTGTCCGCCAGCTGGCACGGGTCGCTGTTCCTGGATCGGGTGACCGACGGCAGCGTGCTGCCGATCCTGCACCTCAACGGCTACAAGATCGCGAGTCCGACGCTGCTGGCGCGCATGTCGCGCGAGGAGCTCGACGCCATGCTCTCGGCGCAGGGCTGGGAACCGATGTATGTCGAGGGCGCCGATGCGGCCGAGGTGCACGAATGCTTCGCCGACGTGCTCGACGCGGCGATGGAACGGATCCGCGGGATCCGCGACGACGCCGAATGCGGGCTGGGTCCGCGCGATCCGTGCCGTCCGATGATCGTGCTGGCGACGCCGAAGGGCTGGACCGGTCCGATGCTGGTCGACGGCGAGCGCGTCGAGGGCACCTTCCGGTCCCACCAGGTGCCGCTGCCGGAGGTCCGCGAGAATCCGGAACATCTTGCGCAGCTGGAGGACTGGCTGCGCTCCTACCGTCCCGAGGAGCTCTTCGACGACGCGGGGCGGCCGGTGGACCGGATCGCGCGCCTGCATCCGGAACATCTGCGCATGAGCGCCAATCGCGCCACCCACGGCCACGACAGCGTCGATCTGCGCCTGCCGTCGCCGGCCGATCACAGTGTCGGATTCGCCGCGCCCGGAACCGAACTGGCCGAGGCGACCCGGGTGCTGGGCGGCTACCTGCGCGACGCGCTGGTCGAGAATCCGCGCAATCTGCTGTTCTTCTCCCCGGACGAGCACACCTCCAACCGACTCGACGCCGTCCTCGAAGTCACCGGCCGCCGCTGGCGCGGTCGGCGGATCGCGGGCGACGACCGGCTCTCGCCCGACGGCCGGGTGCTCGAGGTGCTCTCCGAACACCTGTGCCAGGGCTGGCTGGAGGGCTACCTGCTGACCGGGCGGCACGGGGTGTTCTCCACCTACGAAGCTTTCGCCCACATCGTCGACTCCATGGTCGTGCAGCACGCGAAATGGCTGCACATGGCCGCCGAATACCCTTGGCGTGAACCGATTCCCAGCCTCAACTACCTGATCACCTCGCACGTGTGGCGGCAGGATCACAACGGGGCCTCGCATCAGGATCCGGGTTTCATCGACCACGTGCTCAGCAAGCGGCCCGAGGTGAGCCGGGTGTATCTGCCCCCGGAC
>NZ_BJWY01000164.1 GCF_007990715.1 Nocardia seriolae NBRC 15557 | reverse complement strand
CGAGTATAAAAAATGAGCCCTACGGCATATAGCGTGCTTGTGATCGGCGAAGTCAGTGGCAACGAACTTGCGTATGCGATCTCCAGCGCAGGCGAGATTTCACCACATGACGTGGACGTATATGATGATAATGGCGATCAAGCTTCGAGGAATTGGGAGGCGCCCGCCTACTGTGGTTACTCCAGGATACTTGGTGATGCACAGTTAGCGCTATTTGTAGAGTTTTCAAATACAATAAAGAATCATCCATCCGACGAAGTCTTTTCGCGGATTGTTGCCAGGAGCATCGGGGGGCAGGTTGTCTATCCTTCCGCTAGCGCCGATCCGGAGGAAGCGTGGCTTGTGGAGCCGGACGGAACGCGAGCTCAAGTCCGGGTCGTCGAGACAGAGGAACAGGATGGGCGAGTTCGGTATGGCATTCTTCGTTAGATACGTCGATGCTTCTCGCCGATCAGACCGGCGTACCCGTTACTGGCTGCCAGCCCACAACCTGAACGCACTATCTTGCCGCGAGCCGCGCTGACCGGACCGGCCAGCGCGGGCGGGGCGAAGATCAACGGGCCGAGCCGATTTGGGGCCGACTGACCTCGTGCATTGCCGATGAGCGTGAGGACTCGCAGTTCCGTGCGCGTGCTTCGGCGATAAGCCCGATAACGTCATTTCAGGAGAGCTGATCTCCGAACCCAACCCACCAGCCTGCGGTCAACGATCGACGGAGGTCCAGATCAAGCATGGAAGAGTCGGTGAAGGTCGTTGCAGGCTCGGTCAATGAGCAGGTTCTTGCCCGTTTTCCACGTCGCAGCGGTTCTACCTTGATGAACCATGCCGCCAACGCGTGTGGAATTGTCACCGACACGTACTGCGATGTGGTGCACGGTCGGCTGGTGCGTGTCATGATGGCCGCACGCTTCAGGCAAGCGCTGGACCGTCTTGCGAAGGGCGTTAGGCCGGCGGTGAGGCTTCCATGGTCCGATGCTCCCTGCTCGGTCGGGGTATGGTCCGTCAGCGTGTTGGAGCACCCGCGGATCGATTGCGGCACTTCTGTCTCCTGTGGGTAAGGAATCGTATGCCTGGCCTGCTTCTCGCCCATGTGGAAGGCTGGCGGGCATGAACCGATTAGGTGGTGCCACGTCGCCCTACCTGCGCCAGCACGCCGGGAATCCCGTGCACTGGCAGGAGTGGGGAGAGGAGGCGATGGCAGAAGCAACCAGGCGGGACGTGCCCATTCTTCTTTCAGTGGGGTACGCATCCTGCCATTGGTAGCTTCGGCCAAACAATCACTGGTGCCACGTGATGGCGCATGAGTCGTTCGAGGACGCGGCTACGGCGGCGGTTATGAACGAGAACTTTGTGTGCATCAAGGTGGATCGGGAGGAGAGGCCCGATCTGGATGCGGTGTATATGAATGCGACCGTGGCCATGACCGGGCAGGGCGGGTGGCCGATGACGTGCTTTCTGACGCCGGAGGGGGAGCCGTTCTATTGCGGGACGTATTACCCGAAGACGCCTCGGCATGGGATGCCCTCGTTCATGCAGTTGTTGACTGCGGTGGGGGATACCTGGCGGAATCGGCGGGATGAGGTGAATGCGGCGGCGGGGCAGGTGGGGGAGGCGCTGCGGCAGCAGACGGCGGGGTTGCCGGATGCGGAGATTCAGGTGGGGGCGGAGTTGCTCGGGCATGCGGTGGGGGCCGTGTCCAAGGAGTTCGATGGGGAGCATGGGGGATTTGTCGGGGCGCCGAAGTTTCCGCCTTCGGCGTTGTTGGAGGGGTTGTTGCGGCATTACGAGCGGACCGGGGATGTCGGTGTGCTGCGGGCGGTTTCGTTCACGTGTGAGCGGATGGCGCGAGGTGGGATCTACGACCAGTTGAGGGGTGGGTTCGCCCGGTACTCGGTGGATGCCGCTTGGGTGGTGCCGCATTTCGAGAAGATGCTGTACGACAACGCGCAGTTGCTGCGGGTGTATGCGCATCTGGCGCGGCGGGAGTTCGACGGGGTGGGGTCGGGGGCCTGGGAATCGTTGGCGCTGAGGGTTACTCGGGAGACGGTGGAGTTTCTGCTGGCGGATCTGGGGACCGAGGAGGGGGCGTTCGCGTCGGTGCTCGACGCGGATACCCATCTCGAACCCGGGCAGCCCGGGGTGGAGGGCGCCACCTATGTGTGGACGCCCGCGGAGCTCAACGGTGTGCTGGGTGCTCTCGACGGGGCTTGGGCCGCAGAGCTTTTCGGGGTGACGACGGCGGGGACCTTCGAACACGGGACCTCGGTGCCGACCCGATACACGGATCCGAAGCCGGGTGAGCGCGAACGGTTCGAAGGCGTGCGGGCGCGGCTGTCGGCGGCTCGCGCGCGGCGGCCGCAACCCGAGCGGGACGACAAGGTGGTCACCGCGTGGAACGGGATGGCGATCGTCGCGCTCGCGGAAGCCGTTGCGGCACACGGTCATCCGGAGTGGATCGAGGCCGCCGCGCGGTGTGCGCGATACCTGGTGGACAGCCACGTGACCGACGGCCGGGTGTGCCGCGCCTCGCTGAGCGGGGTACCCGGTACGGCCCCGGGCGTGCTCGAGGACTACGCCTGGCTCGCGCTGGGACTGCTCGCACTGCACCAAACCAGCACCGGGGACTGGCTTTCCGAGGCGCAGCGCCTGCTCGACGCTGCCATCGACCACTTCGTCGACCCGGAGGCGCCGGGCAGCTGGTTCGACACCACCGACGACGCCGAGACCCTGCTCACCCGCCCCCGCGACCCGCTCGACGGTGCCACGCCCTCCGGCACCTCGGTGCTGGCAGAGGCCCTGGTCACCGCCGCCGCCATCGCCGACACCGATCGGGCGGCGCGCTACCGGCAATTGGCCGATCTGACCCTCACCCGCGGCGCGGTACTACTGGCCCGCGCACCCCGCTCGGCGGGGAATTGGCTCTCCGTCGCGGAGGCATCCGTGCGCGGGCCGATCCAGGTGGCCGTGGCGAATGGTCCGGATGGTGAATCCGGTTGGGGTGCAACCCTATTGGAAGTCGCCCGG
Organism: Nocardia seriolae NBRC 15557; assembly: GCF_007990715.1. Lineage (GTDB taxonomy): Bacteria > Actinomycetota > Actinomycetes > Mycobacteriales > Mycobacteriaceae > Nocardia > Nocardia seriolae. Next base: position 10,539 of record NZ_BJWY01000164.1, on the reverse strand, counting down.
CGTGCGGCACCCGGCGGGTCGGTCATCGTCTCCGGGGCCCTCGATTCACAGCCTCTGCTCGCCGATCGTCCCCCGGTGCGCGACGCCGCTGCCGCCTACATCTGCCGAGGTTCGGTCTGCGACCTCCCCGTCACCACCGCCGACGAGGTGCGTGCCGGGCTACTGCCACCGCCCTCGGCCTGATATCGCCGCCGGGAGAGCCTGCCGGGATGCGGGCGGCGGAGCGCGATCGTGCCGTTCAGGATTCGCGATCGGCGCGGTTGCCCGCGCGGATGGCGGCGGGGACGGCGACGAGTACGGCGAGGATGTGGATCGCGCGAAACAGGCCGAGTATCACGGCGTTCGGGGTCCAGCCGGTGAACAGGTCGCCGGGGTGGTCGGCTGACAGGATTGCGCCCAGTGGCTCGACCACCAGGGAGGCCAGGCCAACGGTGCCCAGGCCGACGACGAGAATGCCTCGGGCCCGAAGGCTTCCGAGCAGCATGCGGGCCGCGAGCGCGAAGACCGTCAGGTAGATCGCGGCCCGGATCGCCAGGCCGAGGGCGATGCCCGATATCTGGACGTCGGGCGCGTCGAGAGCGATAGCTGCCCGCCCCAAGGTTTCTCCCACCCCCGCGACGAGCGCCACCACCACCGCCCGATACGCCAGAATCGCCCGCTCCGGCCGCGCCCACGCCGCCGCCGAAGTCCGCTCGAACGCCCCGATTTCAGTCATGCTCCTACTGTCCGACCCGGTACCCCCGCGCCGGATCCCCCGCGAGTACGACATCCCCCAGTCCTCCAGTACGACATCGGGATTCGCCGGGTATGACCAGGGCACCCGCACCCACTCGGATCCAAGATCAGGGAGCTCCAGCCGAGGAGATTCGTCCGATTCCCCGCGCTGGGAGCTCCCTGATCTTGGTGGCGTGGTGAGTGGTTAATGCGTTGCTGTGGCGGGCGGGCGGTTCTACAGTCCGGGAGGTGTTCAGGTCAGGGATTTGTTTGGGGTATTGCCAGGTCCGGGCGGGTGCGCGGGTGATGTGCGAGCGGCTTGATGATCAGTGATCGGCGGCCCGGTCGGCCGCGGGTGCCGGGGGTCGGGGTGCGGCCGGTCGCGGGGCGGCCTGCGGGGCACTGCCGTTGCGGCGGGGTGGCGACGCGACGTCGGTCCAGCCGGGAGTGGGCTCTTTGCGGCCGCGGAGCTGGAGAGTGTCGAGGTGGGTCCAGTTCTTGCGCTCGGCGTCGCAGGCGGCGTCAATGACGGCCTGACTGGCCAGGATGCGGCGGGGGACCTGCTTGGCCTCGGTGGTGAGGCGGGCGGCCTCGTTGACGGCGTCTCCGATGACGGTGAACTCGAGCCGCGTGTCGGTGCCGACGTCGCCGGCGAAGACCAGCCCGCGCGCGATGCCGATGCCGATATCGAGTTCGTCGAGTATGGCCACCTCGTCGCGAATGCGGCGGGCGGCGAGCAGGGCCGGGGTCGCATTGTCGGCCAGCGCGATGGGCGCGCCGAAAATGCACAGTGCCGCATCGCCTTCGAACTTGTTGACCAGGCCGTGGTTGTCCTCGGTGGCCGCCACCACGGTGGACAGCAGCCGGTTCAGCTTGGCCACGAAGTCGTGCGGCGCGAGCTCGGTGGCCATCGCCACCGAACCGGTCACATCCACGAAAAGTGCTGTGACAACGCGCATGTCGCCGGTGAGACTGGCGCTGCCGGACAGCGCACGCTCGGCCACCTCGGTGCCGACGTGCCGTCCGAACACCGTCCGCATGCGTTCGCGCTCACTGAGATTGGCGGCCAGCTCGTTCACCGAATGCTCGAGCCGCCCGATCTCGCTGGTGCTGTTGATGGGCACCCGGGCGTCGAGATCGCCGCGCGCGATCCGGTCCAGCGCGTCGCGCAGCGTGTGCATTGGCGTGGCCACCGCGCGGGCCAGCGCCGCGGTCGCCACCACGCCCGCGGACAGGCCGACGATGGCCAGGTAGATGCCGGTCCGGATGCGGTCGTGGGCGTCGGTGGACGGGTCGGCCAGCACCGTGATCAGCATGAACAGCGGCACCTCGCCCGCCACCGCGAAGGTCACCAGCACCCGCGCCAGCACGGTGTTGCTCCAGTGCCCGGTTTCGTCGAGCACCTCGGCCACCACCGGAATGGTCGGCCGGATGAGCCGGTCCACGATCAGGAAGGTGAGCGCCGCCGATTCCAGCGCGCCGAGCACGAACATGGACAGCACCACCGGGAAGCTGCGTTCCTCGGTGGCGTGCGAGAAGATCGCCGCTGCCACCACCACGCCGGGCAGCCAGATGGCCAGGGCCCGGCCGGTGATCGAGATCGGCAGGCGCAGTAGCCGTTTCGCCTCGCGCTCGGTGGGCGGGCGGCGCTGGTCGAGCCAGCCGAAATAGTGGTGCCGGTCGCGCACGGCCAGCGCGATGCCCATCAGCGCGCCGATGGTCGGATAGATCGACACCTGGATGAAGGTGCTCATGAAGCCCGCCCCGAGCCGGCTCAGGAAGCCGCTCAGGAACAGTTCGGTGGTGATCACCGCGAGGCCGCCGAGGTTGCACGCCATGACGACAGCCGACAGACCCCACCGCGCACGCAGCGCCCACAGGATGAGTCTGCTGGTCACGTCGCAGACTTTAGAGACCTTCGGGCCCGGATTGCACCTTTGTGAGAAATTGCTCCGACCGCCCCGGGATCAGCTCAGCAGCACCAGCCACACGGCGATGTAGTGGCACAGCGCCGCGACCACGGTTGCGGCATGGAAGAACTCGTGATGCCCGAAGACCTCGGGCCACGGATCGGGCCAGCGCGCGGCATACAGAATCCCGCCCACGCTGTAGGCGATGCCGCCCGCGAGCAGCAGGATCACCGGCGTCCAGCCGACATTGCCGATGAGCGTCCCGGCCACCGGGACGATGGCCCAACCGAGCAGCAGATACAGCGGCACCCCCACCCAGCGGGGAGCGGTGGGCCACAGCATCTTCAGGGCCACCCCGGCCAGCGCCCCCGCCCACACGATGGCCAGCAGGACGGTCCCGGCGCTCCCGCGCACCCCGAGCAACGCGAACGGCGTGTAACTGCCCGCGATGAACAGGAAGATCATCGAGTGATCCGCCCGCTTCATCCACATGCGTGCCCGGGCGGTCTTCCAGTGCACCCGGTGGTAGGTCGCGCTGACCCCGAACACCCCGCACACCGTGATCCCGTAGACCAGCGTCGACCAGGCCGCCGTGGCCGACACCGTGGTCGCCACCGAGACCAGCACGATCACCGCGATGGCGGCCACACCGACGGCCCAGGCGTGAATCCATCCGCGCATCCGCGGCTTGACGAGCGTCGGCTCCGCCCGCGCGGTTTCGATCAGACCCACCGCCGGTTCGGCGGGCTGCACAGTGTCGGCCATAAGTTCCTCCTCGGTAACCTACGGTACCGTAGGTTGGCGGGTTCGGGCCCGTCGAGTGGGTGTCGTCGCCAACCGGCTCCGGTGTTCCGGTCTTCTGTCCCGGTCGCTCCGCTGATCGTTGCGGGGGCGTAGGGTTGCGGCGTGAAAGTTGCGAGTCAGGTGCGTGGACTCCCATATCGGATATACGAGGCGCGGCTGACCAAGCAGCTGGCGGGGAAGCAACATCCACGGCATGTCGCCGTGATGTGCGACGGCAACCGACGCTGGGCGCGGGAGAACGGATTCAGCGATATCAGCCACGGCCATCGGGTCGGTGCGCTGAAGATCGCCGAACTCGTCGGGTGGTGTGGCGAGGCGGGCATCGAGATGGTGACCCTCTACCTGCTGTCCACCGAGAACCTGAACCGCGACTCCGACGAACTGGAGACCCTCTTCGAGGTCATCACCGACGTCGTCGACGAACTGTCCGCGCCGGAACAGCATTGGAGCGTCCGCATCGTCGGCGCGCTCGACCAGCTGCCCGCCGAGATGGCGCGCCGACTGAGCGAGGCGGCCAAGTCCACCGAGGGCCGCACCGGCGTGCACGTGAACGTCGCCATCGGCTACGGCGGCCGCCAGGAGATCGCCGACGCGGTGCGCTCGCTGGTCCGCCAGGAGATGGACGCGGGGGAGACCGGCGAGGATCTGGTCCAGTCCATCACCGTGGACGCCATCGGCCAGCACCTCTACACCTCCGGCCAGCCCGATCCCGATCTCGTCATCCGCACCTCCGGCGAGCAGCGGCTCTCGGGATTCCTGTTGTGGCAGAGCGCCTATTCCGAGATCTGGTTCACCGAGGCGTACTGGCCGGAGTTCCGGCGCGTGGATTTTCTGCGGGCGCTGCGCGATTACGCGGCCCGGCACCGCCGCTTCGGGGTATAGAACACGGCGAACCAACGGTTCCGTTGCAGTGCAATGGCTTCCGGGTTCGCCGTAACCTTGCTCGCGTACCGTCGGATTGCATGAGCGAGCTGTACGAGGGGCAGGGTGGCTCCGCGGAAACCCAGGTCGTGGCGGTGCCGTACATCAGTTACGAGGATTTCGGCCGCCGGTTTCTCGACCACGCGGCGTCCCCGCAGCGGATAGCCGGGGCGTTCGAGAAACTCACCGGGGAGGCCTTCGAGTTCGGGCCGATCGGGGCCGGACCGGGCAAGCTCGCGAAACTCTCGGCGGCCGTGCGGCTGGGGCAGCCGAGGCTGAATCGCGAAGTGGGCGACATCATTTCGTTCGACCTGGTGATCCCGCTCAAGGTGGATCTGCTCATCGATCTGGCGGTGGATCGCTACCCGTTCCGCGTGGACGGCACCATTCACCTGCATCTGACCGTCCGCACTGCGGAACCGCTACGGGTGCTCATCGAAATCGACGAGCCGCAGCCCAGCAACGTCCGCATCAATGTCGCCAGCGCCACCCGGCGCGGTGAACTGCTGCGCATCGTGGCCAGCGTCGACCACGAGATCCGCCGCTTCGTGGCGCGCTACATCGCCACCGAGATCTGCAAACCGAACATCCAGGCGGCGACCGCTATCGACGTTGCCGCGCGCCTCGATGCGGCGTGGAAGCTGTGACCCAACGCGACGGCTGATTTCGGGAGGAGAGGGTAACTCGCCGGGTACGTCCAGCGTGGGTGTGGCTCTCACCGCAGGCACGGGTGCGAAACGGTCGACGGCACTTCGCCGCCCGCTGAAGTCTCGGGGAGGCGGGGGAGCCTGGCGGCTCTGACTCGTCCGGTGAGCGTCAGAGCTTGCGCAGCCGCAGCCGGTTGATGGTGTGGTCGGAATCCTTGCGCAGCACCAGGGTCGCGCGCGGCCGGGTCGGCAGGATGTTCTCCACCAGGTTGGGCCGGTTGATGTTGTGCCAGATCTCCTTGGCCTGGTTGACGGCTTCCTGCTCGTTGAAGTTCGCGTAGTGGTGGAAGTGCGAATTCGGGTCCTGGAAGGCGGTCTTCTGCAGCGACAGGAAGCGCTGCACATACCAGTTCTCGATGTCCTCGATCCTGGCGTCCACGTAGACCGAGAAGTCGAACAGGTCCGACACCATCAGCCGCGGACCGGTCTGCAGCACATTGAGACCCTCGACGATGAGGATGTCGGGTTGGCGCACGCAGTGGTATTCGCCGGGCACGATGTCGTAGGCGATGTGCGAGTAGACGGGCGCGCACACCTCGTGCGCACCGGATTTCACCTCGGTGACGAAGCGCAGCAGCTTGCGCCGGTCGTAGGAGTCCGGGAAGCCCTTGCGGTGCATGATGCCGCGCCGGGTGAGTTCGGCTGTCGGGTACAGGAATCCGTCGGTGGTGACCAGATCCACCCGCGGATGGTGGTCCCAGCGCGCCAGCAGCGCCTGCAGCACGCGCGCGGTGGTGGACTTGCCGACCGCGACCGAGCCCGCCACGCCGATGACGAACGGCACCTGGCGGTCGGGGTGGGTCTCGCCGAGGAAGGTGGCGGTGGCGGCGAACAGTCGCTGTCGCGCCGCGACCTGGAGGTGGATGAGACGGGCCAGGGGGAGGTAGACCTCCGCGACCTCTTCGAGGTCGATCTGCTCACCCAGGCCGCGCAGGCCGATCAGTTCTTCCTCGGTGAGCACCAGGGGAGTCGACTTGCGCAGGGTGCGCCACTGCTTGCGGTCGAATTCCACGTAGGGGCTGGGCTCGCTCATCCGTGCCATTACTCGGGTCCCCACATTCGCGCGCCACGACAACAGCTCTCGGGAAGCCGCATCGTCGCCGTGCCCGGCGATCCGGCCAACACTCCACGCATAGGCGAATTGTGCTCGGCCTCAACATCCGGGTGAACACCAGGTGTTGCTACTCGCGAGTAACCGGAGTGGGATCGGCCACATCACAATGCCCGGGCGTGTCCGGTGAGCCTGCGCGACAGGCGGATCCGGGCCGCTGAAGTCCATAATGGTTCGCGGCCCGTCTCGATTCTGGACTGAGTGGAGCGGGGGAGCGAAGCGGAGGAGCGGAGGGAGGGAAGAATCGAGACCTTCTGGGCCGCGAACCCGCCCGGAGCGAAGCGGAGGGCAAATTGAGCAGAGCAGCGCATCCATTGGTCATCGAGTACCTGCGGCTGGGGCTCGCATTCGACCGGCTCGAAGAGGGGTTCGTCGACGCCTTCACCGGCGATCCGGCGCTGCGGGGCGAGGTGGAGAACGCGCCCGCGCCCGAACCGCGCGATCTGGCGCATCGAGCCGCCGCGCTGCGCAAGGAACTTCCCGACGCCGGGCTCACCGCCGAGCGCGTCGAATTCCTGGACGCGCATCTGCGCGCGCTGGAATGCTCCGGCCGCAAATTCGCGGGGGAGGACATCAGCTTCATCGACGAGGTGCGCGCCTACTTCGATGTGGATATCGCGCCCGGCGACACCGAGGACTACCGCGAGGCGCACCGGCAGCTCGACGAGGCGCTGCCCGGCGACGGCGAACTGCTCGACCGCATCACCGCGCATCGCCGGGCCGACGAGATTCCACCGGAGCGGCTGCAGGAATGCGTGGCCGCGTTCTCGGGCGCGCTGCGCGAACTCGTGCGCGAGCGGTATCCGCTGCCGGACAACGAGCACGTGGAATACGAAGTGGTGGGCGACAAGCCGTGGTCGGGCTTCAACTACTACCTGGGCAACTATCAGTCCCGGGTGGCCATCAATTCCGATCTCAAGCAGCACCTGTCGCAATTGCCGCACCTGATCGCGCACGAGTCGTATCCGGGCCATCACACCGAGCACTGCCGCAAGGAGGCCGGGCTGGTCGGTGCCGGGCAGGATGAGCAGACGCTGTTCGTGGTTAACACCCCGCAGTGCCTGATGGCGGAGGGCCTGGCCGATCTGGCGTTGAAGTCGATCGTCGGCCCGGGCTGGGGCCGCTGGGCGCAGGACATCTACGCCGACCTGGGCCTGCGCTTCGATGGCGAACGCGCGGAACGGATTTCGACCGCGTCGGCGAATCTGCTGGGCGTGCGCCAGGACGCGGCGCTGCTGCTGCACGACCGCCGTCGCGATGCCGACGAGGTGGCGGAATTCCTGCAGCGCTGGAGCCTGGTCACCCCGGAGCGGGCGCGGCAGTCACTGCGCTTCCTGGCCTCGCCGCTGTGGCGGGCGTACATCTCCACCTACGTGGAGGGCTATCGGTTGCTGGGAGGTTGGCTGGACCGGGCACCCGATGCGGAAGACCGGTCGGAACGCTTCCGGCGGCTGTTGGACGAACCCCTCACACCCGGCGCTGTCCGGCGAATGTGAGGGGTACTCCCCGAAGTCCGGGGTGTGGGTCAGGCGCCCCAGCCCGCGCAGCCCGCGCCGCCGCTGGACGCGGTGCACATGGCCTTGAGCAGGGTAAAGAGAATGTCCTGGAAACCGCCGCCGGCGATATTGAACAGCATGGCTCCCCCGCCTCCCCGGGCCTTCAGCGCGCGGCTGAGAGCCGTCGGCGTTGGGCATGCGGGCAAGCGGTGGGAGCCGAACCCATTCTGGACGTCCCCGGTGAGTTACCCCGACCGTCGCGAAATCAGTTGTCGCCCTGGCATACGGCTGTGTGATCCGGTTCACTCCCGGTCACCGGTGGTCCGGTGACCACCCTTCCGGGATAGGATCACCGGACCGCGACTGGCGCAGTAGAGGTGGAAGCAACCCCCGGGAAGCACCGAAGTCCGGCACCGCGCGCCTGGGTGCCTGGCGATCCCCGAAGGCATTTCGGGGTACCCGGACCACGGAGGTGCACCATGGGCGATCCCCAGAACCCTGTTCGCGACACACAGAACCCCCTGATCGGCGCGGCGGCATCGGACAATAGACTCGGCGGCGTGACCCAGACGAGCGCCTCTGTGAACAGCCAGTCCCTCGCCGAACTCGACCCCGAGGTCGCCGAAGCGATGGGAGGGGAGCTCGCCCGCCAGCGCGACACCCTCGAAATGATCGCCTCGGAGAACTTCGTGCCGCGCGCGGTGCTGCAGGCACAGGGCAGCGTGCTCACCAACAAGTACGCCGAGGGCTACCCGGGCCGCCGCTACTACGGCGGCTGCGAGAACGTCGACATCGTCGAGGATCTGGCCCGCGCCCGCGTCAAGGAGCTCTTCGGCGCCGAATTCGCCAATGTCCAGCCGCATTCCGGCGCGCAGGCCAATGCCGCGGTGCTGGCGGCGCTGATGAACCCGGGCGAGAAGCTGCTCGGCCTGGATCTCGCGCACGGCGGCCACCTCACCCACGGCATGCGGCTGAACTTCTCGGGCAAGCTGTACGAGGTGCACGCCTACGGCGTGTCCAAGGAAGACCACCGCGTGGACATGGAAGAGGTCCGCAAGATCGCCCGCGACACCCGCCCGAAGGTGATCGTCGCCGGTTGGTCGGCGTACCCGCGGCAGCTGGACTTCGCGGCCTTCCGCGAGATCGCCGATGAGGTCGGCGCGTACCTGTGGGTCGACATGGCGCACTTCGCCGGTCTGGTCGCGGCCGGACTGCACCCGTCGCCGGTGCCGCACGCGCACGTCGTGTCCTCCACCGTGCACAAGACCCTGGGCGGTCCGCGCTCCGGCCTGATCCTGGCCAAGGAGGAGTTCGCCAAGAAGCTGAACTCCGCGGTGTTCCCGGGTCAGCAGGGCGGCCCGCTCATGCACGCCATCGCCGCCAAGGCCGTGGCCTTCAAGATCGCGGGCGGCGCGGAGTTCAAGGAGCGCCAGGAGCGCACCATCTCCGGCGCCCAGATCCTGGCCGAGCGCCTGACCGCGGCCGACGCCAAGGCCAAGGGCATCAACGTCCTCACCGGCGGCACCGACGTGCACCTGGTCCTGGTCGACCTGCGCAACTCGCAGCTCGACGGCCAGCAGGGCGAGGACCTGCTGCACGAAATCGGAATCACCGTGAACCGCAACGCCGTTCCGTTCGACCCGCGCCCGCCGATGGTCACCTCCGGCCTGCGCATCGGCACCCCGGCGCTGGCCACCCGCGGCTTCGGCGACGAGCAGTTCACCGAGGTCGCCGACATCATCGCGGCCGCGCTGACCGGCTCCGGCGACCTGGACTCGCTGCGCCAGCGGGTTTCCAAGCTGGCCCAGGACTTCCCGCTCTACGAGGGCCTCGAGGACTGGCGTCTGCTCGGCTGATTCATCGGAAGGCCGAAAGACCAAGAGCCCGTCGCGATCTCACGATCGCGGCGGGCTCTTTCGTTGTGCGGCTTCATAACCCGGCGGGGCGGGATGGTATTCCCGGGGCGGGGAGACGCTCGGGTCAGAAGGTGAAGAACCGGCGCGGACCCCCGGTGAGCGCGGGGGCGTCGGACCGAACGGTCTCGATCAACTCCTTCGGCGGCGGATTCACCCAGTTCCGTTCCGCGGATCCGTCGCGCAGCACCACGGTCGGCACCGTCTCGTTCCCGTTCGCCACCGAACGGACGAAGGCGGCCGCGTCCGGGTCCTCCCAGATGTCCACCTCGCGGTGCACGATGCCGTGCCGGTTGAGGGCGTTCCGCAGGCGCGCGCAGTACGGGCAGCCCGGGCGGCGATAGACCACCAGTTCGGGAATATCGGCGGTCATGACCGGAGTCTAGATTCCGGCGGGCCCGCCGCGCACCGGCGAATCGGCCTATGCTGCAGGGAGATCGGAGGCTGGCATGACGACCACCGTAATGCTGCTGGGCTTGAAGACCACCGTCGTGGACGCGGTGCGCGAGCGTCTCGACCTGCCGGACATCGAGATTCGCCCCGGTACCGGGCCGGAGGATTTCGAGCAGGCGCTCGCGGAGACATCCATCGATCACGTGATCATGGGCGCGGCGCTGGATCTCGAGGATCGCCTGCGCATCGTGCGCGCGGCCTTCGAGCTCAGCGACCACACCACCGTGCACATGAAGGACTTCGCCTCCGGCCCCGAGGGATTCGAGCCCTTCGCATGTGCCGTGCTGGTCGGTCTGCACGGCACGCCGAACGGCGACTCCTGAAGCTCAGGAATGCTTGGCCAGGTAGTCCAGGTACATCGGCCGCAGCACCTCGCCGAGCTTGCCCTCACCCGCGTGGGCGTAGTCGTCCAGGACGGGCAGCACGTATTTGATGTCGGCCTCGCTCTCGCCGAGATCGCCGGCGGCGGCCTCGGCGGCCGGAATCGACTTCAGCAGCTCCCACAGGCAA
>NZ_BJWY01000163.1 GCF_007990715.1 Nocardia seriolae NBRC 15557 | reverse complement strand
AGTACTAACCGGTGCACGATGTCCAGCAGTTCGTGCGCCTGGTCGGCGGCGTCCGGAATCTGTTGCGGTGCAGCGGAAACCAGGGTCGCGGTGATCGGCACCCGGGCGGCCCGGGACAGCTGCTCGATCAGCTCGTCGAGTTGGGAGTCCATCAGCGTGGAGACCGGGACCAGCAGGGTGCCGCCGTCCACGCTCAGCAGCGACAGCACCTGGTCCGGGTATCGGGTGGCCAGTTCCGCCTGCACCCGTCGCAGCTTGCGCCGCGCCACCACCGCGCCGTCCACGGTGGGGGAGCGCTCCTCCGGATGTTCCGGAATCGCCAGCGCCAGCACGTGATACGTCTCGGCGATCTCGATGCCGCATTCGCGCGCCATGGTGGAGGTGCTGTGCCCGCCCAGCAGCGCGGAGGTCAAGGTGTGCACGGCGGTGTGGTGTTCGCTCACCACGGCCCGCAATTCGCGCACGTAGGCCATGGCCACCGCGGAGGTCATCCGGTCCAGCAGTTCCACCACGAGTTTCGCGCCGTCCATGATGTTGTCCATGTCGGCGGCGGCGATCACCAGGGTCGCGCCCTGGCCCTCGGTCTCCTGGCGCACGTGCCGCGACATGGCATTGGCCATCACCAGTTCGGACCCGATCTTGAAGCCCTCGTGGATGGCGTGGTGGATGGTGTCGATCGGGATGCCCTCGCGCGCCCACTGCGCGGCGGCCTCCTCCAATCGCTTGGTCTTCTCCGGAATATCGCGACCGTCCAGCATGCCGACCGCCAATTCCAGGCAGATCCGGGTGATGGCGGTGACGTCGCCGTGAATGGCGTCCCCGGGCAGCGTCCCGCACGGCGCGACCGTCTCGACGAAATGTCCGACCATGTGCTGCGCGAGCCCGCGCACGTCCTTGAGCGGCGACGATATCGGGCTACCGGACACGGTGAGCCCCGCCCGGGCCGGAATCTCCACGGCCATCCGTGCTCCCTTCCACCCCCGGGTTGCGCCCCTTCCGGGACCTGAAACGCTAACGCATGCCGCATTTCCCAGCGGCGGGTTCGAGTCGTGCTGTGAAGCCACAGTAATGCGCTTCCGGCCGACTTGTGACTTCTCACATGCGCCAGGCGGTACCCGCATGACAGCGCACAGCTACCGGATGGAAGCATCGGGGCATGGCCGAGGCGACGCGCAGGATCGGGATTCTGTTGTTCGACGGGGTGGAAGAGCTGGACTTCGCCGGGCCCTGGGAGGTGCTGGCGTTCTGGACCCGCATGGTCCCCGAGGACGGCTGGGAGGTGTTCACCTTCGCCCGCACCGGCGCGGTCGTACAGTGCGCCAAAGGCTTGAAAGTGACACCGGACCACTCCTTCGAGACCGCGCCCGCCATGGATGTTCTTGTATTCCCCGGTGGACAGGGCACCCGCGGCATGGTCCATGACACCGGCATGCTGGATTGGCTTCGCGCACAACGCGATCGGATCCCCCTGATCACCAGCGTCTGCACCGGCGCCCTGGTCCTGGCCGCCGCGGGCCTGCTGAAGAACCGCCCCGCCACCACTCACTGGCGCTCCCTCGACGTCCTCGCCGAACTCGACCCCACCATCCAGCCGCGCCCCGACGCCCGCTACGTCGACTCCGGCGACATCATCACCTCCGCGGGCGTCTCCGCCGGCACCGACATGGCCCTCTACCTGCTCCAGCGCCTCGTCGGCGACGAACGCGCCCGCTGGGTCCGTCGGGGCATCCAATACGACCCCGAACCCCCGCGCGGCACCGACTGGCCCGCGGGCGCGGAATGGACGGTGGGCTCGGTGGATCCGACCGCGCCGAGGTGATGCCCGGGAGCCGGGACGACGCTCAGGCCAGATGCGCGATGTCGTTGTAGACGGTGAGTCTCATACCGGAATCCCCGCGCTCCCAACGGGTTATCGACGCGTTGCGGACCTGGGCCCAGGGCTGCGAGCTGATCGTCGGCTCGTCGATCTCCCCGAAAATGTAGCGGGTCAGCACGACTGCGATGTCGTGGGTGAAAACCAGGACGTGGCCGTGCATTTCCCGCAGGACGGGGCGCAGCCGCAGGGCGACGTCGGGCCAGGACTCGCCCCCGGCCGGGCGATGGTAGAAGCCGCCGAGCAGGCGCAGCTGCCGGTCTTCATCCGGATAGCGGCGCTCGATGCCGATTCTGGTCAGGCCGAACAGGATTCCGGTCTCCCGATCGCGGAGCCGCTCGTCGAGATGGATCGGCGGTGCGGGCAGGGCGGCGAGCGCCAGCCGGGCTGTCTCGCGAGTGCGCAGATACGGCGAGCAGAGCACCACGTCGAAGCCGGACTCGTACTCCGCCAGCCGCTTACCGGTGGCGACCGCCTGCGCGGCACCCAGCTCGGTCAGCGGCACGTCGGCATCCCGTATGCCCGTGGCGAATTCCTCGGCTCCGGTATCGCGCACCGCATTGACCGTGCTCTGGCCGTGCCGCACCATCGTCAGCGATCGCAGTCCACTCCCCGTGACATCCATGCGTCCATGGTGATCACAACCACGGCTCCCCGCACGCCCGAAATGCGACGGGTCTGCGGCGGCACCCGATCGGCCCTGCCGCCGCGGCCGGGTCCGCGCCGACCCGAAGGCCCGCGAGCCGCTCGCCGCGGAGTGGGCTAGCGGCGGGCGTCGGTCGGGGTGCCCACCGTGATGTCGGCGGGCGGGAGCCACAGGGTGGCGATGGTGCCGCCGCCTGCCGCGGGCTCGATGGAGGCGTTGCCGCCGTGGGCCTGGGCGACCCAGGCGACCAGAGCCAGGCCGATGCCATTGCGGCCGGTGCGGCCCGCCGCGCCGCGGTTGAAGGGGCTGGCGGACATGACCGGGTCGACGCCGGGGCCGTGGTCGCGGATGCTGACCCGGCCCTCGGCGACATGGACCTCGACGGGGGCCGCGCGGTTGACCGCGCCGTGGGTCAGGCCGTTCTCCAGCATGTTCCGGATGGCCAGGCTGAGCAGCTGGGGGTCGCCCACCACCACGCTCGGGTGCGCGGTGACAACGATGCGCGGGTCCCCGGCCTCCTCGGCCACGGCCTCGGCGAGCTGGTCCAGGCGCAGCATGGTGCGCTCGGGTTCGGCGATGCCGGATTGCATGCGGGCGCGGGCGAGCAGGCCGGTCACCAAGCGCGCCATGCGATCCGCGAGTCGCCGCGCTTCGGCGAGGGTCTGCTGCACGTCTTCGGGCTTGGGCTTGGATTCGGTGAGCAGCTTCAAAGTGGTGAGCGGCGTGCGCAAGTCGTGCGCGGCGTCGCCCAGGAACTGCTCGTGCTCGTCGAGCATGCGCAGCGCCTGGCGCTGACTGCGCCCGGACAGCAGATACGAGGCCGCCGCCGACATCAGCACCACCAGGCACCCGCCGATCAGCAACTCTCACACCAGGGTTCGATGCGCCCCGGCGTCGTCCGCGGACTCGGTCCCGGCCAGGATGACGACGATATTGTCCCAGTCGTTCCAGAACACCGGACTGCCCGCGACCGTGACGCTGCGCCCGGTGATATCCGTGCCGGTGAAGCGCCTGCCCTGGTAGGTGATCCCGTCGGCGTGATCCTCGACCTGCGTTGCGAGCGTGGCGATCTGGGTGTCGTCGGGCATCAGCGAGCGCTGGTAGGTGTGCGCCTGCTTCCACGGCTCGCCCGGTTTGCGCACCGCCACCACGACCGCCGTGGAGCCCTTGGCCAGCTCGTCGTCGATCACGGTCGACAGGTCCAGCACCTGCTTGTCGTCGTGCTGGATCGCGCGCGCCAGCCCGTTCACCACCAGCTCGACCCGATCCTCGGCCCGGGTCTGGCGCGCGTGCGCGTCGATGGCGGCGGCCACGTAGCCGAACACCAGCACGGCCGCCGCGGTGATCACGGTGACCAGCGCGGTCATCAGCCACCGGGCCCGCTCGAGCCGTACCACGGCCGGTGAGCGATGCGAACTCACCGCTCCGCCTCCCCGCGCTGGAGCTCGCCCGAGATCAGGAATCCGGTCCCGCGCACGGTCTCGATCACGCTCGGCTCCCCGAGTTTGCGCCGCAGCTTGGCCACCACCGCGTCCACCACATTCGATGCGGGCTCGGCCATTTCGTCCCAGCAGCATGCGATGAGGTCGGTGCGGGTGACCACGCTGCCGCGCCGGGTGGCCACGAGTTCGAGGACCGCGAACTCCTTGGGCGTGAGCATGAGCATGATGCCGCCGCGGGTGACCCGCCGGCGCATGAGGTCGATATCGATGTCCGCCACCGCGATTCGCGAGGCGGTGGGCTGTTCGCGGCGGCGGCACAGCGCCCGCACCCGCATCACCAGCTCCGGCAGCGCGAAGGGTTTGGTGAGGTAATCGTCTGCGCCGGACTCGAATCCGGCCAGCCGGTCGTCGAGGCCGTCGCGGCCGGTGAGCATGAGCGCGGGCACCGTGTGCCCGGCGGTACGCGCCCCGGCGACCAGGTCCAGGCCGTCGCCGTCGGGCAGGCCGCGATCCACCACCAGGCAGTCGTAGCGATTGATGGCGATCTTGAAATCCGCGTCGGCGATGCTCTGGGCGAGGTCCACCGCGAACCCGGCCGAGCGCAACCCATCGGTCACCTCACGGCAGAGCTGGTGATCATCCTCTAGCACCAAAACACGCACAGAGGCAGAGACTAGGGCATACCGGACGCCTTCCCAACGGCTGCGGCCAGTCGCTTTGCGGAAAATGATCGAAAAATGATCGGCCGGGCGCACGCCTCGGATTCCGACCTTCTCACGGAATCGGCCGACCGGTCGAGTGCTTTCCGGCCGCTTGTCACTCACGCGCCGACCGCTGTCGCCGACACGCCACCGGTCCGTACCGGTTAGTACCGGCCAGGTCACGCGCGATTAGGTCACCCTCTGTATTCTGGACGAGGTTGTTCTGTCGACAGTGGTTTCGGAGGGGGTGAGGTCCATGCGTGGTGAACCTCCCAGTCGAAGGCCGCGTGGCATCGCCCCCCGATCCCGTCGATAGTTCTTCCGGCGGTGGTGGAGCGGTGCCCGCGGTGTGATCCGGTGCATCCCATTCACTCCTGACTCGCCATCCGGCCGA
This sequence comes from Nocardia seriolae NBRC 15557, assembly GCF_007990715.1. Lineage (GTDB taxonomy): Bacteria > Actinomycetota > Actinomycetes > Mycobacteriales > Mycobacteriaceae > Nocardia > Nocardia seriolae. The sequence continues at coordinate 8,618 of NZ_BJWY01000163.1, read as the reverse complement.
GGTTCCGCCATGACGCAGACCGATCTGCCCACCGTCGTCACCGACGTGCGCGCCCCCGAAATGAACCGCCCCGAGGGCCTCGAAATGAATTGCCCCGAGGGCGATTCCCTGCGCGCCATCGTCGACTGCCACCACCTGAGCCCCACCATGGAGTGGCTCGACAATCACGCGCCCCACGTCATCGCCGACCAGCTGGCCCGCATGGACGCGGTCAGCGCGGTGATGGCCTTCCGCCTGCTCGACAAGGACCGCGCGCTCGACGTGTTCGAGGAGCTCGAGCCCGTCGACCAGCAGCAGATCCTCAGCGGCCTGCGCGATCAGAGCTTCCGGGAACTGGTCGAGGAGATGGATCCCGACGACCGCGCCCGCATGCTGCGCGAGGCGCCCGCCAAGGTGGCCAAGAAGGTCCTGGCCGGGCTCAGCCCGCACGAACGCCGCATGACCGCGGCGCTGCTCGGCTACCCGGAGGGGGCGGTCGGCTACTACATGACCCCGGAAGTCGTTGCGCTGCCGCGGAATCTGCCCGTCACCGACGCGCTGCAGACGGTGCGGACCAAGGGCGCCAATGCCGAGACCGTCTACACGCTCCCGGTCGTGGACGCGGGCCGCCGCCTGATCGGCGTGGTCGAGCTGCGCGATCTGGTGCTCTCCTCCCCGGAAGCGATGATCGCGGATCTGGTTGTGGCCGAGCCGGTCTCGGTGCGCGCCACCGATTCCGCGGAGAAGGCGGCCCGGCTCATGCAGGGCGCCAACCTGATCAACCTGCCGGTGGTGGACAGCGAGGACCGGCTGGTCGGGCTGCTCACCATCGACGACGCCGTCGAGGTCATCGAGGCCGCCGACTCCGAGGACATGGCGCGCCAGGCCGGTACCTCCCCCTGGCAGGGCCACTACATGGCCGCGGGCGTATTCCAGCTCGCCCGCTACCGCGCCCTGTGGCTGCTGCTCCTGCTGGTCGCCGCCACCCTCACGGTCACCGTCACCAACTTCTTCGAGCCCACCCTCGAACAGGCCGCGCACCTGGCGCTGTTCATTCCGTTGCTGATCGGATCCGGCGGCAATGTCGGCGCGCAGGCCGCCACCACCTGCGTGCGCGCCATCGCGGTCGGCGAGGTGCGGCCCTCGGATCTGTTCAAGGTGATCTGGCGCGAATGTCGGGTCGGTCTGCTTCTCGGCTGCATGCTGGCGGTGGTCGGCATGGTGATCGGCACGCTGTTCGTGGGCGCGAAAATCGCTCTGGTGGTCGGCATCGCGCTGGTCGTCATCTGCGGCTGGGCGGCCACCATCGGCGGCACCATGCCGCTGATGGCCAAGAAGCTGCGCATCGACCCGGCGGTGATCTCCGCGCCCATGGTGACCACGCTGGTGGACGCGACCGGTCTGATCATCTACTTCACGACCGCGAAAGTGGTGCTCGGCATCTGATCGGCAAACAGGTGGGGGCCCGACACGCCCCCACCCCGGCTCGATGTGACGGACTACACCGCTGTAACTTTCTCCAGTCGGTGGCGTGCTCGCCCACATCCTTTCCGCGTTCTCGCAGGACAGCGCGAAGACACGTGAAGACACAACTTCTTGTGCTGCCAAAGGATGTCACCTACCAGTAGTAGTGTTCAGGGCAGAGATACTCCGCAGGGTCCGGTGAGCTGAGAAGGGTGTGTGAACGGGCGTGAAGCTGATCGATCGAGTAACCGCGATCAACTGGAACCGCGTGCAGGACGAGAAGGATGCCGAGGTCTGGGATCGGCTCACCGGCAACTTCTGGTTGCCGGAAAAGGTCCCGGTCTCCAACGACATCCCGTCGTGGAACACGTTGACCGCCAATGAGAAGCAACTCACCATGCGGGTCTTCACCGGCCTCACCCTGCTCGACACCATCCAGGGCACGGTCGGCGCGGTCAGCCTGATCCCGGACGCGATCACCCCGCACGAAGAGGCGGTGCTGACCAATATCGCCTTCATGGAGTCGGTGCACGCCAAGAGCTACAGCTCGATCTTCTCGACCCTGTGCTCCACCCGCGAGATCGACGAGGCCTTCCGCTGGTCCGAGGAGAACCGGAACCTGCAGCGCAAGGCCGAGATCGTGCTCGAGTACTACAACGGCGAGGACCCGCTCAAGCGCAAGGTCGCCTCCACCCTGCTGGAGTCGTTCCTCTTCTACTCCGGCTTCTACCTGCCCATGCACTGGTCCTCGCGGGCCAAGCTCACCAACACCGCCGACATGATCCGCCTGATCATTCGCGACGAGGCCGTGCACGGCTACTACATCGGCTACAAGTACCAGAAGGGCCTCGAGCTCATCGCCGAGGCCGAGCGCGAGGAGCTCAAGGCCTACACCTTCGAGCTGCTCTTCGAGCTCTACGAGAACGAGGTCGAATACACCCAGGACCTCTACGACGAGGTCGGCCTCACCGAGGACGTCAAGAAGTTCCTGCGCTACAACGCCAACAAGGCGCTGATGAACCTCGGCTACGAGGGCCTGTTCCCCAAGGACGAGTGCGACGTGAATCCGGCCATCCTGTCGGCCCTTTCGCCCAACGCCGACGAGAACCACGACTTCTTCTCGGGCTCGGGTTCGAGCTACGTCATCGGCAAGGCCGTCAACACCGAGGACGAGGACTGGGAGTTCTGAGCGCCCCCTGACCCGCCGCGCATTCGGCCCCCGAGTGAGACTCACTCGGGGGCCGAATGTTAACCGCAGCAACTGATTTCGCAACGGTCGGGGTAACTCACCGGGTACGCCCGAAATAGTTTCGATACTCAACCGCCCGCACGGATGCATGAGTGTTCACGGCACCCGAGCCGTCCGCTGAAGGCCCGGAGTGGCGGGGGAGCGGTCAGTCGGTCACGTAGCCGTTCAGGTTGAGGCGCATGTCGTCGATCAGGGCGCGGGCGGCGGTGATGCCGTTGCCGTGCCAGATGGAGTCCTCGACCGCGAATTCGCGGCGGTCGGCGACCGCGCCGAGCTTCTTCCAGTCGTCGCCGTTCATGACCGACTTGCCGTACTTCAGGCCGTCCGGTCCGTCGAACATGAGGAAGATGATGTCGCCCTCGACCTTGTTGCGATCGGTTTCGGTGCTCAGCGAGGTCACGTCGAAGGAGTTGCCGCGCTGCGGGGCCGGGCGCTGTACGCCCGCGTCGCCGAGCACCTGCGCCGCGAAGCTGTTGCCGCCCTGGACCGCAATGGCATTGGGCAGGAAGCGGATCACCGACGCCTGGGTCAGCGACGCGTTGACCGCATTGCCCGCGTCCTTGGCGGCGGTGCGGTACTCGTCGAGCGCCTTGGCCCCGGCGGTCTTGCGGTCGAGGGCCTCGGCGAAGCCGGCGAAGGTGGCCTGCCAGCCGTTCTCGTCGCCCTCGAGCACGGTCGGGGCGATGGCCTTCAACGCGTCGTAGCGATTGCCGTCGGTGGCCGCGCCGAGGATCAGATCCGGTTTCAGCTCCGCGATTTTCGCCGGATCCGGGTCGCTCACCAGGCCGACCCCGGGGATCGCGGCGATACCGGTGCCCAGGTAGGCGGGCTGCGGCGTGGCCCCGGCCACGGTGGCCGCGCCGACCACCCGCTCCCACAGGCCCAGCGCACATGCGGCGTCCAGCGCGGAAGTGGACAACACCACAATTCGCTTGGCGTCCGCGGGCACCTCGGTGCTGCCCGCCGCGTGGGTGACAGTCCTTGTCCCGGAAGCAGAATCCGGATTGCTCGGCAGCGGGCACGCCTTGGCGGTGTCGCGCTCGAGCCCGACCACGCCCGCACCCGCGATATTCGTGGTGGTGCGGACGATGTCGGCGGAGTTGTCGTCGGTCTTGGCGCACCCCGCGACCAGGGCGACGGCCAGCGCCGCCGCCGATGACACCAGCAGCGACGTGCGTAGACGGCGCTGGGTGGAGGAAATGGGGGCGAACGTGTTTCGGGTGGAAGCAGTCTCGCGCACCGGCATGGAGCGTAGGGTACAGGCGCTCGCGCCGCCCAGGGACCAAGGGCACATCTCAGAGGGGAAATACGACAAAGAGTAGGACCCGTTCCGACCCTTGCGGCGGCACGGTTTACGATCTCTCACAGCGCAAGCCAACCGTCGTTCGTCAGGTGCCGAACCGGACGCCGGAAGCAGCGTACGAACGATGGCATACCTGTGGAGGTTTCGTGACTGCCGTAGAACCGCGGCCGGCCAGCCTTGTGGAGGCGGCTCGGTCCTATCCGCAAAGGACAGGACCGAAGGGTTCGTTCATCTACAAGATGGTCACCACGACGGACCCGAAGGTTCTCGGCGTCATGTACTTGGTGACGGCCATGTCCTTCTTCATGGTCGGCGGCATCATGGCGCTGCTCATGCGCGCCGAGCTGGCGCGCCCGGGCATGCAGTTCCTGTCGCCCGAGCAGTTCAACCAGTTGTTCACCATGCACGGCACGATCATGCTGCTGTTCTACGCGACCGCGATCGTGTTCGGCTTCGCCAACATCATCCTGCCGCTGCAGATCGGCGCCCCCGACGTGGCCTTCCCGCGTCTGAACGCCTTCAGCTACTGGCTGTACCTGTTCGGCGGCACCATGGCCACCGCCGGTTTCATCACCCCCGGTGGTGCGGCCGACTTCGGCTGGACCGCCTACGCGCCGCTCTCGGACATCGTGCACTCGCCCGGCGTCGGCGGTGACCTGTGGATCCTGGGTCTGGCCGTCTCCGGTCTGGGCACCATCCTGGGCGCGGTCAACATGCTGACCACCGTGGTCTGCCTGCGCTGCCCGGGCATGACCATGTTCCGGATGCCGATCTTCACCTGGAACATCGCCATCACCAGCCTGCTGGTGCTGCTGGCGTTCCCGCTGCTGACCGCCGCGCTGTTCGGCCTGGCCTACGACCGCCACCTGGGCGGCCACATCTACGACCCGGCCAATGGCGGCGTCCTGCTCTACCAGCACCTGTTCTGGTACTTCGGCCACCCCGAGGTGTACATCATCGCGCTGCCGTTCTTCGGCATCGTGTCGGAGATCTACCCGGTCTTCAGCCGCAAGCCGATCTTCGGTTACACCACCCTGGTCTACGCGACCATGGCCATCGCGGCGCTGTCCATCGCGGTGTGGGCGCACCACATGTACGCGACGGGTGCCGTTCTGCTGCCGTACTTCTCGTTCATGACCTTCCTGATCGCGGTCCCGACCGGGGTGAAGTTCTTCAACTGGATCGGCACCATGTGGCGCGGCCAGCTCACCTTCGAGACCCCGATGCTCTGGTCGGTCGGCTTCCTGGTGACCTTCCTCTTCGGTGGTCTGTCGGGCGTCATCCTGGCCTCGCCGCCGCTGGACTTCCACGTGTCCGACACCTACTTCGTGGTGGCGCACTTCCACTACGTGCTCTTCGGCACCATCGTGTTCGCCACCTTCGCGGGCATCTACTTCTGGTTCCCGAAGATGACCGGCCGCATGATGGACGAGCGTCTGGGCAAGTGGCACTTCTGGGCCACCTTCGTCGGCTTCCACACCACGTTCCTGGTGCAGCACTGGCTGGGCAACATGGGTATGCCGCGTCGCTACGCCGACTACCTGCCCTCCGACGGGTTCACCACCCTGAACACCATTTCCACCATCGGTGCCTTCATCCTGGGTTCGTCGATGCTGCCGTTCATCTGGAACGTCTTCAAGTCCTACCGCTACGGCGAGGTCGTGACCGTCGACGACCCGTGGGGCTACGGCAACTCCCTGGAGTGGGCGACCTCGTGCCCGCCGCCGCGGCACAACTTCTACGAGCTGCCGCGCGTGCGTTCGGAGCGTCCGGCGTTCGAGCTGCACTACCCGCACATGGTCGAGCGCATGCGCGCCGAGGCCCACGTGGGCTGGGGATCCAGTTCCCACACCGTGCACGAGCTGGAGAAGGTTTCCGGCTAGCGCTGAGATCCAGCTGACAATGGCGGCCGTCGAAAGACGGCCGCCATTGTCGTTCTGACAGAATGAACAGCGCATCGCGGGCATGGACGATGCGTTCACCAGATGGGAGTTATCGATTGAGTTCAAGCGCGGAGAGGCGGAGCGCGGACACGACGGTTCTGGTCACGGTCACCGGACCCGACAAGCCGGGCGTCACATCGGTACTCCTCGCTGCTCTCGCCAATAACGGCGTCAGCCTGCTGGACGTGGAACAGGTCGTCATCCGGGGACGGCTCACCCTGGGCGTGCTGGTGTCGTATCCCACCGATCCCGAGGCGCTGCAGGATCAGCTCGAGGACGCCATGGCCTCCATCGGCATGGATGTCGACGTGGCGATCGGGGCCAGCGCCGTCTCGGGCGCGAAGCTGTCCACCCACGCGGTCGTGGTGCTCGGATCGCCGGTCACCGCACGGGCATTCAGCGCCATCGCCCGCAAACTGGCCGCGCAGCGGGTCAACATCGACTCCATCCGCGGCATCGCCGACTACCCGGTGACCGGGCTCGAGCTCATGGTCACCGTGCCCTCGGTCGGCGCCGAGGCCGAGACCGAACTGCGCACCGCGCTGGCCGCCGTCGCCGCCAAGGAGAGCGTGGACGTGGCCGTGGAGCGCGCTGGGCTGGCGCGCCGGGCCAAGCGCCTCATCGTCTTCGACGTGGACTCGACTCTGATCCAGGGCGAGGTCATCGAGATGCTGGCCGCCCACGCCGGGGTCGAGGACGAGGTCCGCCAGGTCACCGAGGCCGCCATGCGCGGCGAACTCGACTTCTCCGAATCTCTGCGCCAGCGCGTGGCCACCCTGGCCGGACTCGACGCCTCGGTCATCGACGAGGTCGCCGAGCGCATCGAACTGACCCCGGGCGCGCGCACCACCATTCGCACCCTGCGTCGGCTGGGCTTTCGCTGCGGCGTCGTCTCCGGCGGCTTCCGCCAGGTCATCGAGCCGCTCGCGCACGAGCTGGAACTGGACTTCGTGCAGGCCAACACCCTCGAGATCCGCGACGGCAAGCTGACCGGCGCGGTGGTCGGCGAGATCGTGGACCGCGCGGCGAAAGCCGTTGCGCTGCGCCGCTTCGCGGCCGAGACCGGGGTGGCCATGGAACAGACCGTCGCGGTCGGCGACGGCGCCAATGACATCGACATGCTCAATGCCGCCGGACTGGGCATCGCGTTCAATGCCAAGCCCGCGCTGCGCGAGGTCGCCGATGCCGCGCTCTCGCACCCGTTCCTGGACGCGGTGCTGTTCATCCTGGGCGTCACCCGCGACGAGATCGAGGCCGCCGACTCCCGCGACGGCGGCATCCGGCGCGTCCCGCTGGGGCGGTAAACACGCAACCTCGCCGCGCGATGACACGCAACGCGTGGAGCGGTAACACGCAACGCGGTCAATCCGGTTGCGCCCCTCGCAGCTCCGCTCTCGGTACCGTGGTCGGGATACCCGGCCACGATCCGAAGGAGAATCCGTGCGCGTGCCATTCGCAGTGTTGCTCGGGCCGGTGGTACTGCTCGCGGTCGCCGGTTGCGGCAACTCCAATCCGAACGAGGCGAAACCGGTGACGGCGACCAGCGTGGCGGTGACCACCGTGGTACAGGCGACCTCCGGCGCGCATCCGGCCCTGGCCGTCGGGGCGGATTCCGACGGCCAGGCTCTCATGCTGGCGGGCGGGCAGGGGCTGATCGTCACCCTGGACGCCAACCCGACGACCGGATACGCCTGGGTGCTCGGCAGTCTGGATCAGACCATCGTGAAGCAGAACGGGTCGCCCGAGTACGAGCAGGACCCCAACCCGGACGGCATGGTCGGCGTGGGCGGTAAATCCGTGCTGAATTTCGTCGCGGTGAGCCCGGGAGCCGCCCAACTCGTTCTGGAATACAAGAAGGCGTGGGAGCAAGGGATCGAACCCGCCAAACGTTTCACCCTGAACCTGACGGTTCACTAGTTCGAGGAGTTGTGTTGCCCAGCATCGAATCCACCGTCGATGCCGGATTCGCGGCCAGACACGCGGAGCTGGCCCGGGGGTACGGCGGCGGGGGTGACCCCGCGGATCCGGAGCTGGTGCAGGCCATGCAGATGGTGCTGCACATTCCGAAGAACGATCCGCCCGCGCGCAGCACGCTGCTGGCGGCCGCGGCGTCATCGGTGGTGGCGCTGTGCCTGGACGAGCGGGTCGGGCCCGGCGGGGAATGGGAGGAGCGCTATCTGACCTGGAAACGGTCCCGCATCCGCAAGGTGGCGCGGCGGGCGCGCGGCGCGCAGTGGCTGGCCGCGCAGGAAGTCGACGGTGTCACAGTCGAATTCGCGGGCGCGCAGGCCCGCGCCTTCGTGCCCGGACCCGTCGGCGACATCGATCCGCGCATCAAACGACTCCAGATCAGCGGCACCGAACTTCCCATCGAGGATTCGATCGCAATCGATCCGGAATCTCCGGTGCTGTGGGTGAACGCGGAATTGGGTATGACTGTAGGCAAGGCCGCGGCACAGGTAGGGCACGCCAGCATGTTGCTGGCGGGCGCGCTATCGGTGCGGCGGGTGTATGCCTGGGCCGCGCAAGGGTTCCGGTGCACCGTCGCGGAGGCCGATCCCGGCCGCTGGGCGGAATTGCGGCGGAGTGTGGCCGAGGGTGGTGCGGTGGCGGTGCGCGATGCCGGTTTCACGGAAGTGGCCCCGGGGTCGACGACTGTGATCGCGGTGCCCTAGTGTCC
>NZ_BJWY01000162.1 GCF_007990715.1 Nocardia seriolae NBRC 15557 | reverse complement strand
AGTATCACTAGGCTTTTCAGATTGAGCAATTTACTTGAGTGCGGCGGCTGCTATTACCAGGCCGGAAACTATCCGCTTCGAGATAATCAATTCCCCTCCGCCGCTTGCTGATATCGCGGCGGCCTCGGCGACGCTGGCGGTCCCGATTGCGCTTGCGACACGCTTCGAGGGGTTCGGGACCGGGGTTCCATTCAGTTTCTCGGCAGGGAATCCGACCGGTTCGGCACCCAACTGCTCTGCGGCCCTGCGGAATCCGGGTTCGGATGCTCGTTGGTCCACGGTGGCCAGGCGGGCGATCGGTGCATCGCCAACCGCTCCCCGGACGGCTGCGACGATCTCGGCGGCGGTTGCGCCGGGGCGGAGGCCGACGCCTACCGCTAGTTCAGGCGGGGGCATGGGTGCGGGCGAAATCGGCTGCGGTGGAGACGAATCGGGCGATGGCGGCGGGGTTCCCAGCAGGGTGGGTGTGGAGGTAGGAGGCGTGCACTCGGTGCGGGGTCACGCCTTCTCGGACGGTTTCGCCGGACGGGGAGCGCCAGGCCCAGGCCGGTGCGGCGGAGGGCTGGGTGGTGAGGCGGGTGCGGTGGAATTCGTGGCCTCGGACTCGTTCACCGGCGGTCCAGAGGGGGGAATCGGTGAGGGCCACGGCGTCTCGGTAGCCGAGGGTGAGGCGGGGGCCGAATTCGGCTTCGGCGTCGATGACGCCGGACATGCGGTGGCCGTCGAGGGTGCGGGTCAGGTAGAGCAGGCCCGCGCATTCGGCGTGGACGGGGAGGCCGCGCCGGGCCAGGTCGGCGATCGAGGTGAGCAGGGTGGTGTTGGCGGCTAGTTCGGCCGCGTGTTCCTCCGGGAAGCCGCCGGGGATCACCAATCCGGCTGTACCGGTGGGCAATTCGTCACGCAGCGGGTCGAAGACGCGCACTTGGGCACCGGCAGCCGTCAACAGCTCGCGGTGTTCGGCGTAGCCGAAGGTGAAGGCCGGTCCACCGGCGATCGCCACCACCGGGCCGGACTCGTCGGCGGTGACCTCGGCGGCGGGATCCCAGCTCCGACCCTGCACACCCGAGGCGGCCAGTGCCGCGACGGCGGCGAGATCGATATGTGCCGCAACGAGATCCGTCATCGCGTCCACGGCGGCCTGGGCGGCGGATCCGTGCTCGACAGCCGGAATCAGGCCCAGATGCCGTGAGGGGACCGCCAATTCGGTCATCCGGGGCAGTGCCCCCAGCACCGGCAGGCCGACGCGCGCGCAGGCCGCGCGCAGCACCTGCTCGTGCCGTTCGCTGCCGACGCGGTTGAGAATCACTCCGCCGAGCCGGATTCCGCTGTCGTAGGTCGCGAAGCCGTGCAGCAGCGCCGCCAGGCTCTGGCTGTGGCCGCGGGCGTCGACCACCAGGATCACGGGTGCGCCCAGCATGGCGGCTATCTGGGCGGTCGAGCCCTCGGCGATGGGTTCGGTGTTGTGTTCGTCGATGCGGCCGTCGAACAAGCCCATGACGCCCTCGACCACCGCGAGATCGCAGCCCGCGCTGCCGTGCAGGTACAGCGGCGCCACCCGTTCGGCACCGACCAGCACCGGGTCCAGGTTTCGCCCGGGTCGCCCGGCGGCCAGCCCGTGGTAGCCGGGGTCGATGTAGTCCGGTCCCACCTTGAACGGCGCGACCCGGTGCCCGGCCCGCCGCAGTGCCCCGATCAATCCCGTGGCCACCGTGGTCTTCCCGCTGCCCGAGGCGGGCGCGGCGATGACCACCGCGGGTGTGCTCACCACTCGATGCCGCGCTGGCCCTTGCGGCCCGCGTCCATCGGGTGCTTCACCTTGGTCATCTCCGTGACCAGGTCCGCCGCGTCGATCAGCGCCTGCGGGGCGTCGCGGCCGGTGATCACCACGTGCTGGTTGCCGGGCCGGTTCCGCAAGGTCTCGACGACCTCGTCCACATCGACCCACCCCCACTTGAGCGGGTAGGTGAACTCGTCGAGCACGTAGAACCGGTGCTCCTCGGTTTCCAAGCGCCGTTTGATCTCCTGCCAACCCGCCAGCGCGGCGGCCGCGTGGTCCTCGTCGCTCCCCTGCTTGCGGGTCCAGGACCAGCCCTCGCCCATCTTGTGCCACTCGACCGCGCCCCCGACGCCGGTCTCCTCGTGCAGCTTCCCGAGCGTCCGGAACGCCGCCTCCTCCCCCACCTTCCATTTGGCGCTCTTCACGAACTGGAACACCGCCACATCGAACCCCTGGTTCCACGCCCGCAACGCCATCCCGAACGCCGCGGTCGACTTCCCCTTCCCCGGCCCCGTGTGCACCGCCAGCACGGGCAGATTCCGACGCTGCCGCGTCGTCAGCCCGTCATCCGGAATGCTCTCCGGCAGCGGCACACCCTTGGGCATAGTCTCCAGCTCCTTCCACGCCAACCTGTCCGGTGACTCACGGTGCCATACGCATGTGACGCGCCGACTCCCGGCCCGGACAGCGATCAGGCCGCTCGGGTGGCTCGGACGATGCCCGCGACGGAATCGCCGGTGAGGTCGGTCAATTGGAGGTAGCCGGCGCGGAGTTCGGCGGCTATGTCCCGGGCCAGGCCCAGGCGGATCATGCCGCGTTCGCAGTCGACGACCATGGCGGTGATCTTGTCATTGGCGAGGAGGCGGGCGGCGGCGCGGGCGCGGAGGACCGGATCGGGGCCGCCGGTGGCGCGGCCGTCGGTGAGGAGGACCAGGAGGGGGCGGCGGTGGGGGTCGCGGACTCGTTCGCGGCGGAGGAGGTCGCGAGCCTTCAGGAGGCCCTGGGCGAGTGGGGTTTTGCCGCCGGTGCGCAGGTCTGCCAGGCGACGGACGGCGATGTCGACCGAGGAGGTCGGGGGGAGGACCAGTTCCGCGTCCGCGCCGCGCATGGTGATGACGGCGACCTTGTCGCGGCGTTGATAGGCGTCGCGCAGCAGGGCCACGACGGCATTGGTGACGGCGGAGAGGCGGTCTCGGACGGCCATGGAGCCGGAGGTGTCGACCACGAAGACGACCAGGTTGCCTTCGCGGCCTTCGCGATACGCGCCGCGCAGGTCGGCGGGGGCGAAGGACAGCGGGCCCGTCAGGCGGCCGCGCTCGTACTGGTGGGGGGCCGCGGCGAAGATGGTGGCCAGCAGGTGCAGGCCGGTGGAGGTGTCATCGGTCGGGCGCACGACGCGGCCCTGGCGGGTGCGGGCGCGGGAACGGCGGCCGGGTGCGCCCTCGCCGACGCCGGGGACCTCCCAGCGCGGGGGCTTGGGCAGACTCGCGGTCGGGGCGGCGACACGCCCCTCGCGAGCGGGACGATCGCCGGAAAGGTTCCGCCCGGAGTTGTCCTGCGCCCCGTTGGGCGGATTCTGGCCGCCCCCTGGGGAATCCGGGCCGCCGGGATGATCGGGGCCACCGTCCGGGCCGTCGGGAAGGTCGGGGCCATCCGGCCGGGAGTCCGGGGCACTGTCGCGCGAATCCGGTCCGGCGGCAGGTGAATTGGTGTCGTCCGGACTCGGGCCGGGATTCTCGGCCGAACCGTTCGCCGGATCCTGCGGTCCCGCACCGTCATTCGGCGGGACCGCTTCACCTTTTCCCAGGCTGTCGTCCTCCCCGGCGCGGGCGGCTTCCTCGGCGGCCTTGTCCATGGCTTCGTCGAGTTGTTCCTCGCTGATTCCGGGTTCGTCGAAGGGATCTCGTCGACGGCGGTGCGGCAGTGCCAGTTCGGCGGCCACGCGGACGTCGGCCTCGGTCACGGTGGCCGACCCACGCCAGGCGGCGTGCGCGGTGGCGGTGCGCGCCACCACCAGGTCGGCGCGCATGCCGTCGACGTCGAAGGCCGCGCACAGGGCGGCGATGCGGCGCAGCTCGACATTGTCGAGGGTGATGTCGGCCAGCCGGTCGCGCGCGGTCAGAATGCGCTCGGCCACTTCACGATCCGCGGGGGCATAGGCGGCGGCGAAGGCGGCCGGATCGGCCTCGTAGTCCAGGCGGCGGCGGACCACCGCCATGCGAACGTCGACCTCGCGAGAGGCGACCACGTCCACGGTCAGCCCGAACCGGTCGAGCAGCTGCGGCCGCAGCTCGCCCTCCTCGGGATTCATGGTGCCCACCAACACGAATCGCGCCGGATGCGTATGCGAGACGCCGTCGCGCTCGATGTGCACCCGCCCCATGGCGGCGGCATCCAGCAGCACATCCACCAGGTGATCGTGCAGCAGGTTCACTTCGTCCACGTACAGCACGCCGTGATGGGCGGCCGCCAGCAGACCGGGCTTGAACGCCTGCTCCCCGTCGCGCAGCACGCGTTCCAGATCCAGCGACCCGACCACCCGGTCCTCGGTGGCACCGACCGGCAGCTCCACCAATCGCGCGGGCCGCGCCCCGGACTCGTCCACGACCGGCGGCAGCAGCTGCGCCAGCGCGCGCACCACGGTCGATTTCGCGGTCCCCTTCTCCCCGCGCACCAGCACCCCGCCGATGCCGGGATGCACCGCGCACAGGATCAACGCCAGCTGCAGCCGCTCCTGCCCCACCACCGCGGAGAACGGAAACCCGGCCTCAGCACCGGCCGTACGGACGCTTTCGGAGTAAGCCACAGGAGAAACGGACACGTCCCCAACTCTATGCGCGCCCCTCTTCCCGCCCCCGCCCGCCCCTTTCGACGAAACCGCCGGGCCGCGCCGGAAACGCCGAGCGCCCGCCATGGATCACACGACGGGCGCTCGGAGCGGGTATGGAGTCGGGGTCAGCCGCGGCGCATCGGGATGTGCGGGATGCCGTCCTCGATGTACTCCTCGCCGTCGACCTTGAAGCCGTGCTTGGTGTACATGTCGACCAGGTAGGTCTGCGCGTTCAAGCGGACCGTGGCCGAACCCGCCTCGGCCAATGCGGCCTGCAGCAGACGGGTCGTGTAACCGTGGCCGCGGGCCTCGGGGGCGGTGCAGAGGCGGCCGATACGGAAGGACTTGACGCCGTCCTCGTGCTCTTCCATGAGGCGCAGGGTGCAGATGACCTCGCCCTCATCGTCGAGCCAGAAGTGACGGGTCTCCGGCAGGAGGTCGAACCCATCGAGTTCGGGGTAGGCGCATTTCTGCTCGACAACGAAGACTTCGACGCGAAGTTTCAACAGCTTGTACAGCGTCGCGGTGTCCAGGTCTTGGGACCACGACCGTTTGAGAGCAACCGTTGACATCATCGCGTCTTGCTATCACATCTAGGCGTGAGAAGCGATACCGGAGTGCTTGGGCGTGTTGTCCGAATCCAGTTGCAGGGCCTTGTTGGACCAGTCCCACACCTCGCGGAACAGGGCCTGGTTCTCCGAGAGCTGGACCCCCAGCGACGGCACCATTTCCTTGAGTTTCGGCTCCCACGTGGAGAATTCGCGCGGGAAGCACTTCTTCATCACGTCGACCATGGCGCTCACGCAGGTGGACGCGCCCGGGGACGCGCCGAGCAGACCGGCGATGGTGCCGTCCTCGGCCGCGACGACCGCGGTGCCCAGCTCCAGCACGCCGCCCACGCCCTTGCGGCGGATGACCTGCACGCGCTGACCGGCGACGATCAGCTCCCAGTCGCGGCCGTCGGCGCGCGGAATGAACTCGCCCATCGCGCCGACCCGATCGGCCTGCGAGTTGAGCAGCTCACCGACCAGGTAGTTGACCAGGCCCATCTCGGTGACGCCGACGCCCAGCATGGAGAACAGGTTGTTCGGCTTCACCGACTTGATCAGGTCGGTCAGCTTGCCGTCCTTGAGGAACTTCGGCGTCCAGCCGGCGTAGGGGCCGAACAGCAGGCCCTTCTCACCGTTGATGACGCGAGTGTCCAAGTGCGGCACCGACATCGGCGGCGCGCCGACCGACGCCTGGCCGTACACCTTGGCCTCGTGCTGGGTGACCAGGTTCGGGTTGGTGGCGCGCAGGAACAGGCCCGACACCGGGAAGCCGCCGAAGCCGTTGATCTCCTTGATGCCCGACTTCTGCAGCAGCGGCAGCGCGCCGCCGCCTGCGCCCACGAACACGAACTTGGCGTTGATCACGCGCGCCTTGCGGCTGCGCAGGTTGCGGACCTTGACCAGCCAGGAGCCGTCGGACTGCTTGCTCAGGTTGAGCACCTCGTGGCCGAAGGCGATGTCCGCGCCGGAGGAGCCCAGGTAGGCCAGCAGTTCCTTGGTGAGCGCGCCGAAGTCGATATCGGTGCCGGAATCGGTCCAGTTCAGGCCGACCGGGTCGGAGAAGTCGCGACCCTTGGCCATCAGCGGTAGCCGCTCACTGAATTCGGCTGCGTCGTCGATGAATTCCATGCCCTCGAACAGCGGATGCCGCGACAGCGCCGCGTGGCGCTTGCGCAGGTATTCGACGCCGTCCGCACCGTGGGTGAAGCTCACGTGCGGGATGGGGTTGATGAAGTTCGACGGGTTGGCGAACACACCGTTCTCGACCGCGTAGGACCAGAACTGCCGCGAGACCTGGAACCGCTCGTTGATGTCGATGGCCTTGGTGATCTCCACCTCGCCATTGGCGTTGCGCGGGGTGTAGTTGAGCTCGCACAGGGCCGAGTGGCCGGTACCGGCGTTGTTCCAGGGATCGCTGCTCTCCCCGGCGGCCTCGTCCAGGCGCTCGAAGACATTGATCGACCAGTCCGGCTGCACCTGTCGGAGCAAGGCACCGAGGGTGGCACTCATGATGCCGGCGCCGATGAGTACTACATCGGTCTTTTCAATCGTGGCAGCGTTCGACACGGCGTTCGTCGACTTCCTTGTCAATTGTGGGTCACCAGGTGGAAGTTAGGTTACCCGTCGTTCACTTGAGCTCAATTCTGCCCCTGACCATTCCCGAATCCCGCTTCGAAATCCCCGAATGTGAGAGATCCCTCCCAAATGGACAGCCTTGTGGCGCGGTCTATCTTGGGCTTGTGACCTCCGATACGTCATCCACCGCCGCGCCTACGTCCACTACCACCGGGCCGACCGAGACCTGGCAGCCCGACGTGCTGGGCGACGATTACCAGCAGCTGACGATTCCGATGGGACCAGATCCGGACGGCGAGGGCGACGTGGTCGCCACGCTGGTCCGCTACACCCCGGCCGACGCCCCGGTCGCCACCCGGGCCGTGCTGTACGTGCACGGATTCACCGATTACTTCTTCCAGGAACACCTGGCCCAGCACCTGGCCGCCCAGGGGTACGCCTTCTATGCGCTGGACCTGCGCAAATGCGGGCGCTCGCAGCGGGCCGGACAGACCCCGCACTTCGTGAGCGACCTGGCGCTCTACGACGTGGAGCTGAACCGCGCGCTGAAGATCCTGCGCGCGGAGACCGGGCTGCCGGTGCTGGTCATGGCGCACTCGACCGGCGGGCTGGTGACAGCGCTATGGCTCAACCGGCTGCAGGCCGCGGGAGGCGCTGGTGCGCAAGGGATTACGGGCCTGGTACTCAACAGCCCCTGGTTCGATCTGCAGGGCCCGAGCTACTACCGGTCGGTGGGGACGCCGATCCTGGAGGGGCTGGGCCGGTTGCGGGCCTTCGCCAAGATCCCGCTGGGGGTGTCCACCGCGTACGGGGACAGCCTGCACCGCAGCGTCTCCGGCGAGTGGGATTACAACCTGGATTGGAAACCGTTGAGCGGCTACACGGTTCACGCGGGCTGGCTGCGAGCCATCCGGCGCGGGCACGCCCGGCTGCACAAGGGCCTCGACATCGGGGTGCCCGCGCTGATCCTGCGGTCCAAGATCACCAAGTTCATGCGGCAGTACGGGCCCGCCGCGGATCTGGCCGATCTGGTGCTCGACGTCAAGCAGATCCAGCGCTGGTCGGGCTGCCTGGGCGACCGGACCAATATCGTGCCGATCGAGGGTGCGCGCCACGATGTGTTCCTGTCGGCGGAGACGCCGCGCACCGCGGCGTTCGCCGAACTCGATTCCTGGCTGGAGTGGCTGGCTACGACCCAGGCGAAGTCACCAGAAGCTGGTGCGTAGCACCACTTCGGTGGCCAGTTCGTGGCCCGCTTCGGAGGCCACATCGGTGACATCCATGGGGACCAGCCGGAATTCGCCGTAGACGAACCGGCTGGAACCCTCGGCCACCGGGCGCGGCAGGCGCTTGGTGGCCAGCAGGGTGGTGGGGATCTCCACCGGCGGGCAGGAGGCGTCGCGGATCTCGCCGTCGGTACCGGGGGCGGCCGGGTGTCCGCCGCCCGCCGCGATCAGGCTCATGAAGCGGCCGAAGCCGCGCGCGGCCAGCTGCCAGGCCAGATCCGCGCCCGCGCCGCTGCCGACCAGGTTGGCCCACGGGACCTTCAGCTGGTCGAGAATGGCGAAAACCGCGGTGGCGTCGAGGCCCTCGATCGATTCGATCGCGATGGTGTGCAGGTCCGAGGTCTGCAGCCGGGCGCAGACCTGGTCGTAAACGTCGGCCGGGTCGCCCGCATCGGGTAGCAGCAGGACGTGGTGCCGTGTTTCGGGTCCGCCGATTCGCACCGCCCACTCGCGGTCACCGACCGTGATCCGCCGAGATTCCATGGTCATTCACGCTACAGGAGCCGCGGAGGGGCCGACCGCGAGTCGGGCGGATTGCTGTGATCTGAGTCACTTGATGACGGTGAGATTTGGGACATTCGACAATGGTCCCCCGGTGATGAGGCGTTCCAGCGCGTCGAGGTCGAGATGCTTCTCCAGCAGGTCGGCCAGCAGATCCAGCTGGGACGCGCGCACCTCGGCGACCGAGACATCCTCGGCGACAACGAAATCCGACCACCCCGCCCGCTCGGCCACCTGACGCAGCCAGGCGCGCCGAAACTCGTCCGATTCCAACGCACCATGCAGGTGCGTGCCCCAGATCGATTCGCGCACACTGCCTTCCGGTACGCCGTTCAGTTCGAACCAGGGCCGGTCGCCGGAGTGGGTGACGCGGCCGTGGTGGATCTCATAGCCGTGCACGGGGAGATCGTCATTACTCGCACGCAGCGCATGATCCTGGACACGGCCGCCGGAGCGGCGCAGCACCTTCGGATCGGCGAACTCGATCTCCAGATCCAGCAGGCCCAGGCCGGGAACGGTGCCCGCGGCCGATTCGACGGGGTCGACGATGGTGCGGGCCAGCATCTGATAGCCGCCGCAGATACCGAGGATCGGCCCGCCCGCGGCCGCCCGGGCGGTGAGGGCGTCCGCGATTCCGGTGCGGCGCAGCCAGTCCAGGTCGCCGACGGTGGATTTGCTGCCCGGCACGACCACCAGGTCGGCCCCGGCCAGCCGTGACGGGTCGCTCACCCAGCGCACGGCGACGCCCGGCTCGCACGCGAGGGACTCCACATCGGTGGAGTTGGAGATGCGCGGCAGCCGGATGGCGGCGACGGTCAGCCACTGCCCGCCCAGCGGCGGGGCCGGACGCCCGACCGGCGCGTCCGCCACGGTGCCGAGCGAGTCCTCGGCATCGATCCAGAGCTCGTCCGCGAACGGGATGACCCCCAGCGTGGGTCGCCCGGTGAGCTCCGTGAGCTGATCCACCCCCGGCCGCAGCAGATCCACATCGCCCCGGAACTTGTTGACGATGAACCCGGAAATCAGTTGCTGGTCTTCGGGTTCCAGAATCGCCACGGTCCCGAAAAGATGCGCCAGCACACCCCCGCGATCGATGTCCCCCACCAGCACCACCGGCAGCTCCGCCGCCCGAGCCAGCCCCATGTTCGCCAGATCCGTTGCCCGCAAATTGATCTCGGCGGGCGACCCGGCCCCCTCACAGATCACCACATCGAATTCGTCCCGCAGCGAGGCCAACTCCTCGGCCACAATGGCCCGCAACTCCGTCCGATGCCGGAAGTAATCCTTGGCCCCCACGCTGTCGATCGCCTTGCCCCGCACCACAAGCTGCGACCGCCGATCACTGCCCGGCTTCAACAACACCGGATTGAACCGCACACTCGGCTCCAGCCCACAGGCCCGAGCCTGCAAAGCCTGCGCCCGCCCGATCTCCCCGCCATCGAGCGTCACCACGGAGTTGTTGGACATGTTCTGCGCCTTGAACGGCGCGACGCGCACCCCGCGCCGCGCCAGCAATCGGCAGAGTCCTGCTACGACAACGCTTTTCCCCGCGTCCGAGGTGGTCCCGGCGACGAGCAGCGCGCCTTTCACCGCGCGCTGTACTCCGCTCGGGGGCGGTAGACGTAGTGGTCGCGGCCGCTGCTGGTGTAGGCGTCGCGGCCCGCGTTGGCGTGGGCGTCGTCGGTCGCGGGGAGGCTTTCGTCTGGTTCGGGCTGGCGGCCCGCTGCCAGTTCGACATGGCGGCGCATGGTGGCGCGCATGACGCCCAGGCCCTCGTCGCGGGGGTTGGGCGGGAGGACGCGCGTGGTGCGGCGGCGGGGGCCGCGGGAGCCGACGGCACGGGTTCGGGTGCCCCGCTGGGGCATTGCGATGTTCACGGGAGAGTCAGGATTTCTGCGCCTTCGTCGGTGACGACGAGAGTGTGTTCGAATTGGGCGGTCCACTTGCGGTCCTTGGTGACCACGGTCCAGCCGTCGTCCCAGATCTCGTAGTCGATGCCGCCCAGGTTGATCATGGGTTCGATGGTGAAGGTCATGCCGGGCTCGATGACCGACTCCACGGCGGGCTGGTCGTAGTGCAGGATGACCAGGCCGGAGTGGAAGGTCGGGCCGACGCCGTGGCCGGTGAAGTCGCGGACCACGCCGTAGCCGAAGCGGTTGGCGTAGGCCTCGATCACGCGGCCGATCACATTGAGCGCGCGGCCGGGCTTGACCGCCTTGATCGCCCGCATGGTGGCTTCCTCGGTGCGCTCGACCAGCAGCCGCACCTCTTCGTCCACGTCACCGGCGAGGAAGGTCTTGTTGGTGTCGCCGTGCACGCCGTCGATGTAGGCGGTCACGTCGATGTTCACGATGTCGCCGTCCTCGATGACCGTCGAGTCCGGAATGCCGTGGCAGATGACCTCGTTCAGCGAGGTGCAGCAGGACTTCGGAAAACCCTTGTAGCCCAGCGTCGACGGGTACGCGCCGTGATCGCACATGTACTCGTGCGCGATCCGGTCCAACTCGTCGGTGGTGACGCCCGGAGCGACGGCCTTGCCCGCCTCCTCCAGCGCCTGCGCGGCGATCTTGCCGGCGATCCGCATCTTCTCGATGGTCTCGGCCGTCTGCACCCAGGGCTCGTGTCCCTCGTTGGCGGTCTTCTTCCAGACGTATTCGGGGCGTTCGATGCCCTTGGGCACCTCACGGATGGGCGACTGCGTACCGGGTACGAGAGGCTTGCGGGTCCGCACAGACATGGGTCCAGGGTATCTGCCGGTCCGGATGGTGAGATTCCCAGGTCCCCCCGCCCGGGAATCTTTCCGGACTGCGGTCCGTTTAAGTTCCTAGTTGACTTGGAAACAAGACTCGAGAGGGGCTGCGGCCGTGGAACTTGGGCTCACGACATTCGCGGAAACACATCCGGTGGGCGGCGACGGGCCGGTGCCGAGCGCGGGTGAGCGACTGCGGCAGGTGGTCGAGGAAGCGGTGGCCACCGAGCGCGCCGGGCTGGACGTGTACGGCGTGGGCGAGCATCACCGCGAGGATTTCGCGGCCTCCTCCCCCGCCATGGTGCTGGCGCCCATCGCCTCGCGGACCGAGCGGATTCAGCTCACCAGCGCGGTGACCGTGCTCAGCTCCGACGATCCGGTACGGGTGTTCCAGGACTTCTCGACCCTGGACGGGCTCTCGAACGGGCGCGCCGAGCTGATGGCCGGGCGCGGATCGTTCATCGAATCCTTCCCGCTGTTCGGTTACGACCTCGCCGACTACGACGAGCTGTTCGAGGAGAAGCTGGCGCTGCTGCTGAAGATCCGCGAGGAGGGACCGGTCACCTGGTCCGGCAAGTTCCGCGCGCCGTTGACGGACGCCATCGTCTATCCGCGTACCGAGCACCGGCCGCTGCCGGTGTGGATCGCGGTGGGCGGCAGCCCCGAATCGGTGGTCCGCGCCGGACTTCTGGGCCTGCCGCTGGCCATCGCGATCATCGGCGGACAGCCCGCGCGGTTCAAGCCGCTGGTGGAGCTGTACCACCGGGCGCTCGAGCAGGGCGGGCACGAGCCACAGCCGGTGGCGGTGCACGCGCACGGCTATGTCGCCGAGACCGACAAGGCAGCGGTGGAGGACTTCTACGCCTCCTACGCGCGGGCCATGTCCGGCATCGGGCGCGAGCGGGGCTGGGGTCCGATGACCCGGCAGCAGTTCGATGCCCTGCGCTCGCAGAGCGGTTCGCTGTTCGTGGGCACGCCCGACCACGTGGCGGAGAAGATCGCGAATACCCGCGATACGCTCGGCCTGGATCGATTCATGCTGCACAGCAGCGTCGGCACATTGCCGCACGAAAAGGTCTTGCGCAATATCGAATTGCTGGGCGAGAAGGTGGCTCCGCAGGTGCGCTGACGCCGTCGAATGCCACCTACGCCTTCGAATACCAACCGGACCGTAATCCGATTGCGTTGTCGCAGTTCAGTTTCAGGCTGATCAACAACCGATTTGCCGGAATTCGCACGGCGCGGGGACTAGGGTGGGGGACGCAGCTGCACTCCCCATGTCAATCGAAAGTGCCGCGCGCCGTGTGTAATTCGCGCGCGGCGGAAGTCGGTTTGCGATGGCACCTATCCCAACGGGCGTCTACAGCATCAGTCGCCCGGTCGAGCAACTGATTACCGTGATGGACAACGAGTTGCCCACCATTGCCATGCTGCTGCCCCCGACCGGTAATCCCGGCGAGCAGGAATTCACGTTGGAGGAACTCGCCAACGGCAATGTCAGCCTGCGCAATGTGAAGAACATGGGCTTCCTGGGCACGGAAGGCGACCTGGGGGTCAACATGCCGGTCCTCGCCACCGGCAAGCAGTGCGAATGGGCGCTCTACCAGGCGTCCCAGCCGTTCACCTTCCATATCGTCGTGCCCGGCGGCCCGGTCGACGGCGTCGAACTCGCCCTCGATAACAGCCTGCTCCGCATCTATCCACCGCGGCTGGCACTGCGTCCGCTCGACGTCAACAACCCCTATCAGGCGTGGCGTTTCCAGTTCCACGAGTGAGGTGCGGCCCTTCACGCCGTGAGAAACGCGTATCGGCCGGTCAACACCGGCCGATACGCCTCGCCCACAACCTTTTTCGATTACCGATCAGTAATCGGTCAATTTCGCCTGGAACGCAATGCGATCGCCGCGATAGAGCGAACGCACGAGTTCGATCGGCCTGCCCTCGCCATCGATACTGCGCCGGTGCAACAACAGCATCGGCAATGCGGTCGTGCATTCCAGCAGTGCCGCCTCGCGCGGTGAGGCGAGCACGGTTTCGATGCGCTCGGTGGCCACCGCGTACACCACGCCCATACCGCGGGTGGCGGCGTAGAGCGAGGTCTCCGGGTTGTAGAACTCGCGCAGTACGGCGAAGCGGTCCAACGGCATCCACGTGCTCTCGAGTCCGATGCGCTCCCCGTCGGCGAGCAGGATGCGCTCGAGGTGCATGACCATGGTGCCGGGCTCGACCGCGAGATCGCGGGCCAGATCCGCGTCCGCCGGGACATCGGGCCAGTCCACGAGCAGACGGCCCGGCTTGCGGCCGAACTTGATCGCGCCCTCGGTGTAGGAGCGCAAGGTCAAGGGCTGCACCATCTTCGGGCGCGAGACCACGGTGCCGCGACCCTGGCGGCGAATCCGGCCCTCCACCAGCAGTTCCCGCACCGCCTGCCGCACCGTCTCGCGGGCCACGCCGCAGCGCAGGGCCAGTTCGCGTTCCGACGGCAGCGGGTCGCCCTCGGAGAGTTCGGCGAGCAGCGTCTCCAGTTCCGCGCGCACCCGATACGACTTCGGCAGGCGGCTCTCCACCCCGGTGGCCTCCCTCGTGTCCATGGCCCCAGCGTACACAGGATTGGTCTATACCAATTATTAACCCAGCGTTTCCACACGTAACACTCCTAGGTCTAGTAC
>NZ_BJWY01000161.1 GCF_007990715.1 Nocardia seriolae NBRC 15557 | reverse complement strand
TCCGGCCGGTCGCGGCCTGGCCATGAAAGGCGCTGCGAAGAAGCCCGGTACGCGCCCCTCGACTGCTCCGGCCGACGCCTAGCAGTCACCTCATCTTCGGCGAAGGACCTTGTTCTCGAACATGATTCCACCGACCAGAATCACGAGAAGCACAACGATGCCGAGCCACATCGCCGTCGCCTGACCGACGGCGCCGCCCGCGAAGATCGCTGCGAACGCGACGGGCAGCCGCCACAGTCGATACACAACCCACCCCCATAGCCATGATGATCTTGTCGGACCGAGCCTAGCAGCGACCGTGAACCCGGCCGAAATGGCAAGGCTCCTTTGCACTCTGGGAGCGAGTGCAAAGGAGCCTCAGCCCGGAAGACGGGATTTGCGTGAGCCGCAGGGGTTTACGACGGATCGCCGCTCGACGGCTTGTCGGCCTCCGCCGCCGCTTTGGCGGTCGGGGTCTTGCCGGTGATCAGCTGTTGCAGGGCCGCGCCCTGGATGCGGCGGAAGGCGCGGCGGGGGCGGCCCTGTTCGAGGGTGGCCACCTCGAGGGAGGCGACGCCCAGGGTGCGGGCCTTGTCCTTGTCCCCCTCGGGGACGGCCTTCTGCAGCGCGGCCACCGCCGTGGTGACGGCCGAATGCAGATCGAGGCCGGGCTTGTAGGAAGCCTTGAGGGCGGTGGTGATCGGGTCGGTATTGCCGCCCATCACCACGAATTCCCGTTCGTCGACGATGGATCCGTCGAAGTTGATCCGGTAGAGGACCGAATTGGTGGACTGCTCCGGGTAGCCCACCTCCGCGACGCAGATCTCCACCTCGTAGGGCTTGAGCTGGTCGGTGAAGATGGTGCCGAGGCTCTGCGCGTACAGGTTGGCCAGGAAGCGGCCGGTCACGTCGCGGCGGTCGAACTGGTATCCGCGCAGGTCGGCCTGCAGGATGCCGCCGCGGCGCAGCGCCTCGAACTCGTTGTACTTACCAACCGCGGCGAAACCCACCCGGTCGTACAACTCACTGATCTTGTGGAGGGTGGCCGAGGGGTTCTCGGCCACGAACACCACGCCCTTGTCGTAGACCAGCACGACGACCGACCGACCGCGCGCGATGCCCTTGCGCGCGAGTTCGGTCTTGTCGCGCATGATCTGTTCGGCCGACGCGTAATACGGCAGTGTCATGCTTCGCCGATCCCCTCTGCCGCCAGCGCGGCCCGCTCCTCCACCATGGCCCGCGTGATCTCCTTGAGCCGCTCCTCGGTCACAATCTCGGAGCCCTCGGCGTCGATCACGATGGCGGTCGGATAGATGTTGCGCATCGTGTCCGGACCGCCGGTGGCGGTGTCGTCGTCGGCGGCGTCGAAGAGCGATTCGATCGCGATCCGCAGCGCCCGGTCCTGATCCAGGCCGCGCGCGTAGGTCTTCTTCAACGACGACTTGGCGAACAGTGAACCCGACCCCACCGCGGTGTACCCGAAACGCTCCTCGCTGCGCCCGCCGACCACGTCGTAGGACACGATGCGCCCGGAGCGGTCCGGGTCCTGCGCGTCCGGGTCGTAGCCGACCAGCAGCGGCACCACCGCGAGGCCCTGCAGGGCCGCGGGGAGGTTGTCGCGCACCATCTTCGACAGTTTGTTGGACTTGCCGTCGAAGGTGAGGGGGACGCCCTCGATCTTCTCGTAGTACTCGAGCTCCACCGCGAACAGGCGGATCATCTCGATCGCCATGCCCGCGGTGCCCGCGATGCCCGCCGCCGAGTAGGTGTCGGTGATGTACACCTTCTCGATGTCACGCTGCGCCAGCAGGTTGCCCTGGGTGGCGCGCCGGTCACCGGCGATCAGCACACCGCCGCGGTAGCTGACCGCGACGATGGTGGTGCCGTGCGGAGCGATATCGGACGGCACGCCCGGATGGGGGTGCGTGCCGTTCGACCCGATTCCATTGCCGGGCAACAATTCCGGAGCGTGCAGACGCAGGTACTCGGAGAAAGAGGATTGGGCGAACCCCAACTGGAGCCGCAGGGGGTCACCTTGGGTCACTGGCCGCCCTTCTGCACGTAGGCGCGGACGAAGTCCTCCGCGTTCTCCTCGAGGACGTCATCGATCTCGTCGAGCAGGTCGTCGGTTTCCTCCGCCAGCTTCTCGCGACGCTCCTGTCCCGCCCCGCCGTCGCCGACCGGGCCCTCGTCCTCGTCGCCGCCACCGGCGCGCTTGGTCTGCTCTTGTGCCATAGCAGCCGACCTCCTCTGTGATCATCGGCGAGCACCGGAGAAGATCCGATGCTCGTGCCCCCAACAGTACCCAGCCGAGCGGACAACATGCCGGATTAAACGTCATTGTGCTGTTGCCGCGATCTCTTCTAGGCCATGTCGCGGACACGAAGAAGGGGTACGCGGTTTCCACCGCGTACCCCTTCTCAGCACTCCTAATGGGTCAGCTGCTGCACCAACTCCGAGGCGGTGTGGACGCCGTCCAGAAGTTTGCCGACGTGGGACTTGGTTCCGCGGCGGGGTTCCAGGGTCGGGATGCGGACCAGGGAATCGCCGCCCAGGTCGAAGATCACCGAATCCCAGCTGGCGGCCGCGATATCCGCGCCGAAGCGGCGCAGGCATTCGCCGCGGAAGTAGGCGCGGGTGTCGGTGGGCGGGTTGGTCATGGCATCGGTCACCTGCTGCTCGGTGACCAGGCGCTGCATGGAGCCGCGGGCCACCAGGCGGTTGTAGAGGCCCTTGTCCAGGCGGACATCGGAGTACTGCAGGTCGACCAGGTGCAGTTTGGGGGCCGCCCAGGACAGGCCCTCGCGGTTGCGCATGCCTTCCAGCAGGCGCAGTTTGGCGGTCCAGTCCAGCAGGTCGGCGGTTTCCAGGGGGTCGCGCTCGAGCAGGTCCAGCACGTGGGCCCACTTCTCGATGACGTCCTTGGTGCGCTCGTCGTCGTTTCCGGTGCGGTCCATGAACTTTTCCACCCGGTCGAGGTAGATGCGTTGCAGCGCAAGACCGGTCAGCTCGCGGCCGTCGGACAGCGCGACGGTGGCGCGCAGGCTCGGGTCGTGGCTGATGGTGTGCACGGCGGTGACCGGGCGGGCCAGCTGGAGGTCGGAGAGGTCCTCGCCCGCCTCGATCAGGTCCAGCACCAGCGCGGTGGTGCCGACCTTGAGGTAGGTGGACCATTCGGCGAGGTTGGCGTCGCCGATGATGACGTGCAGGCGGCGGTACTTGTCCGCGTCGGCGTGCGGCTCGTCGCGGGTGTTGATGATGCCGCGCTTGAGCGTGGTCTCCAGGCCGACCTCGACCTCGATGTAGTCGGCGCGCTGGGACAGCTGGAAACCGGGCTGGTCACCGGACTGCCCGATGCCCACGCGACCCGAACCGCACACCACCTGGCGCGACACGAAGAACGGCGTCAGCCCGAGAATGATCTGGTTGAACGGGGTCTCGCGGCTCATCAGGTAGTTCTCGTGGGTGCCGTAGGAGGCGCCCTTGCCGTCGACATTGTTCTTGTAGAGCTGCATGCGCGGCGCGCCGGGCACGCTGGAGGCGTAGCGGGCGGCGGCCTCCATGACGCGTTCACCGGCCTTGTCCCAGATGACCGCGTCGAGGGGATCGGTCACCTCGGGCGCGGAGTATTCGGGGTGGGCGTGGTCGACGTAGAGGCGAGCCCCGTTGGTGAGGATCATGTTCGCCGCCCCGACCTCGTCGGCGTCGATCACCGGGGCGGGCCCGTTGAGCCGTCCGAGATCGAAACCGCGCGCGTCGCGCAACGGCGATTCCACCTCGTAATCCCAGCGTGTGCGCTTGGCGCGCGGCACGCCCTCGGCCGCGGCGTAGGCGAGCACCGCCTGGGTGGACGTGAGAATCGGGTTGGCCGACGGCTCGGTAGGCGTCGAAATGCCGTACTCGACCTCGATTCCGATGATGCGCTGCATGGGTTCGAGCCTAGGCGAAAGGCACGCCCGGACGCGGGTGGACTGTCCGGGTTGGGGTCATTCGTGAGTCTGACGCCGGGTAGTCCTCGCGGGCGATCCGCGCCGACGAGCCGCGACCGCACAATGACCGTCATGGTCGAATCGGCTTCCGTCCAGCACCCTGCGCACTCGGCCTCCCAGGTCGCCGACGACCCGAATTCCGTTCCCGCCCAGCCTGCTTCGGCACGGCTGGCGGCATTGGATGTGCTGCGCGGCATCGCCATCCTGGGGACGCTGGGGACCAATGTCTGGATCTTCACCAATACCGAAGGGCTGCTCGGATATATCTCCCGCGGTGACGAACCGCACGGGGCCTGGTTGTGGATAGAGCGGTTTCTGCAGCAGCTGGCGCAGGGGAAGTGCCTGGGGCTGCTGACCATCATGTTCGGGATCGGGCTGGCCATTCAGCAGCGATCGGCGGTGCGGGGCGGCCGGGCCTGGCCGGGCGGGTATCCGGTGCGGGCGGGGTTGCTGTTGCTCGACGGGCTGGTGAATTTCTTCTTCGTCGCCGAGTTCGATGTGCTGATGGGCTACGCGCTCACCAGGTTGGTGGTGGCGATCATCCTGGCGACGAGCCCGAAGGCGCAGCGGCGGTGGCTGATCGTGGCGGCGGGCATCCACCTGGCGATGCTCTCGCTCATCGTGCTGGCGATCGCCTTCGGCCCCTCCGGCGATTCCGGCGGCCGCACCACGCTGGATCCGAATCCCTATGCGGACGGCTCGTTCTGGGATCTGGTCGTGTTCCGCTGGGAGCACGTGCTGCTGTTCCGGCTCGAACCGATCTTCATCTTCCCGATGTCGATCGCGCTGTTCCTGCTGGGCGCGCGCCTGTTCCGGGCCGGGATCTTCCAACCCGAGGGCGCGCGAATCCGCAAGCGCCTCATGGTGATCGGCTTCGCCGTCGGTGCGCCGATCGATCTGCTGCTGGGCATGTTCGGCGGGGACCTGATCCTGCCGGCCCGCTATGGCACCGCTCCACTGGTCTCGCTGGGCCTGCTGGCCCTGGTCGCCGAGATCTACGCCCACCGCCCCGGCCCGGGCTGGGTGGGCCGCCGCCTCGGTGAGGTGGGCCGAATGGCGTTGAGCTGCTACATCCTTCAGAATCTGGTGGCCGGATTCCTGTGCTACGGCTGGGGCCTGGGACTGGCCGGGCTGGTGTCGGCCGATGCCCGGGTGCCGTTCACGGCCGGAATCTACGTCCTGGTCTGCGCGCTCATGCTGAGCTTCGCCCACTGCTGGCTGCGGCGCTTCGAGCGCGGACCGGTCGAATGGCTGTGGAATCGCAGTTGTCGCGCACTGACCGGCCGCTGACCTTCCGGTGCGCGGTCACTCGACATCCTCGATGGACCGCAGAAACGGTGCCTGACCGTCGATACAACCCGAGAGCCGATACCGGCTGTGCGCCGGGACGATATCGATGAACTGCTCGCTGCCGGAGGAGCCGCCGCCGTCCGGGTCGGTGTACTCGCACTGGATGTGGCCGGAGACCACGTAGTCGCGATCGGTGTCGTTGCTGCAGTCCAGGACATCGCAGTGCAGACCCTCGGGCAGGTCGGTATCGGCGGCCGCGATGCCGGGGGCCAGCAGGGCACAGCCGATGCCGGTCAGCACGGTCGCGCGAATCAGCCTCGCGCCCAAGGATTCACACACGCGCGGCCTCCGTCCGGGAGTACAGGTCGGCGACCACCGTATCGCGGGTGAGCGGCACATCCAAGCTGCGGGCATTGCCCTCGAGCAGGGAAAGCACCGATTCGGTGAGGATGCCCTCGACTTGCTCGGAGCTCAGCGTGGGCGCCGCGCGCCAGCTGTTGACCACCCCGTCGACGAAGCCGACGGTGCCGAAGGCCATGGGCCGGGCCCGGTTCCGGTCGATACCGAAGCGCTGCAGGGTGTCGGCGAACAGGTCGGCCAGCCGGCCGCCGATGCGGTCGCGGGCCCCGGCCAGCACGGTGGCGGATTCGCCGTGCGGGTCGGCGGCGGCCAGGAAGCGGTGCAGGTTGGGGTGCCGCTCGACCCAGCCGACATAGGTGCCGACCGCCCCGCGCACCAGTTCGCGCACGGTGCCCTCGGGTTGCAGGCGCGGGAGCAGTTCGGCCATCAGCGATTCCACGATGTGGCGGCGGATGGCGTCGTCGAGATCGGCGCGACCGTCGAAGTGCCGGTAGACGACCGGGCGCGGCACCCGCAGGCGATCGGCGATCTGCTGGACGGAGATCTCGGTGCCGTTCTCCTCGATGACGGAGAGCGCGGCGTCGAGCATCTCGGTGCGGCGGCGGGCCTTGTGGCCGTCCCAGCGGGTACTGCGGCCGTCGGCGGCGGGTTCTCGGTCCCGCGGGGACGGCTGCGCGGGTCTGCGTCGGGTGCCGGTCACTCGGCTCACGATACTCATCCCATCGTTGACCGAGACAGTGTGTACCACTAATCTGAGTGTAACAGCGTGTATCAGTAACATCTCAGGAGCTGTCATGGGAGACAACGCCGTCACCACGCCCGCGACCCTCGCACCCTCCGCCCGCGAATCCTTCGCCCAGCGTTTGCTGACCGGATCGGTCAAGAAGTCCTATGACCCGGTGGTCGATATGGACTGGGACGCACCGCTGGATCCGGACAAGCTCTTCCTTCCGCCCGAACTGCTCTCGCTCTACGGCACTCCGCTCTGGGAATCCATGACGCCCGCGCAGCGGCGCGAACTGTCGCGCGAGGAACTGGCCAATGTGCTCTCGGTGGGCATCTGGTTCGAGAACCTGCTCAACCGGCTGCTGCTGCGCGAGCTCATGGCGAGCGATCCGACCTCGCGGCACGCGCACTACACGCTCACCGAGATGGGCGACGAGTGCCGGCACATGATGATGTTCGGCAAGCTCATCGACCGTATCGGGGCCCGGCCGTACTGGCCGAATCGCTGGGAGCGCTGGACCATCGCCTCGCTGCAGCTGTTCCTGCAGGGCGCGATGGTGTGGGTGGGCGCGCTGGTGGGCGAGGAGATCTTCGACGCGCTACAGCGCCGCACCCTCGACGATCCGCAGTTGCAGCCATTGGTGGCGCGCGCCATGCGGATTCACGTCACCGAGGAGGCGCGCCACATCGGGTTCGCGCGAGATGCCCTGGCGCACCGGGTGCCGACCATGTCGAGGGCCGAATTGCGCTACACGCGACTGTGTGTCGCGGTGGCCGCTCCCCTGTTCGTCTACCTGCTGACGAACTGGCACATGTACGCGCGGGCGGGCCTCGAGGACGGGAAGGCGGCGCGAGCCATGGCACGGAACAACCCGCATTCGCGGCGTGCGCTCGGCCTGGGTGCCGCGAATCTCGGTGCGTTCCTGGACAAGCAGGGTCTGATCGGGCCGGTCGGCAAGCGCATCTGGCGGCGGCGAGGGCTGCTGTGAGGTGGCGGCGGGCCCGGCGCGGCAAGTACGCGGCCGACGACCCGCAGGCCGCGTTCACCGATCCCGAACCTGCGCCGGATTATTCGGGTCCCGCGCTGCTGGACGCGCCGGGTGCGGAGGTGGCCGTGCGGGTGGCGCTGACGGGTCATCTGGATCCGACCGATGGCCTGTTCCACTGGTACGGGCGGGTTTCCGCGGCGGGCGCGGCGGAACTGCCCGATCCCGGTCGCGGGCAGGTCTTCCTGACGGTGCCCGGCAGCGCACCCGCGCCGGGCATACTCCAGGAGCGCGATCCCTGGGGGAATCTGCGGATCGCCGGAATCGGCGCGCCACCGTTCCCGATGTAGTCCGGCGGTATCCGGCGGGTTATTCCGAGAGCCCGATGTAGTCGGCCATGGCCGCCACCGAATGGTCGAAGAACGGTCCAGCCGGATCCATGCTGTTGTCGAGCTGACCGAACAGTTCGAAGGTCACCATGCCGAACAGCTGGGTCAGCGCGATGAACGACCGCGCCACCGCCGATTCCGGCAGGCCGGGAGCGATCAGGGCCGCGATATTCGCCGACTGCGCCGAGAGCTCCGGGGAGAGGGTGTCCACGGGAGCGTTCAATGTGCCCGCTTCCCAGGCCCGATACACGATTGCCAGCAGCGCGATCGGCGTCCGGGAGGCGGGCCCGACGGTGGTCTGCGGAGCGTGATATCCCGGCACCGGCGACCCGTACACCAGCGCGTATTCGTGCGGGTGCGCGATTGCCCAGTCCCGCACGGCATTCGAGGCCGCCCGCCACTGTTCGCGCGGGGTGCCCGGGCCTGCCGCCGCGCGCTCGGCGGTGTCGCCGAGCGCGTTGTACGCCTCGATGATCAAGGTGGTCAGCAGTTCGTCGCGGCTCGGGAAGTACCGGTACAGCGCCGAACTCACCATCCCCAGCTCCCGCGCGATGGCCCGCAGCGACAGCGCGGGCGCACCCGATTCGGCCAGCTGCCGCCGCGCGGCATCGGTGATCTCGCGGGTGATCTCGGCTCGGGCCCGCTCGCGGGCGGTACGGGGCACGCTCATTCCGACAGTCTGCCACGAATCGGATCACTGCCATATTTCGAGAGCACTGCTCTTGACTTCCGATCAGCCCTGCGTGCACACTGTTCACAACAGAGAGCACCGCTCTCCAAGATCGAAGGAAGTCACCATGGACGCCCACTCCGCCGCCACCCGCTACCTCGGCCCCACCGGCCTGGACCCGGCCTTCAACCGCATCGCCAACTGGATTCCCAAGCTCGGCATCGATATCGCGGGCGGCCGCCTGCTGGCCGTGCGCGGCCGTAAGTCCGGCGAATGGCGAACCACCCTCGTCAACGTCCTCACCACCGACGACGGCGCCCGCTACCTGGTCGCACCCCGCGGCCACACCCAGTGGGTCCGCAACCTGCGCGTCGCCGGTTCCGGCGAGATCCGCCTGGGCCGCAAGCACGAGTCCTTCACCGCCACCGAACTCCCCGACGCCGAGAAACTCCCCGTCCTGCGCGCCTACCTCGACCGCTGGGGCTGGGAGGTCGGCCGCTTCTTCGAGGGCGTCACCAAGAACGCCACCGACGCCGAACTGACGGAAATCGCCCCGGGTTTCCCGGTCTTCAAGCTGGCGTAGCACGCGCCGACTGAGAACCATCGCCGTCGGCACAGTGCCGTGCAGACGGTTTCCACGATGACGCGGCTGATGCACGTCCCGGCCACACCGCCCCGGACCCGCTACCGACTGCGAATTCCGGCCCGGTGCAACCGATTCAGACGGACGTCACCAGCCGTGCGAGCGCGGGTCAACCCCGCTGATCAGCGGAGTTCGTTCAGGGATTCGTCGTCGCGAGCCACGAAGGCGCGGCCGTCGGCGGTGAAGACGATGGGGCGCTGGATGAGGCGGGGGTGGGTGGCGAGGGCGTCGATCCAGCGGTCGCGGTCGGCGGGGGTCCTACCCCAGGCCGAGACGCCCAGCTCCTTGGCTTCGGCCTCCGCCGTGCGGGTGATCTGCCAGGGTTCGAGGCCCAGTTTGGCCAGGGCCGAGCGGATTTCGGGGGCCGAGGGCGGATTGTCGAGATAGCGGCGTTCGACGTAACCGGTGCCGGATTCGTCGAGGACCGCCTTGGCCGTGCGGCTCTTGGAGCACTTGGGGTTGTGCCAGATCTCGGTCTCTGCCATGCCGTCAGCGTAGGCGGTGACGGGTCAGACCCAGTCGACCCAGCGGTAGGGGCGCATCCAGTAGAGGCCGCCCTCGGGAATCGGGTGGCCCCAGCGCTGTTCGGCCTGGGTGAGTTGCCAGCGGTATTCCGGGGCCGGTTCGCCACTGTGGATTTCGAGCAGGTGGCGGCGCCAGGTGTTGATCATGGCGGGGACGGCCTGGGGGTCGTTCTCGTAGGCCCACTCCACGTTTCGGCTCATGAGGGCGTCGACGGCGTGATTGGCGGCATTGGGGTCGCCGGTGCTGAGCGAGTGCAGGAACGCCGCGACCAGGTTGTAGGCGATGGCGTCGTGGACGGAGGTCTGGCCGTTCTCGAGGGACCAGACGCCGAGGTAGGTGGGGCCGTGCTCGTCGACCCACACCGAATGCGCCTCGCCGACCCGGTTGTCGAAGATCAGGGCGGTGAGCAGGCCCAGGGTGGCCTTGCCCATGATGAGCGGGTCGGGGCGGCCGGTGTTGACGGCGTCGTCGATGAGGGCCCGGTAGGCGGCCGCGGCGATGCCGGGGCGATTGGCGTCCATGAGGGCGTCGGCGGTCTCGCCGCCGGCGAGCATTTCGGCGGGCGGCTGCGGGGGCCCGGCCACGGTGTGCGGTACACCGTCCCCGATGTGCAGGTACTGGGTCTGCATGGCGTCGGGGGCCGGCATGACATCGGGGGTCGGCATCGCGTAGGGCGCGGCGGCCGGATCGGGAAACGGCACGCCGTTGCGCGGACCGGGGGGCACCGCGCCCTCCAGCGGACCCGGCGGCACCGAATTGTCCAGCGGCTGC
This sequence comes from Nocardia seriolae NBRC 15557, assembly GCF_007990715.1. Taxonomy (GTDB): domain Bacteria; phylum Actinomycetota; class Actinomycetes; order Mycobacteriales; family Mycobacteriaceae; genus Nocardia; species Nocardia seriolae. The sequence continues at coordinate 3,675 of NZ_BJWY01000161.1, read as the reverse complement.
GGCGCACCGAGCGGATCCGAGAGCGGCACCCCGTTGCCCAGCGGGTCCGCCAGATCCAGGTTGACCGCGAGCGGTTCGCGCAGCGCGGGCGCGCTCTGCAGGTATTCCAGTGCGACCCGGGCGAACTCGTTGTCCTGGCTCTCCAGCCATTCCCGCCCGGCGCGCAACGTGTCGATCAGATGACCCCCGACGCCCTCTTCGATGGCGGCGCACAGCGCGTAGTAGCCGTATCCGCGGTAGTCGTCGTGCCCGACGCCCTCGGTGATCAGCAGCTGGGCGTATCTGCTTGCGAGGTCGTGTCTTTCGAGGTCACCGAGCAGAGTGCAGGCGGTCATGGCGGCCATCAGCACCTCGGCGTGCTCGCCGTGCCCGCGCCGCAGGTCGATGCAGCGGTCGGCCATGAGCACCGCGCTGTCGGGCAGGCCCTGCTGGGTGGCGGCCTCGACGGCCATCGAGTACATGGTGGCCAGGGTGGCGGGCGGGATGTCGGCCGGGAAGCGGGCCGGTCCGTGTTCGGCCAGGTGCAGGGCCTGGGCGTAATCGCCCGCGGCGAAGGCGGATCGGAAGCGGTAGGACACGATCCAGCCGTAATCCTTCGGCTCGGGCGCCACGGCCAGCCCGTCGTCGAACACCGTCAGTCGCGCCAGCGCCTCCTCCGCCCGCCCGGCTTCCAGCATGCCGCTCGCCTCGTTCATCACTTCGACGAACGCATTTCGATCCATGGCTTACTCGCCTTCCCGCATATGTCAGCCCCGGATCGTATGACCGTGCCACCACCCCGCGTGGCCAGTGAGGTAAAGGTCATAGTTTCAACCCACCCCACATGACCACGCGACTCATCTCGCGTGGCACGTTGCGTCACAACGGTATTCCCGCGCCGCGCCGCGAACCCGCCTCCCTGCGGGCCAATCTCGCGTCACGACCGATCCGTTCGGCCCCAATCTAACGACAACACGCCCGCCCGCCCCGCAGCGGCCCTCGGCGAGTCGAATTCGGTCACAGCGGGATGATGCGTACCGCCTCACCGCACAGGGTGCTCATGTCCGACGGGTCGGACGTCATGAGGACCACCGGTTGAGGCTGCCGCATCGCGAGTTCGGCGACCACCGCGTCGATGGCGTATTTGTGACCGTGCAATCCGGTCTCGAGCAGCAGCCGAGATGCCGCCTTGGCACTCGCCTCCTCGGCAGGTTCCACTCGCAGGATCGACAGCAGCCACGACAGCCGAGCTCTGTCGGTCTTGTCGTGCGTTGCTTCGATGATCGTGAGGGCGCTGATCACCACTTCCATGCGACGCCTGCGAGCCTCGGCGATCAGCGCGACGATGGCCGGTTCGTCCGCCACGAAACGCGAGAGTCCTTCACAATCGAGCACCAGCGTGCCCTGCGCCGAGTTCTGCGAACGGGCAGCCGCCTTCAGTCTTCGTCCGGCCACGGCGTCTCGCCCGTCAGGGCCTGCTCGAATCGGTCGAAGGCTTGCTGCCGATCCGCATCCGACAGCCGACCGTGGCGATTCTCGTAGTCGGCCAGATACTCGTCGAGCAGTAGCCCCCGTAGCTCACGTTCGACCGCAGAGGTGACGAAGGCCGAGAACTCTCGTTTCCCTACCCGTTGCCGGATGGCCTCGGCCGTACCCTCCGGCAGCGACAAACTCACCCGCGTCGCGGGTCCCTCGCCGATTTCGTAGATGGGCTGAGCCATGTTCGAAGTTTATCAATGGAAGTAGGAAACCGCGTCGAGATTTCCGAACACCAGCGAGTGCGTGCGGAGCACATCGGCGCCTCCGCTACAGAGTCGGCAGGGTGGTGCCGGGGTCGGGGGTGAAGGTGACGATGCGCTGGCGGGGGTCGCCGGGGAGTTCGAGGTTCTCGTAGGAGAAGCTGAGGTCGCCGGAGTGGGGGTGGCGGACGAGTTTGCCGCCGTGGGTGCGGACCTCGACGTCGCCGGAGCGCCACAGGGTCGCGAATTCCGCACTGCCGGTGGCGAGTTCGTCGATGATGGCGTGGGTGGCCGGATCGTTCGGGTAGAGGCCGACGACGCGGCGCAATTGGGCGACCGTGGCCGCGGCGACGCCGTCCCAGTCGCGGTAGAACTCGCGGGCGGCGGGGTCGAAGAACAGTGCGCGGGCCATGTTCTTGTCCGCCATGGGCCCGAAGACGTAGTGCGCGAGCGGGTTTCCGGCGAGCACGTCGAACAGGTCGGTGATGACCACCGCCGGTGCCTTGTCGATGAGGTCGAGTATGCGCAGCAGCTCCGGACGCGGTGCGGCAGCGGCGGTTTCGACCGTGCGGGGCGGGTGGGCGAGGGCGTGCAGATGCTCGGTCTCGATGGGGTTGAGACGCAGCGCGGCGGCCAGGGAGTCGAGGACATCGCCCGACGGGTTGGCGGCGCGGCGTTGCTCGAGGCGCTGGTAGTACTCGGCGCTGATCCCGGCCAGGTGCGCGAGTTCGGAGCGCCGCAGGCCCGGTACCCGGCGCAGACCCGACGGCGGCAGCCCGGAATCGTGCGGATCGATCCGCGCGCGCCGAGACTTCAGGAACTCGGCCAGGTCCTCGCGTACCGCCATGCCCGAAGTCTGGCACAGGCGAGGGTGGGTGGCCCTGGGAGTACGAGGCACGGCATGCACTGGTTAGGGGTTTTCGCGGGCGGCAAGCTCGCAATCGTGAACGAGAGATTCCAGCGGGGAGCCGCCCGCCAGGCCGAACTCGGCGGTGCGGGCGGGGTGCGCGGCCGGGTCTATGACGAACTGGCCGATATCGCACCGGATCTGCACCGGTTCGCCGTCGAATTCGCCTACGGCGACATTCATTCCAGGCCCGGCCTGGATGCGGGCCGCCGCGAACTGGTGATCCTGGGCGTGCTGGTCGCGCTCGGCGACACCCGCCCGCAACTGGAGGCGCACCTCGGCAGTGCGCTGAATGCCGGTGTGGCGCCGGGCGAAATCGTCGAGGCCATCCTGCAGGCCCTCCCCTATGCCGGTTTCCCGCGCGTGCTGGCCGCCATGGCGGTGGCCCGGACCGTCCTGGAGTCCCGCGATCTGCTTCCCGTCACCACCAATTCCCTTGCACAGTAGGAGATTCGACATGACCGCCACCGCTCAGCAGCGCGCCGACATCATCGAGGCCGCCACCCGCCTGTTCTGGTACATCGACATCCGCGACTGGGAAACCTTCCCGAGCGTCTTCGCCGACGAGGTCACCCTGGACTACTCGAGTATCTGGGGCGGCGAGCCCAGCACCGTCACCCCGGAGCTGATCCGCGCCGACTGGGAGAAGTTCATCGGAAGTTTCGACGCCACACAGCATCTGCTGGGCAATCACCTGGTCACCGTGGACGGCGACCGCGCCGAACTGACGGCCGTCTTCCAGGCGGTCCACTTCCTGGCCAACCGGTTCGGTTCACCGCGCTGGACCCTGGGCGGCCTCTACCGCATCGGCCTGCATCTGGTCGAGGGCGTGGGAAGATCGATTCCGTGGTGATGACGGCGCAGTGGGCCGACGGCAACAAGGACATCATGACCCTTGCCTCGGGTGGACAGCGGCCCGAAGCCGCCTGATCGCACAGCTGAAGTCCCACAAAAATGGGAAGGATTGTTTTCCTTCCCATTTAAATCTATATCGCACCCGGGGGCTTGCCGCAAGGCCCCGGGGTTGGCGCACAATCTCTCATCTAATAC
>NZ_BJWY01000160.1 GCF_007990715.1 Nocardia seriolae NBRC 15557 | reverse complement strand
CGACACTAGAAGGGGTTTCGCGGCATGGTCGACCCGGTGGTAGTTCAGGGACCGCGGCCGCTTGCGGGTGATCTCCCCGGCCGAGTCCGCACTTCCGATACCGGCGGTCGTGCGCTCGACCGGCCGGAACCCTGGCGGAAGCGATCAAGCATATTGCCGCGCATGGTGACCCACGCTACAGTTACGCTCCAGTAGGAACGCTGGCGTTCCCATAGGGTTGCGGAGGAAACGGCATGGAACAGGCATCGAGTTCCGCGGGCACGGCACGGCACCCGCTGGCCCCGTACGGATCCGCCGAAACCGCCACGGCCGCACCGATCTCCGATCCGCTGCGCGATGCGCGCGGGCTGTCCGCCGCGCTGGTGGCGCACTTCGCCGAGCACGTGGCCCGCTGCGGCACCCTGCCCGGCGACGCCCTGCGCGGGGAGGTCACCACCGTCACCCGCACCTGCCTCGAACTCGCCGCCGGAGTCCTCGAGGGCCGTGACGTGAGCGCCAAAATCGAACGCCTGCAACGCGCGGGTGCGGACTGGGCGCGCGAGGGCATCCCCATCGGGACCATCCACCGGGCCGTGCACGACGGGTTCGCGCTCGGTTTCGACCTCATCGTGGACGCCACCGGGTCCGAGGACTACGCGCGGCTGGCCGTCACCGCGCGCCGGCTGTTCGAGGTGCTGGCCATGGTGGATTCGGCCTTCGCGGTGGCCTATGTGCGCGAGCACCGCGCGGTGGTCGCCGAGCAACACACCGCGGTGCACACCGTGGCGTCGGCGCTGCTGTCCGGGCACAGCGCCGCCACCATGGCGCGGGCGGGCGGCATCGAGATCGACGAGTCGTATTACATTCTGGCCCTGAGCATTCCGACGCATCCGGGGGAATCCGATCCCCGGGTGGACGGCGAGGTGGTGGCCCGGCGCAAGCTGCGGCGCATGCAATCCGAGCTGGCCCACCGCTGCGCGGGCCGGGCGCTGTCGCTGCTCAGCGCCGACGGCGGTACCGTACTGCTGCCCGCGAGCCAGGTCACCGCCGCCGAGATGGCTGCCCTGGTGGCCGGATTGTCCACGGCGGCACAGGTTCCCATCACCGCCACGGTGATCCACGCGGAGACGCAACGCATTCCGGACGCCGCCGAGCAGGCGCACGAACTGCTGGACATGGTGCACCGGCTCGAATGCCCGCCGGGGCTGCACAGCTTCGACGAGCTGGCCATGGAATACCAGCTCACCCGCCCCGGCCCCGGCCGCGAATACCTCGGCACGCTGCTGGACCCGCTGGACGAATACCCGGAGCTGCTGGAGACGCTGCGCCGTCACATCGGCAACGACCTGAGCCGGCGGCACACCGCGCGGCTGCTGGGCGTGCACACCAATACCGTCGACAATCGGCTCAAACGCATCGGACAGCTGACCGGATTCGATCCGGCGCAGCCGTCCGGGCTGTGGTACCTGCGCTCGGCGCTGGTGGCGCGGAGCTATCGGAAGGCCGAGCGGGTGCGGATCGGGCGACCCGACAGCATGGCCGCCAGCAGCGCGACGAAGTGACCGTGCTCGGCGAGGGCGCGCGGCGAGGCGGCCACCGACCACACCGTGCGGACCTCGGCCGGGGGCAGCGGGCGGCCCGCGAGCCGGTCGGCCAGCCAGTCGACCATGACCGGAATCGCGATGAACTGCAACGGAAGATGCGCGCTGAGGCGGTCGCGCAGATAGCGGACGTGCGCGCCGCGGGCGCGATAGCGCTGCACGTGGGCGTCGACATCGGCGACCGCGATCACCTCGTCGTTGACGCCCTGCACGACCAGTAGCGGCATGGCGGGCGCGTGCACGCCGGGTCGGATGTCGTCGAGCACCGCGCGCATCTCGAGGCGGGTCAGCAGCGCGCCGAGACCGCCCCGGATGTGCCGGTTGGCATTTCGGCCGAAGTAGCGGGCCAGCAGCGGGAAGGTGGCGATGGACTCGGCGCGGTCGAGCAGGGCGAGGTACTCGTCGGAGACGATGTCGCGCACGGTGTCGTCCAGGCCCGGGTAGGCGCGGCGCAGTCCGGCGGTGAAGACCATCGCGAAACCCGCGAAGGGCGAACCGTTCAGGCGGACGAACGCCTGTGCCGGATCCCCCACCGGGGAGCCCGCGACCGCACCCGCGATATCGAGTTCGGGGGCATAGCTCGCCGCCAGTTCAGCGGCCCACGCGGTGGCCAGTCCGCCACCGGAGTAGCCCCACAGGCCGATTCGGGTGCGCGGGTGCAGTCCCAGGGGCTCGAAGCGCAGGGCCGCGCGCAGGCCGTCGAGGGCGCGGTGGCCGGGTTCGCGGGCCGCGCCGAAATGGCCGTTGGGGCCCTCGTGGTCGGGCACCGAGACCGCCCAACCGCGCGCGAGAGCGGCGGCGATGAGCGGGAACTCCACCTGCGGGATGGCGCCCAGCGCGCGGGCGCCATGCTGTAAGGCGTAGGCGGGGAAGCACTTCGGCGCGACCGCGTCGATGGCGCACTGGAACGAGACCAGCGGCCGGTCCGGTGACGGCTCGGCATCCCAGGGCAGCAGGACCGTCGTCACCGCCGCCTCCGGCCGCCCCTCGAGATCGGTGCTGCGGTACAACAATTGCCAGGCCCGGACCCGCTGCGGAATCCGCCCGAGCAGCCCCAGCCGCACCGGACGTGCGCGCAGAATCGTCCCCGGCGCAACCGATCCCGGATCGATCGGCGAGCGGTGGAACGGATCCAGGACCGGCAATAACGGCCTCGTTCTCGGACGCTCGAATTCCCCTGTGAATCCGCCTGTTTCGACCACGTCGCCGATAGTCATCGTGTTCCTTTCCGAGCTGAGGGAAGTTTCGGGAGCCAGGCCCGGAGCGCATCGCTAGATGTGGCCACTGCCGCCGATCATCCAGGGGTTGAAGGTGCAGACCAGATTCGGGTGCGCGACCGGGTCCAGGGCGCGCAGGGCGATGGAGGCCGCGCGGGGCGAGTACATGATGGTGAGGTGGTCGGAGACGTCCTCGGGGCAATCCTGTTGCAGCGTGATGTTTTCCACGGTGGCATCGGGGCCCGGGGTGAGGAAGGTCCAATCGTAGGGGTTGGAGATCGCGTCGTGGGTGGTGCCGACCGCGGTGTAGGCCACGCCCGGCACGGTGTCGCCGCCGGTGTTCAACTTCGCGTAGAACGGCGAGCCGACGACCTGCTGGGTATTGGACTGGCCGATGAGCGGCTGATAGAAGCCGAGAATGTCGAGACCCATGTTCGTGATGAACCGGCCGAGGCTGGCCAGCCCCAGCAGCGAGGTGCCGTGCGTGGTCGCGCCGAAGCTGATGACCTTGCCCACTTTCCCCTGTCCGCCCTCGAATTTCAGGTACTGGCTGGTGACCGGTCCGCCCTGGGAGTGCGCGATGACGTCCACGGCGGGCGCGCCGGTGGCGGCCAGCACCCGGTCGACGAACTGCCCCAGCTGTCGCGCGGAGTCCTCCATCGGCCCGACACCGTAGCGGCCCGGCAGGATCGCGCCGAAACCGCCGCCGCCGAGCGGGGTCTCGCGGCCGCAATTGAAGGCGAAGACACAGAATCCGGCCCGCGCCACCTGCGGGGACAGGAACGAGAAGCTGTCGTAGGTATTGAGCCAGGTGCCGTGCACCAGCACCACCGGGCGCGGGTGCTCGGCGGTCGGCTTGCAGTGCCAGTCATTGGCTCCCGGAGGCGCCGCGTCCGGATGGGTCAGGCCGTAGCCGAAGGCGGCCAGAAAGGCCGTCATCTCCGGGCCGGAATCGACGGTGTCCGAAGCGGTGCTGACCATGCCGGAGCTGGAACTGCTGCCGGTATCGGCCGGTTCGGACACGGCCACGCCGGTGGCGCACGCGACCGCGAGCGCGGTGGCGCCGGTGAACACCGCGCTGCCCAGGGTACGGATGGTCGACCTCATGAATTCTCCTACTGCCTCAGCCGAATCCGACCGAACGCGTCGAATCCGATTGCGACCGTAAGAGCCCGGTGTGGCCCGTGTCACCGACCCTGTGCCAGGTGACAGTGCTCGACCCCGTGCGCGGCGGGCGATTGTGGCTGCCAACAGCCCGGGCCGATCGACCGCTTCAGGGCGCGGGTGTGCTCGCGATGGCGATGGCGGTGCGGGTGAACAGCGGCACCAGTTCCGGCAGCGCCTGCGCGCCCTTCTGGTGCAGGCAGGCGCGCACCCGGTCGTCGATGCCGCCGAGCAGCATGTCGATCATCTGCCGGTCCGGTTCGGCCGTCAGATCACCGTCGCGCACGCCGATGCGCGCGACCGCCATGATGTAGTCCGCGAACCGCTCGTGCACCCGCAGCCGGTGCTCCACCAATCCCGGCCCGGCGGCCAGGGTTTCGACATACAGGGCGCGCGCGGCCCCCGGCTGCAGGGCGAGGACGTTCAGATATATCTCGAAGGAAATGCGCACCCGCTCGGCGAAATTCACGCCCTCGAGCCCGGTGACGGTTTCCCGCAGTTGTTCCAGGGCCGCGCCGACCGCGAGATCGTATGCGGCGGCAAAACATTCGTCCTTCCCGCCGAATACCGAGTAGAAGGTCCGCCGCGCCACCTGCGCCCGGGTGACGATATCGGCGACCGTGGTGGCCGCGAAGCCCAGTTCCCCCACCGCGTCCAGCACGGCGGTGCACAACCGCCGATACTGCGAAGCCTCCACCTGTTCGCGCGTCAGCCCGTGCCGGCCACGCGGCAACGGCCCCTGCTCACCGACGGTTTCCACACTCACGTCCCCAGAATAGGTTTCCACGTCACCAGCCACTAACGGTCCGGCCAATACCAGGCCGGTTCGTCCAGCAATTTATGTCCCGCCACCGTCGTCATGCCCTCCCGTTTCACCAATTCGATCATGTTCGGTGCGTCCGCGTACTCGTCGATGACACCGATCAATTCATCGGAGTGACTCACCACCACCAGCTGGGTGTCCTCGGCGGCGCGGGCGATGAGACGGCCCAGCGGGTCCAGCAATTCCGGGTGCAGGCTGGTCTCGGGCTCATTGAGCACCAGCAGCCGCGGCGGGCGCGGGGACAGCAGCGCGGCCGCGAGCAGCAGATAGCGCAGGGTGCCGTCGGACAGCTCCGGCGCGGCGAGCGGGCGGAACAGCTTGGGCTGGTGCAGCAGCAGTTCGAAGCGGCCGTCGTGACTCGCGATCTCGATACGACTGCCCGGAAAGGCGTGGTCGACGGCCTCGGCCAGCGCTTCGGCAGCACCGATCTCGATGATGGTGCGCAGGGCCGCGGCGGCGTCGGCCCCGTCGTGCGCGAGTGCCATGGTGCGGGTACCGATCTGCGGTGCGCGGGCCGGGGCGGCCACATCGGTGCGCAGATGGTCGTAGAACCGCCACGACCGGATGCGTTCGCGCAGTACCAGCAGGTCGGGGGCGCGCTGCGGGTCGGCCAGTTCGGCGAGCATGGAGTCGTAGGGTTTGACGGTGTGCGGCACCATGCCCCAGCCGCCGCCCTCCTCACGCAGGCGCACCACCGGTCCGCCGCGATCGGCCAGCAGCGTGGAGGGTCGCAGCACCGGCCCGGCCCAGACCGCTTCGGATTTGATCTCCGGATCCGCGTTGAACATCGACTCACCCGGAATGGGCAGGCCCAGCTCGGCCGCATAGCCGAAATCCTCCCCCGCGAACCCGACCCGCAGCACCAGCGGCGTATTCGGGCCCGAGCGTCCGGGCCCGGCGAAGAAGGTGGATTCCAGCCCGCCCTCCCGGGCCAGCCCCGCGACCGCGCCATTGCGGGAGAAGTCGGCCAGCAGCCGCAGGACCCGGTAGAGACTGGATTTGCCGCTGCCATTGGCCCCGGTGACCACATTGACCCGGCCGAGGGGTACCCGCAGGTTGCGCAGGGACCGGTAGTTTTCCACGGCCAACGTGGTCAGCATGGGGACCAGAATATTAGCTACCGACTGGTCTGCATCAATTGGCGTGACGTGCTCGCCATGCGACATACGCCGTGCGCGAGCACACCGCACACGGGCGATACCCGGCCGCCACCGCGGTGTGCTCGTCGGCGAAGAACACCCGATGCGGCGCGTAGCGGCCGCGGGCGAGGGCACGCAGGGCGGCCGGGCAGTCGAGGCGACCGTAGATCCGCAGCCGGCGGTGGCCGCCGAGCGTGCCCGGGGTCGGGCTGCGGTACGGGCGGCCGTCCGCGCCGAGCAGGGTGTAGGCCATGACCGCGTTCAGGCTTCGTGGAAGACGAGGCCCAGCGTGTGCCGCCGACCGGAGCGCACCACGCTCACACCGTGCCGCATCGGCGCGGCCGACCAGCGGTGGGAACCGCGCACCGGGCGGTCGCGGGTGGTGAAGATCAGGCCGTGCCCCTGAGGCAATGCGATTGCGGCACCGCGTGATTGGGCACGTGGGCGCTGCTCGACCATGAGGAACTCACCACCCGTGTAGTCGACGCCGGGCGCGTCCAGACCGATCACGACCTGGAGCGGGAACACCAAGTCCCCGAACAGGTCCCGATGCAGCGCATTCCAGTCGCCCGGGCCGTAACGCAGCAGGATCTGCGAACTCTTCACCTGGCCCGCCCGATGGCACCGGGCGATCCACTCGGCGAAATCTTCCGGCCAGGTGCCGGGCCGCCCCGATCGTGCGGCCCAATCCCGGGCAATGGGAAGCAGTTTCGGATAGAGAGCAGCCCGCAACTCGGCCACGAGCGGCGGGAGGTCGTGGGTGAAGTACCGATACTCACCCGAACCGAACCGGTGCCGTGCCATGTCGACAGTCGACCGGAACCGGGTCTCATCGTCGTAAAGCCGTGTGAGCGCGTGACATTCGTCCACGGCGAGGAGTTGCCCCATCAGTGCGTGCCCATGCTCGTCGAGCTCCCCGGCCAGGGCCGCCCAGTCCTGCTGGGCGACCCGTCCGGCCCACACCGATGGCACAGTGGCGGCGGCGCCCACGCCACCCGCTCCAACTCCAGCAGCCGCTGCTTGCGCTCCACTCCCCCGGCGTAACCGGTCAGGGATCCGTCCACGCCGATCACCCGGTGGCACGGCCGCACGATCAGGAGCGGATTCGCCCCGATCGCCGACCCGACCGCCCGAACCGCGGCCCGCGGGGCCCCGATCCGCCGCGCGATCTCACCGTAGGTCGTGGTTCTCCCGTACGGGATCTCGTCGAGCGCGCGCCACACCCGCCGCTGGAATTCGGTTCCGCCCTCGCCGAATCGCAGGTCGAACCCCGTATGATTCCCCGCGAAGTAGGCGGCCAGCTGCGGCACCACGTTTGCGAACGCTTCCGCATCGGCCACCCAATCCGCCTCCACCAACACGCTCTTACCGCCCGCCATCGACACCGCGGTGAGGATCGTCTCCCCATCCTGGATCTCCCCCACCAGCAGCAGTTCCCCGACCGGGCTGGCCATCGTCGTGAACACGGTCATCGCTTCCTCCTTGATCGGTCCGTCTCGTTCCACCAACCACTCTGGACGACCGGAGAAGCGATAACCGGCGGAAATCGGCCATGGCGGTGGCCGCATTCGGACACCCCCGCCGCGGTAGGCGCGAGGCCGGTAATTCATTGGCGGAGACAGCGATGCCGAGCCGATACTTCTTGCGTGGATCTCGCTCAGGCACGCGCGGATTGGCTTCGGCAAGGGTTCGTGATGCTGCCCGGACATCTGCCGAGCGAGGTTCTCGGGCCCGCCGTCGCCGAGCTCGGGACGATGTTTCCCACGGCCGCCGGGTTTCACGACGGCAGCGATCCACGCCGGGAGCGGTTCCTCGGCGACGAATTCGCCGGAATCGACGTCTTTCCGTTCGAGGGCACCGAGGTAAGTCTGCTGCCGGTGCACGACCTGCTCACCGATCTCGCCCGAACCCTGCTGGGCAGCGCCGATATTCGGCTGTACGGGGCCGACGCGTGGGCGAAGTACACCGGGGCGGCCGATTACGATCAGGATCTGCATCGCGACTACCTGAATCACACCGTGCTGGTGCCCAGTTCCGCACCCGAGTATCGCCAGGTGGAGATGTTCGTCTTCTTGGCGGACGTCCCCGAAGATCGCGGCCCGCCGCATCTGGCGCCCAGAGCCATCACCGCAGGCGCTCGCGCGACACCGAATTGGTTTCCCGCCAAGGGATCTCCCCAACAGGACCGGTTCACCGCCACCGGCAACCCCGAATGGTACGAACACGAAAAATCCGCAGCAGGCCCGGCCGGAACGGTAACAGCGTTCGAATTCGGCACCTTCCACCGAGGCACCGCGATGACCCCGCCCCGGCGGAGCGCGATTCACACTGCACCTGAGCTATCGGCGAGCCGACGCAGAATGGGGCCAGCGCGAAGGTTGGGCGAATCGCAGCCACGAAGCCGCCTGGTACCGCTTCGTGGACCGCGCCACACCACGCCAACTCGAACTGGTCGGCTTCCCACCACCGGGCCACCCCTTCTGGACCCCAGAAACATTGACGGGCCTCGCCCTCCGCTATCCCGGGCTCGACATAACCCAGTGGTGGTGAAACCACCCCTGAGCAGGTGGTCGCGTCCCTAACCCGAGCCGGAGCCTCACCAAAGGTGGGGCCCCTTGGGTTGCTTGCGCCCCGAATACTCATCCGCCGACCCCAGTCCACGGACTGCACAGATTTCGTTCCAAGACAACCCATCCCGATCTTTCTGCGATAGTGCGGGATGCCGTGGCCGCCCCAGCGGTGCGGGGGCTGGGGCTGCTCGCTTCGCTCGCAACCCAGCCACCCCCTCTCCCTCATCCAGGCGTCCTTGATCTTTTCGTCTTTTGGCTCTTCGTCCTCTGGCTCTTCGTCTTTGGGCTTTTCATCCTTCGAGTATTCAACAGCCACACTTGCAAGTTTAGCTGTCTATATGCCATGCTGGGCGGGTGAGCACGAAGGGTCGGATGAGATCCGCCACCGAGGTGGTTGCGGCAGCCGGCGAGCTGCGGGTCGTGACCAGCCGATTACTACGCCAGTTGAGGTCAGCGCGGGCAGGCCTCGAGATGACGCCGTCGCAGGCAGTCGTGCTCAGCCGCCTCGGAACCGAGGGAGCGATGTCGGTGGCGGATCTGGCACGGGCCGAGCGAGTGCGCCCCCAGTCGATGCGAACCACCCTCGCCGCCCTCGAGGACCGGGGCCTGGTCATCCGAGGCGCGCATCCGACCGATCAGCGCCGGGTACTCATGTCACTCAGCGAAGAAGGACAACGACTGCTCCGCGTGGCGCATGACGCCAAGGAGGACTGGCTCGTCAACGCCATGCTCACCAAACTTTCACCGGCCGAGCAGGATTCACTCATCGAGGCAATTCCCCTACTGGCTCGGCTGGTCGAGGACTGAACGGAATCAAACCCTCCTGGAAAGGGACCGACTCTTGACGTCGAACCTGCTGGATCCGGCCAGGTGCTCGCCGCGCTCGCTGTTTGAGGTGAGCACGGGACCACAGCGCTGGCCAGCCTCCCGCACCCAGCCAGGCGGCGGGTACGAGCAGACCGGTGCGGGAAAACTGGTCGGCGAATTCGGCTTTGTCCGTGCCCAGTTCGAGAGCCGCGGGCCAGGCCGCCGCCCACGGGCCCTCGGAGTCGGACAGGGAGGTCGCGGGGAAGCCGGGCACGACATCGGCACCGGGGCCGGTGATCGCGGAGACCGGGATGCGGTGCCGGGACGCGGCGGTGGTGGCGAGCACGAGCGGGCAGAGCAGGTCGGGAGTGGGGTGCCGGGTTAGGGCGGCGGTGAAGGACGCGTCGCCGGTGCGGGCCAGGCGAGCCAGGATCGCGCGGATGCGGTGGGCGACCCGGTCTTGATTGCGGGCCGCGGCGATGTCCGGGTCTTTCGCCAAGGTGCGCAGCACCTGCGATGGCAGCGGTGCGTCGGCGGTCAGGCCGCGCAGGCGTGGGTAGCGGGCGAGTACGCCCGGGTCCAGGGCCTCGACGGCGGCCGCCAGCGGGCGAACGCCGGTGGCCGCCCACAGGCGCGGCAATATGGACGGCCGGCCGTCGAGGGCCTCGACACACAGCAGGGTCGATCGTTCGATGCTCGAACGACGCAGGGCGGTCAGTGTTTTGGCGTCACCCTCGGTGTCCCCCGCGAGCGCCGCCAATTCGCGCAGCGCGGACTCGGATTCGATCTGCGCCTTCCGGGCCGCCTCCCGCAGCAGCGGCCCCACCTCCCGCACCGGATTGGCACCCGAGCGCCGATTCCGCACGGGCGGTTCGACATTCACCGACTCCATCGGGTCGACTTCGGGCTCCGCTGCCCGCAAACTCCCGGCCCAATCCCGGACCGCCTGCAACAGTGCGGAATCCGGTTCATTGTTGAACCGCGCCTTGATCTCGTCGACCACCCACCGAGCGCCCACCGCCCGTAATTCCACATTCGCCCGAATGACATCCGACTCGTCGCGAATGGCGACCAGAATGCTGCGCCCGCGCACGGCTTCGGCCTGATACCACGGCCCCGCAATACAATTGCCCATGTAATCCGACCACTCGGCCAGCCGCCCCGCATTGCGTGCGATCTGAATCCGGAAGGCGGTGCCGGGCAGCACCGCACCCTCGTAGGCCAGCACCGGTTCGGCGACGACGAACTCATTGGACAGCGTCTGCGCGACCGTGCCGCTGCTCATCAGCCCGGCGCACAGCCGATTCCAGTCCCGGCAGCGGGCCGGGGCCGTCGCGCCCAGGGCGAGCAGCTGCGCCGCGCCCGCCACCGCGAGCGGAATCGAATCCACGCGCGGGGTCAGCGGTTCGGGCCGCGGCACGTCGGGTTCCAGCACGACGCAGGGGATCTGGAAGCCGCCGTCGATCTCCGCGGCGGCGTGGCCGCGGGCGCGGGCGATGGCGTCGGCGAGGTCGGCCATCCAGAGCATGTCGGAGGCAAGCTCCCGGGTACCGGCATCGGCGGCCAGCCGCTGCGCCAGCGACGGTGCCGGATCCTCCACGGTCAAAGGCTCGTGCAGCCAGGTGGCGGGAGTGTGCGGCGCGGTGTATCCGGCCACCTTCCGCCAAGCGCGCAGCGCGTCGGAGTCCCAGCCGTCCGGGCACTGCCGCCACGACAGCTCAGAGCCGAAGGCGCGCTCGCACGCCTCGTAGACGACGGTCGCGTAGGCGAGCGCGGTCGAGATGCGGACGCGGACCAGCTTCTCGAAAGCCGCGTTCCTGGGCCGATGTTGACGCAGCCACAGATCGATGTCCCGGAGCCGGCAGGCGGGCCGCGCGGGCAGCGGGCTCTGCTTCGCGACGAGCCGGCACGCCCGCTCGAGTTCGCCGTCGTCGGACAGTGTCGAGACGACGGTGATCTCCTCGCGCACCCGCGCGAGCCCCGCGTCGATGCCGCACTCGTGAACGGCGATGGCCGTCTTCAGCAATACCGTGGCCGCGAGCGCGTCCTCGATCCTCCGCTCGACGGTGTACCGCCAGAAGTCTTCCCACGTCGGCTCGAAGTGCAGCGCCGTGATGAGGGTGGGTTCCGAGATCCCGGCGGTCCGCATCTGCTCGGCCTCGTCGAAGTGCCGATAGCGCGCACCCAGCGCCGCCACCACCGACAGGTCGTGACTCGCGGCCAAGCGCCGCCGCATCAGTTCGGCCGTCTGTCCCGCGCAGACCCGTTCCCACAGATCCAGCAGCAGCTCCAACCGCCGTGGCCGCGTGAACGATTCGAGCACCTCGCCCAGGTTCTCCGCCAGCGCCGAGGGCACCGCGTCGGAGATCGGATCGACGTCCTCGGGTGCGGTCAGGGCGAGGACCCGCACCAGCTGTTCGGGCCCCAGCAGATTCGCGGCGGCCGACGCGAGAACCACCGCAGCCCACCGGCCTTCCCCCATGGCCTGTTCGGCGGCGGCACCGACCGGTTTGGTCGCGGTGACCCCGAACAGCGCCACCAGCGTCGCGGTCCGCTCCCCCAGCCGCCACGCCCCGCCGACCCTCAGCACCCGCAGCGCCGCCAGCACGGCGTCGCGCCGGTCCCCGCTCGCCCCGGCCAGCCGGGCCGAGGTGAACCCGTCCCCCAGATCGATTCCGGCCCCGGCGATCACCGGTCCGCCGAGTTCCATCAGTCCCGCCAGATCCGCGCAGGCGATGGCCACCCGCGCCGCATCGCTGTCCCGCTCCCTCAGCACGACCGCCGCGCCCGCGGGCCCATCGTGAGCGATCTCCTCGCCGGTCTCGACCAGCCACGCCCGCCGATCCCGTCCGGCCCCGATGCCGAACGCCAACCGCACTGCCAAACCCGAACTCCCACCGGTGAACTCCGCGCGCCGCGCACGACGCGACTCCCGCCCCGACCTTACGATCGGGGCGGGAGCTCGGCAATGATGTTTTCGGCAATGACGGCGATGTTCCCGGCGATCACAGCCGTCTGGCGTCGATCATCCAGATCTGGATATTCGAGGACTGGTGGTTGGAGCCGATGCCGCCGATCATGTGTACCAGATCGCCGACATCCTCGGTGCGGGCCAGCAATTCGACCCGCAGCCCCGCGGAGACGTCGGTTTCGAAACGCTGACCGCGGTAGCTCTCGACGCGGTTGTCACCGTCGTCCACCCGGTAGACCTGGGTGACCACCATGCGCCGCACGCCGACGGCGGCCAGGGCCTGTTTGATCTGATCGAACAGGCCGGGCGGCAGCACCAGCGTCAGTAGCTTCGCGTCCGCGCCGCCGCCCGGGTCCATTTCGTGAGAACCGATCATGCCGCCCAACTGCAGCGGCGACGACATCAGGATTCCTTGGCCGGAATCTCCGCTCCGTCCTGCTCCACCGGCGCGTGCGAGCGCACCGGAGGAGCCTTGCGCAGCACGCTCGTCTGCGCGCTGACGAGGGTGTCGTCGGGGTAGGCCTCTTCCTCGTGCGCCCCGATATCGCCGGTCTCGAGCACTTCATCGGGCATCCGCAGGCTCATGAAGAGGCTGAGCACCTTGAGGATCACGAAGGTGACGAAGGCGTCCCACACGATGACCGTCGCGGCCGCACCCGCCTGCCAGAGCAGCAGTTTCGGATGGTGCCCGTAGAGCCAGCCGCCGTAGGTGGAGTCCGGCGCGCCGCCGGTGCCCAGGTACACCTTGATATTCGGGTCGGCGAGGATGCCGACCAGCATGCCGCCCGCCAGCCCGGCCACGCCGTGCGTGTGCACCACGCCGAGGGTGTCGTCGACCTTGCGGAACAGCCGGGTGCGGCCCAGCTTGTTCCAGGACAGCCAGACCAGCGTGGAGGCGACCAGGCCGATCACCATGGCGCCGAAGCTGTTCACGAAACCGGCCGCCGGGGTGATGGCGACCAGACCGGCGATCATGCCGTTGACCGCGCCCAGGAAGTTTGGCCGCCGCGACGGACCCGCGAACATGTCCCAGATCACCCAGGTCAGCACCGCGCACGCGGTCGCCAGGTTGGTATTGATCACGGCCAGTGAGGCATCCGAGCCCGAGAAGTACGGGTCGCCGCCGTTGAAGCCGTTCCAGCCCAGCCACAGGATGCCCGCGCCGGCCGCGGCCATGGGCAGGTTGTTCGGTACCGCGCGTGCTCGATCCCGGGCCAGCCGGGGACCGATGACCGCCGCCGCCACGAAACCCGTGGTGCCCGCGGCCAAGTGGATGACGTACCCGCCCGAGTAGTCGAGCGCGCCCATCTGCGACCACCAGCCGCCGCCCCAGATGAGAAAGGCGTTGACCGAGTAGGCCAGTGTCGACCACAGCGGCACGAAGATCAGCCACACCTTGAAATTCATGCGCCCGATCACGCTGCCCAGGAACAGCAATGGCGTGATGGCCGCGAACACGAACTGGAAGTAGGCCAGGGTGGTCTCGGAGAACCGGAACTGCGGCATGAGTCCGTCGAGCAGCGGAATCACCGCCTGCTCTTGATTATTGGAACCGAGAATGGTGTGTGGCTTACCGATTGCGGCCCGCAGGATTCCTGGGCCGAGTTTGACGGGTTCGCCGAACCCCATCTTGAAGCCCCACAGCACCCACACCACCAGAACCAGCGAGAATCCGGTGAATGCCATGAGCATGGTATTGACGGCCCATTTGCGTTGCACCAGACCGCCATACAAGATCGCGATACCGGGTATGCTCATCAGGCCGACCAGAGTCGCGGCCATCAACTGCCAGGCATTGTCGCCGGGGTTCAGCCAGTCGGGATACGGTGACATGTTTCAGCGCTACCTCACCGCGGAGCGAGCAGGCACCAGACTCACTCCAGCACTAAATTACGTTGTGGCATAAGGTGTCTAGTGTCC
>NZ_BJWY01000159.1 GCF_007990715.1 Nocardia seriolae NBRC 15557 | reverse complement strand
GACAGAAAAGAAGTTGTTCAAAACATGGCTCAAGGCAGTGTGAAATGGTTCAACGCTGAAAAAGGCTTCGGCTTCATCGCCCAGGACGGCGGCGGTCCGGACGTCTTCGTGCACTTCTCGGCGCTGAGCGGCGCGGGTTACAAATCCCTCGACGAAGGTCAGCGCGTCGAGTTCTCGGTGGAGCAGGGCCAGAAGGGCCCCCAGGCCACGGACGTCCGCGCCATCTGATTCCGCGCGATCGACTCGTAGAGAGCTTCGCACCGAGGTCGGTGCGAAGCTCCTTTCATCGGTCGGTCCGTATCCGGACCCGATCGGGGCGGGATCCGGCTCTTCGATGGGCGTGCACGAGTGCTACCGCCGGTTGCCGAGCAGTGCCGTGAAGGTGGCGAATTCGCTTGGGGGAACACAGATTTGCGGGTGCGGTAGCCGGTCGAGCTCATTGGGGAACCGGCCACTCGGAGTGACGACTGTGCGGCGTGGCCGGTCGGTTGTGGCGTGCTGACGTCCGTTCCAGGCGTGCATGTTCGGTGAGTCGATACTGGGCAGAGGGATGACCGCGTGTGCCCAATCCAGTCCGACGACCGCTGTGGCAGCGGCTGCCACGCTCACGATCACAGCGTCGGTGCTGTGCCAGTTTCGGCGCACTGCGGGACCCGCCTTTCGCTACACCCACTGAGGAAGAGGTCCGTAGGGAATGGACAGGCTCGGCAGCGGTGGAACCCCCCTCAGTCAACGATAGGCGCAATCGTCGGACGCATGTCGGTCATGGACGAAGTTCGCCGTACCGGGTAACAGTGTCAGCCGGGCTCGATGGGTATAGCGTGAACCGATGGTGACCGCTCGTACATCGCCGTCCCGGCGGTGTCCTCACCTCTTACCCGGCCGGTCGATGGCCAGACAGGAGCGCCTCGATGACGCTGCTCCACAAAGGTTTTCATGATCGAACAACCCCGGACCGGACCAGGTGCGGTCGATGAGCACCCACGATGAAGCGACAGGCAACCGGCAGGCGGCGTGGAACGACAACGCCGGCGAGCTCACCGACGACGACGCCGGGGTCGCAGCGTTTCTGACCCTCGGTGACGATGTCGTACGCAACCTGCTGGATGTACTGCAGCGCCTGGACCGGATCCGCGGCGTCGTCGAGGACACCAAATCCACACTGCTACAGGTGGGTTCGGCCAGCATCGACCTACGGGATCTGATCGCGCGACTGGAGACCGACCTACGTAGCGCGAACACCGCGATGCTCGCCATCACCGGCAACTGGCTGATGTCCTCGCCCGAGCGTCATGGCCCCCTCGCCATCCGCTCACCCCGTTGAAGTCCCGCACTAGCCCGAAACACGCCCGATCGGAGAGGCGGGTCCGGTTATCTCGGGGCGAGATTCCGCGCCCGGACACTCAGGTCGACGACGACCCCGGCTGGGGCGCTGACCAGCCGGAGCTTCGTCACATGGTGAAAGAAGCCGACCCCGCCCTGATCGGTGCTCAATGGGGCTGGCAGGTCGGGCACCAGAACAGGTTTCGGGCATCCAGAACCGAGTGCAGAACCGTGGTACCGCATAGGCGGCAGGGGTCGCCGACTCGGCGGTAGACGTAGGTGCGCGGCTTGTCCTTGGCGTAGGCCGGTGCGCCGTGATCATCCTCGGGGCGGACGACGACGATCCTACCGTGGCGGACGCCGACCTTCATGAGATCGACCAGGTCGGCCCAGATCGCTTGCCATTCTTCGTAAGAGAGTTCGGCACCGGGGCGGTCGGGCGAGATGCCTTGGCGGAAGAGAACTTCGGCTCGATATACGTTTCCGACCCCGGCGATGACCTTCTGGTCCATGAGCATTGCGCCGATGGTGCGGCGGGAGCGGTGGATGCGGGACCAGGCGCGGTCGGGGTCGGCGTCGCGGCGCAGGGGGTCGGGGCCGAGGCGGGCGGTGAGGACGTCGACCTCGGGTGGGGTGAGGATTTCGCAGGCGTTGGGGCCGCGCAGGTCGGTGCCGGTGGGCTCGCCGGAGCTGCCGGCGCCGATCAGACGCATGCGGACCTCGCCGACGGGGGCGGCCATGGGGACGGCGGAGTCGTAGAACTTGCCGTACAGGCCCAGGTGGATGTGTACCGTGACGCCCGAATCGTAGTGGTGCAGCAGGTGTTTGCCCCAGGCTTCGGCGCGGGTCAGGACCCGGCCGTCGATCAGGGCCGCGCCGTCGGCGAAGCGGCCCTGCGGGCTGGTGACGCGAACCTGCCCGCCCGCGAAGCGCTTTCGGTGCAGCTTCGCCAGGCGGTGCAGCGTATGGCCTTCCGGCACCGGTCAGTTACCTTCCGGCACAGGTCAGTTGGGGAGGGCCGGGGGGACGCCGGTCTTCTCGTACTCGGCGAGGATGTCGATGCGGCGCTGGTGGCGCTCCTCGTCCGACCACGGGGTGGTCATGAAGGCGTCGACGATGGCGAGGGCTTCCTCGCCGGTGTGCATGCGGCCGCCGATGCCGAGCAGCTGGGCATTGTTGTGCTGGCGGGCGAGCTGGGCGGTCTCCACGCTCCAGCCGAGGGCGCAGCGGGCGCCCGGCACCTTGTTGGCGGCGATCTGCTCGCCATTGCCCGAACCGCCGAACACGAAGCCCAGCGAACCCGGGTCGGCGACCACACGGCGAGCGGCCTCGATGCAGAAGGCCGGGTAGTCGTCGAGGGCGTCGTATTCCAGCGCGCCGCAGTCGACGACCTCGTGGCCCTGGCCCTCCAGGTGAGCTTTGACTTGGTTCTTCAGTTCGAATCCGGCATGGTCGGCACCCAGGTATACGCGCATGGCTGCGATTGTGTCAGGGCGCTCGGGCCCGGTTCGCAGGGGGTTCGCACCCGCAAACCAGGTGCACGGCGAGGCTGAACCGGCAACCTCGGTGAACCGTACTATCCAGGCATGACGTCCGACGACAGTTCATCACCGCCGAACGCCTACGGGGGGCAAACCGCCGGCGGCCTTCCGGGGCAGCCGCCCACCGGAGGCTATCCGGTCCAGATCCCGATCAATGGCGGCAATATCTGGGACCCTCGCCTCGGCGCACCGGGTTGGGCTCCGCAGCAACCGTATTCGCCGCCCCCGCCGCCGGTGGTGCAGCAGACTCGCGGCCTGTCCCCGTACGGCATGCCCGCCCGGCACAGCTGGGAGATCCCGCTGCTGGTGATCGTGGTCATCATCACGGTCATCGCGTACCTGTTCGCCCTGCTGCTCCTGCTCACCGGAAACGCCGGGCAGCTGACCCTGATCCTGGTGTCCGCGCCGCTGGTGGTCTATCTGATCCGCGGTATGACCTACGCGACCCAGCGCCTGAACGGCGTGAAGATGTCGCCCACCCAGTTCCCGGAGGGCTATCGGATGGTGGTGGAGGCCGCCGCCCGCTTCGGCATGGCGAAGGTCCCCGATGCCTACGTGGTCACCGGCAACGGCCAGATCAATGCCTTCGCCTCGGGCCACGGCTTCCGGCGGTTCGTGGTCGTCTACAGCGATCTGTTCGAAATCGGCGGCGCGGCACGCGATCCCGACGCCCTGGCGTTCATCATCGGCCACGAAGTGGGGCACATCGCGGCCGGGCACGTCTCCTACTGGCGGCAGCTCGGCATGTTCGCGGGCTCGTATGTGCCGATCCTGGGGAACTCGCTGATCCGCGCCCAGGAGTACACCGCCGACAACCACGGCTTCTGCAACCGGCCGCAGGGTGCGCCCGGGGCGATGAGCACGCTGGCGGCGGGCAAGTATCTGAACCGTCTGGTCGGCTTCGGCGAGATGGCCGATCGGGCCGCCCAGGAGAAGGGCTTCTTCGTCTGGATCATCAATGCCATGGCCACCCACCCGGTGCTGACCTGGCGCATGTGGGCGCTGCGCGACCGCAGCCGCCACGGCAAGATGTTCTGGCGGCCCAGCCCGCCACCGGCGCCGATCATGCCCGCGCCGTACGGCGGTTACCAGCCGCCCAAGCCCGTCGGATACGGCGGCCCGCCACCGGGATACGGCGACACCTATCAGGAGTACCGGCCGAGCTGAGTGCTCGGGTCACGACGCCGTCGGGCGGGGTCCACGCGGGACCCCGCCCGATCATCGTTTCCGACCGGAGACCACCTCCGGAAAACCAAGCGTCTCAGTCGAAGACCGGATCCTCGGTGCGAGTCCGCTTGAGCTCGAAGAAGTGCGGGTAGGACGCCAGCGCGACCACGCCGTCCCACAGCTTGCCCGCCTCCTCGCCGCGCGGGATGCGCGAGAGCACCGGCCCGAAGAAGGCGACGTCATTGATGTGGATGGTCGGCGTGCCGACATCCTGGCCGACCTTGTCCATGCCGGAGTGATGCGAGGCGCGCAGGGCCTCGTCGAAATCGCTGCTCTGCGCCGCCTCGGCCAGTTCGGCGGGCAGGCCCACCTCCTCCAGCGACTCGGCGATGATCTGCGCCAGCAGCTCGGTGCGCGCACCGTCCTCGCGTTCGTACTCGGCGCGGCGGTTGTGCAGGCGGGTGCCCATGGCCGTGTAGAGCGGGGACGGCACCTTGTCGCCGTGATCCTGGGCCGCGGCGATGGCCACGCGCACCGGACCCCAGCCGGTCCGCATGATCTCCTCGTACTGCGGCGGCAGGCCCTCGCGGCCCTCATTGAGCACCGACAGGCCCATGACGTGGAAGTTCGTCTCGATATCGCGCACCTGCTCGACCTCGAGGATCCAGCGGGAGGTGATCCAGCACCACGGGCACAGCGGATCGAACCAGAAATCGACCCGGTCCTTCTTGGTGTCGCTCACAGGGAGTCCTTTCGCAGTCTTCGGCGGCCGGGAGACCGGGCCGCACCCCATGCGCAACAACCCGGATTGTTGCCGATATTTCCGCTCCGCCCGGGACGGCCGGGGTTAGTGTCGGACTATCGGCCTCGAGGACGGCGGTCCCCCCAGGGAGGTTTCGCCATGACCACATCCAGGTTCGTGATAGTGGGCGGCGGTCTGGCCGCCGCCAAGCTCGCGGAGGCCCTGCGGGCCAATGACTTCGACGGGACGGTCACCCTCGTCGGGGCGGAGGACCATCTGCCCTACGAGCGGCCGCCGCTGTCCAAGGAGCATCTGCTGGGCAAGAAGGCGCTGGCCGACTTCACCGTGGATCCGGCGCAGTGGTATCGCGATCATCACATCGAGGTGATGCCCGGCACCACCGTGCACGGCCTCGACCGGGCCACCAAAACCGTTGCGCTGCCGGATGGTACGACCCTGCCCTACGACAAGCTGGCGCTGGCCACCGGCTCGCGGCCGCGGCTGCTACGCCTGCCCGGCGCGGACGCGGCGGGCGTGCACGTGCTGCGGACCATCGAGGACTCCGACGCTCTGCTGGAGATGTTCGACGGCGCGCAACGGCTGGCGGTCATCGGGGCCGGTTGGATCGGGCTGGAGGTGACCGCCGCGGCGCGGGCCGCCGGGCTGGAAGTGACTGTGCTGGAAGCCGAATCGGTGCCGCTGCGGGCCGCGCTCGGACCGGAGATGGGCGAGATGTTCGCCGGATTGCACCGCGATCACGGCGTCGACCTGCGCTGCGGGGTGAAGGTCGGGGAGATCACCGTCGCCGGGGGCCGCGCCACCGGCGTGCGGCTCGACGACGGCACCCGTATCGAGGCGGACGCGGTCCTGGTGGCCGTCGGCGCACGCCCCAATATCGAACTGGCCGCCGACGCCGGGCTGGCCGTGGGCGGCGGCGTGCTGGTGGACGAGAGCCTGGCCACCAGCGACCCGGACATCGTCGCGATCGGGGACATCGCCGATCAGCAGCATCCGGTGCTGGGGCAGCGAATCCGCGTGGAGCACTGGGCGAACGCGCTCAATCAACCCGCGGTGGCGGCCCTGACCATGCTCGGGAAACCGGCCGTGTACGACCGGCTGCCGTACGTCTTCACCGATCAATACGACCTGGGGATGGAGTACACCGGCTATGCCGGCCCCAAGCAGCAGACGCGGGTGGTGGTGCGCGGCGATCTCGGC
The DNA here is from genome assembly GCF_007990715.1 of Nocardia seriolae NBRC 15557. Classification (GTDB taxonomy): domain Bacteria; phylum Actinomycetota; class Actinomycetes; order Mycobacteriales; family Mycobacteriaceae; genus Nocardia; species Nocardia seriolae. The sequence continues at coordinate 8,200 of NZ_BJWY01000159.1, read as the reverse complement.
AAGCACGAGTTCGTGGCGTACTGGCTGGACTCCGGCGATCGGGTGCTGGCCGGAATGAACGTGAACGTGTGGGATGTGACGGACAAGATCAAGCAGCTGATCCTCGGCGGCGAGGCCGTGGACCCCGACACCCTATGACCACCGTCACACGAGACGGAGTGGAAGGTACGTCGAAATGGCGTGCACGGCTCCGACCTGTGTCCGAGAGCGTCCATCGGGGCGCACCGAACGAAGGAGCCGACCATGAAGTACATGCTGATCAAGACCTACAGCCCGGCCGCCTACTGCGACACTTTCATCGGCGAGTGGGAGCCCGAGGAGATCCAGGCGCACATCGACTTCCAGCGCGCCCTCGGCGAGGAGCTGGCCAAGTCGGGCGAGCTCGTCGACGCCCAGGGCCTCGCCGATCCCGGCCAGGCGCGAATCATCATGTCCGACGGCCGCTCCGCGCCGGTGGTCACCGACGGCCCCTTCCCCGAGACCAAGGAATTCCTGGCCGGCTACTGGATCATCGACGTCGACTCCCCCGAGCGCGCCGTCGAGATCGCCGCCCAGGCCTCGGCCGCACCCGGTCCCGGCGGCAAGCCGATCGGCGAGTACATCGAGGTCCGCCCGATCATGAGCGCCCCGCCCGCCGACCTGTGATACCCGGCCCCGATCACCGATGATGTCCGGCACCGATCTCCGATGATGTCCGACACCGCACTCGAAGACCTGCTGCGCGACCTCGCGCCGCAGGTCCTCGGCGCGCTGGTGCGCCGCTACGGCGACTTCGACGCCGCCGAGGACGCCCTCCAGGAGGCCCTGCTCGCCGCCGCCACCCACTGGCCGACCGACGGCCTGCCCGACAACCCGCGCGGCTGGCTCATCTCGGTCGGCCAGCGCCGGATGATCGACGCCATCCGGGCGGAATCATCGCGCCGGAACCGCGAGACCGCCAACGCGATCCGCGATCCCGAGCGCCTGGGTGGCGCGACGCCCGATCCCGCGGACGCGATCATCGCCGGGCGCGACTCCGTCGCGCCGGGTCCGGACCGGGACGACACGCTGACGCTGTTCTTCCTGTGCTGCCATCCGGTGCTGTCGCCCGCGAGCGCGATCGCACTGACCCTGCGCGCGGTCGGCGGGCTCACCACCGAGGAGATCGCACGGGCCTTCCTACTGCCGGAACGAACCATGGCGCAACGGATTACACGCGCCAAGAAGCGCCTCGCCGAGGAGTCCCGGCCCTTCGCGCTGCCGACGGAGCCCAATGGCCAACGGGGAGAATGGAACGACCGCCTCGACAGTGTGCTCCGGGTGCTCTACCTGATCTACACCGAGGGCCACACCAGCGGCGGCGAACGACTACACCGCGGCGATCTGGCGAGCGAGGCAATTCGCCTGACACGCGCCCTCTTTCGCGCCCTACCCGACAACCCCGAGGTCACCGGCCTACTGGCCCTGCTACTGCTCACCGACGCACGCCGCGCCGCCCGCACCGGCAGCCACGGCGAGCTGATCCCCCTCGAAGAGCAGGACCGCTCCCTCTGGGACCGCGACCTGATCATCGAGGGCGTGCGCCTGGCAACCGCCGCGGTCCACAGCGGCCTGATCGGCCAATACCAGATCCAGGCCGCCATAGCCGCCCTCCACGCCCAGGCCCTACGCCCCGAAAACACCGACTGGCCCCGAATCCTGCTGCTCTACAACGCCCTGGAACGCCACTCCCCCAACCCCATGGTCACCCTCAACCGCGCCGTAGCCCTGGCCATGGTGCACGGCCCCCAAGCAGGCCTCGACCTCACCGACACCCTCCGCGACTCCCTATCCGGCAACCACCGCCTGGAATCCGTCCGCGCCCACCTCCACGAAATGGCAGGCGACCCAGAAGAAGCCATCACCGCCTACACCACCGCCGCCCGCCAAACCACCAGCCTCCCCGAACTTTGTGCCACTCGGCGAATCTTGGTCAGGCGGCGGAGGTGCGGAAGGTGGTGGGGCTTACGCCTCGGTGGCGTTTGAAGGCGGCGGAGAAGCCGAAAGGGGCTGCGTAGCCGACGGATTTGGATAATTGGGCGATGGTCAGGTCGGTTTCGGTGAGGAGTTCTTCGGCCTCGTCCATGCGGGTGATGGTGAGGTAGGTCAGGGGTGGTTGGCCCATGATGGCGGTGAAGCGTTTGGCGAAAAGGGCTCGGGAGACTTGGGATTCGGCGGCGAGGGTGGCTACCGTCCAGGGTGCGCCGGGGGTGGTGTGGATGGCGTGCAGGGCGGGGGCCACGACGGGGTCGGACAGGCCGCGGAACCAGGTGGGGGCTTCGGGGCCCGCCTGGTCGAACCAGCTGCGCATGGTGCAGACGAGGCTCCAATCGAGGAGGCGGTCCATCATCGCCTGGGAACCGGCGCTTTGCTGCACGGCAGCGGCGGCGGCCGACTCGAACCAGGCGCAGGTGTCCATGTCGTCGTAGACCACCAGCACCGGTGGGAGGGCGCGCAGGAGGCGGTCGTGGCGGCGCGAGGACGTGCGATACACGCCGACCAGCAGGGCGGTGGCGTCCGCCGCACTGCCCCAGTTGATTCCGTTCAGCTCCTCGACTTCGCAATCGGAATCTGTGGTGCAGCAGGAGATTTCGTATTCCGCAGGCCGGGCGGGCGGAGCGCCGGAGGGCCCTGCGGCGGGGTTCCCAAGGTGTTCCGGGATGTCGCCGCCGGAATCGATTGACACGAGCCGGAATTCATCCGGTCCGCGCACCAGCGCGGTATCGCCGACGCCGAGCACCCGCTGCCCGCCGTCGGGCTGGAGCAGGGTGCCGCCGCCGCGCAGGACGGTGATCATGGTCAGCGGGGCGCGGTCGGCGAAGCGGATGGTCCAGGGCGCGGGCAGGACGGCGTGCGTGAGCACCGAACCTTCGGCCCGGATACCGCTCAGCAGTTTGCTCAGGGGGTCCACCACCGCCAACGTAGACGAATTCCTATCTGCCGGAGCTTTTCACCAATGGATCGTCCACACCAAACGATTCGATCCAGGAGGAACCCCTTTGTCGCACAACGTCATAGCCCCAACATCGGCCATCACCACAATCTCCGCCATCACACCGACCTCAGCCGCCGCCCCAACCGGCCCTGCTCGAGGGCTGGATCGATCGGGTGTGGAACTACGGATTCGCCTACGGCCGCAGCAAGCCTCGCCTCGCGGGCAAGCGCATGCTGTGGCCGGGGTGGCCGCCGGGGACGTCGTCGTGGACTTCATGCAGCAGACCCGCGAGGGCCAGCTCAATATGGGAATCGCCTACTACTGCGGCTTCTCGCATTCGGCCGTCGGCCTGCTGCCCGACGCGGAGGAGCGCCGTCAGCGCGTGGACGCGGACGGGCAGCTACTCATCGACGCGGCCACCTTCGGCGCGGAACGCGCGGCCCAGTACGCCGATCTGGAGCGCCGGGCCGACGGGTTCGTCGCGGAATTCCTTGCCGCCGAAGCGGTTCCGGCCCGGATCTGAGCCGCCGAGGTGGTACCGGTCTAGGCCTGGACGCCGTTCCAGGTGTTGCCGGTGATGAGCTCGTAGGCGGCGATGTACTTCTGCCGGGTCACCTCGATCACCTCGGCCGGGATCTCGGGGCCCGGGTACTCCTTGTTCCAGCCGGTCGAGGTGGACCAGTCGCGCACGAACTGCTTGTCGAAGGACTTCTGCGGGCGGCCGGGCTCGTAGTCGTCGGCGGGCCAGAAGCGCGAGGAGTCCGAGGTCAGCACCTCGTCGCCGACGGTGAGAACGTCACCGTCCCAACCGAGTTCGATCTTCGTGTCGGCGATGATGACACCGTGGGCGGCGGCGTGATCCGCGCCGCGCGAGTAGATCTCCAGGGTCAGATCGCGCAGCTTCTCGGCGACCTCCTTGCCCTCCTGGTTCACCACGTCCTCGAAACTGATGGGCTCGTCATGGCCTTCGTCGGCCTTGGTGGTGGGGGTGAAGATGGGCTCGGGCAGCTTGTCGCCGTCGCGCAGGCCGGGCGGCAGCGCGATGCCGGACACGGTGCCGGAGCGCTGGTATTCGGCCAGGCCGCCGCCGGTCAGGTAGCCACGCGCGATGCACTCCACCTTCACCATCTTCAGCGGCTTGACCCGCACCCCGCGCCCGGCGAACTCGGCGGGCACGTCGGTGGTGGACAGAATGTGGTTGGGCACATCGGAGAAGAACCCGAACCACCAGTTCGACAGCTGGGTGAGCAGCGCGCCCTTGTCCGGGATCGGGGTCGGCAGCACCACGTCGTACACCGACACCCGATCGGATGCGACCAGGATCAGCGAATCGCCGTCCTCGTACAGGTCGCGCACCTTACCGGCGTGGATGTGCTTCAACGGTCCTCCTCGTGCCGAGCGATTGCTGCCGCCGCAGAGCTTACCGACGGGCGGTGCCGCTCCTTACCGACGGGCGGTGTCCACCGCGACGCCCGGTCGGACGCCCGATCGCGCGCGACCTGGAACGACGGCCCGCGCGGGCCCGCGCGCCGACTCGGCGGGACGTGGCATTGTGGGGAACGTCGTGTCCGCGCCGGGTCGCGAGTGGAGAATTGTTCGGTCCGCTCGATGCCTCACGCGGGCGCATCACTGGACGTTCGGAACGATCGAGCGTCCCGCACCGAGCCCTGGGCAGCGCCGCCCAGCGAGCCGGGTGCACCTGCACGGCGAAGTTCTCCGAGAGCTAAGGAGCCCCCTTGTCCGCACCGAATCTCACCCGCGAGCAGGCGATCGAACGCGCCGCGACGGTCCAGGTGGAGAACTATCGGGTCGAACTGGATCTGACCGGCCAGCCCACCAATGCCGAAGCGCCGCGCAGTGAGACCTTCCACTCCAAGTCCACGGTGACCTTCACCGCGACCCCGGGTGCGCAGACCTTCATCGACTTCGTGGGCGCGGGCCTGCGCTCGGCCGTCCTCAACGGCGTCGCCCTGGACGTGAGCGGCTACGACGAGGAGCAGGGCCTGACCCTGCCGAACCTGGCCGCGAGCAACGAGCTCGTCATCGAGGCCGACGGCGAGTACTCCAACACCGGTGAGGGCCTGCACCGCTTCGTCGACCCGACCGACAACAAGGTCTACCTCTACTCGCAGTTCGAAACCGCCGACTGCAAGCGCATGTTCGCCTGCTTCGACCAGCCCGACCTCAAGGCCACCTACGACGTGATCGTCACCGCGCCGCAGGACTGGGAGGTCATCTCCAACGGCGCGGTCACCGACACCCACACCATCGGCACCGTGGTCCGCCACACCTTCGCCACCACCCCGCGCATGAGCACCTACCTGGTGGCCCTGATCGCCGGTCCATACGCCAAGTGGACCGACACCTTCAGCGACGCGCACGGCGAGATCCCGCTCGGCATCTACTGCCGCGCCTCGCTGGCCGAATTCATGGACGCCGAACGGCTTTTCACCGAGACCAAGCAGGGCTTCGGCTTCTACCACACCAATTTCGGTGTGCCGTATGCCTTCGGCAAGTACGACCAGCTGTTCGTGCCCGAATTCAACGCGGGCGCAATGGAGAACGCGGGCGCGGTCACTTTCCTCGAGGATTACGTCTTCCGTTCCAAGGTCACTCGCGCCTCCTACGAGCGTCGCTGCGAGACCGTGCTGCACGAGATGGCGCACATGTGGTTCGGCGACCTGGTCACCATGAAGTGGTGGGACGACCTGTGGCTGAACGAGTCCTTCGCGACCTTCGCCTCGGTGCTGTGCCAGGTCGGCGCGACCGAATACACCAATGCCTGGACCACTTTCGCCAATGTCGAGAAGTCCTGGGCCTACCGGCAGGACCAGCTGCCCTCGACCCACCCGATCGCCGCCGACATCCCGGACCTGGCCGCGGTCGAGGTGAACTTCGACGGGATCACCTACGCCAAGGGCGCTTCCGTGCTCAAGCAGCTGGTGGCCTACGTCGGTCAGGAGCCGTTCCTGGCCGGTCTGCGCGACTACTTCACCGAACACGCCTTCGGCAATGCCACTTTCGACGATCTGGTGGGCGCGCTGGAGAAGGCGTCCGGCCGCGACCTGTCCGACTGGGGCGCGCAGTGGCTCAAGACCACCGGCCTGAACATTCTGCGCCCGGACTTCACCGTGGACGCGGACGGCAACTTCGCCTCCTTCGCGGTGGTACAGGAGGGCGCGGAGCCCGGCGCCGGTGAGCGCCGCGTGCACCGGCTGGCCATCGGCGTCTACGACGACCAGGACGGAAAGCTGGTGCGCACCAAGCGCGTCGAGCTCGATATCGACCCGGCCGAGCGCACCGAGGTGTCCGAGCTGATCGGCGTCGGCCGCGGCAAGCTGGTGCTGGTCAATGACGACGACCTCACCTACTGCTCGGTCCGCCTCGACGCCGACTCGCTCGACACCGTGGTGGCGCGCATCGCCGATATCGCCGAGCCGCTGCCCCGCACCCTGGCCTGGTCGGCCGCTTGGGAGATGACCCGCCAGGCCGAGATGAAGGCCCGCGACTTCATTGCGCTGGTGCAGCGCGGCGTCGGCGCGGAAACCGAGATCGGTGTCGTGCAAAGGCTTCTCATGCAGGCCACCACCGCTCTCGGCTCCTACGCCGACCCGGAGTGGGCGCGCGCCGAGGGCTGGCCCGCCTACGCCGACCGGCTGCTCGAGCTGGCGCGCGCCGCCGGTGCGGGCTCGGACCACCAGCTGGCGTTCGTCAACGCGCTCACCGGTTCGCTGCTCTCGCCCCAGCACGTGCAGGTGCTGCGGCAGCTGCTCGCGGGCGACCCGCAGGGCGTCGGCCTGCCGGGCCTGACCGTGGACACCGACCTGCGCTGGCGCCTCACCCAGGCGCTCGCCGCGGCCGGGGCCATCGACTCCTCCGGCATCGAAACCCCGCTCATCGACGAGGAATTGGCGCGCGACGACACCGCCGCGGGCCGCCGCCAGGCCGCCGCGGCCGCCACCGCGCGCCCGCAGGCGGCGGTCAAGGAATCGGCCTGGGACACCGTCATGGGCGACTCGGTCGCCAACATCACCGCCCGCGCCATCGTCGCCGGCTTCGCCCCGGCGGGCCAGGCCGCCCTGCTCACCCCGTTCGTCCAGCGCTACTTCGCCGAGATCCCCGGCGTGTGGGAGCGCCGCTCCAGCGAGGTCGCCCAGACCGTGGTGGTCGGCCTCTACCCGCGCTGGGCCGTCACGGAGGAAGCCGTCGCCGTCGCCGACAAGTTCCTCGCCGACGACCACCCGCCGGCCCTGCGCCGCCTGGTAGTCGAGGGCAAGGCCGGGATCGAGCGCTCCCTGCGCGCCCGCGCCTTCGACCGCGGCTAGAAAGCCCTGCCCGGCAACATCTTTCGATAACAACGGCAGCCCCTCCCGAGTCTTTCGGGAGGGGCCGCCGGCTGCCCGAAGCAGCCTCGACAGGACGCGGTTCGGTTCCGTGCTGCCATGGGCGGATCTGCTCACAGCAGCGTGGCGAGACTTTCACCGGTCGGCCGCGGCACCGTGAAGGCATGGCAGAGAACAAGACTCCGATGTTCAATTGGCGGACCCGCGAGCAGCTCTTCGCCCGGCGGGTGCTGGTGCTGGACGGTGTGCTGGACGACGACAACGGCGCGCTGCTCATGACCCAGCTGCTGACCCTGGCGGCCGAAGATCCGGACGCGGGGATCTCACTGTGGATCCACTCCCCCGGCGGGTCGGTGCCCGCCATGCTCGCCATCCGCGACGTCATGCGCCTGGTGCCGTGCGAGGTATCCACCCTCGCGCTCGGATTGGCTTGCAGCGCGGGGCAATTCCTGTTGTCGGCGGGCACGCCGGGCCGCCGCTTCGCCCTGCCGCACGCCCGGGTGCTCATGCATCAGGGCTCGGCCGGCATCGGCGGCAGCGCCGTCGAGGTCGAGGTGCAGGCCGACGACCTGCGCTACACCGTCCAGACCGTGCTCGGCCTGATCGCCGCCGACACCGGCCAGCCCTACGACCAAGTCTTCGAGGACTCCCTGCACGACCGCTGGTTCACCGCCACCCAGGCCCGCGACTACGGCTTCATCGACCACATCGTGGAGTCGTTCAACCAGGTCATCCCCGAACGCCAGCGACTGGGCATGTCGGCATGACATCGACACGGCGCAATCCCTTGGGCCCCGGCTCATTTCCAGGAGGCACGGCATGACCAGCTACACCATCCCGAATGTCATCGCCCGCGACCCGCGCGGCGAACGCATCATGGACGTCTACTCGCATCTGCTAATAC
>NZ_BJWY01000158.1 GCF_007990715.1 Nocardia seriolae NBRC 15557 | reverse complement strand
GGACACTAGGAGTCCGCGTTGGTGTATCTAACCGGGGGTTTGGCGGCGGAGTCGGCCCGTTTTCGGTTGGCGTCTCTCGTCGTCGACGACGCAAACGTCGGCGATCACAAGCGGTTCGAGTCACATCCGCTGTACGGAGTCCCCGACACCAGTACTCCGCTCTCTACTGGTTTTCGCTGATCATTTTCTGCCCACCACTGGGAATCCTCTTGTTCTGCCTCTGGAATCCGGCGCAGGTAGCCCGCTTTTGCAGGTGGGTTCGTGATCTGGTCGTCCAGTACCCAAAGGCCACAGCTCTCGCTGTCATCGCGATTGGGATCGGCGTCGCCATCGGTAACACCGTGAACGGCAAGTACCCCCAGGCCCTATGGGGCGCGCTGCTAATCGCTGTGTCCCTTGGGGTACTGAGTTGGCTGCTGTTGAAGGAGCGCGGCGCGGAAGCTGGAGACCAAGGTCATCGTGGGGTGTCAGCTGTTGGCGACGTACCAAGGTTTCCTTGGGCTCGAGACCGCGGGCTCTAATCGAGCGCCTGTCGTACCTGATCCCATTGGCTGTCACCCAGCTTGGCGTAACGCTGAGTGGTTCGCAGGGACGCGTGACCGAGGAGTTCTTGTACTTGTTGCAGCGGGACGTGTGCACGCACTAGACGGCCGGCATAGGTGTGCCGGAGATCGTGTGGTCGTACCGAACCCAGCCGACGTTTATCGTCATCGTCGCCGACCCAGGCAACCCGAGTTGCCGCTACGAACCGGTCCCTGAAGTTGTCTTGGTCGAAGGGGCGATCGTCAGTGTGCGCCAACAGCAAGCCGCTCCGGACCGTTCGGCCGTCGTCGACGTACTTCACGGGTGCCGGCGTGCCGAGACCGTTCTTCTTGATCTCCGCCGCCAGGACCTTGGCCAACTGTTCTCCGATGGGGATTACACGGCGCTCGTAGTCCTTTGGAGCCTTCATTCGTTTGGCGGCCTTGTCCCATGCCCATTCGATGTTGATCGTCTTGCGCTTGATGTCGATGTGCTCGCGGTGGAGGCCCTGCGCTTCGCCCATGCGCATGCCGGTACCGATCAGCACGTCGACGATGAGCTGATCGAACTCATCGAGGGGTTTCCGGAGGGCTTCGAACTCGTCGTCCTCGAGGTATCGCTCCGGAGTCGGTCCAGGCTTGGGCAAAGTGATGTCATGGCACGGGTTCACCGGGATGAGCTCCGACCTGAAGGCCGACCGCAATGAGGCGCTCAGGAGGCGGTAACACTTCTCAACTGAAGTGGGGGCCATCGTTTTTCGGAGTTCTGAGATCCACGTCTTGGACGTCCGGCTGGGTGATGTCCTCAAGCAGGACGGTGCCCCACTTGGGGACGAGGTGCTTGTTGATCCGGTGGTTGTCGATCTTCTGGGTGCCCTCGTCGACGACCCGACGTAACATCCACCGAGGGAGCCATTCGTTCCAGGTCATCTGCTCAGGTGGGTGGTACTTGCGCTCGCGAATCACGTCCTCGGCCGCGGTGGCCTTGCGCTCCGCGACTGACTTCTTGGCGAAAGTGCCTCGTACCCTGCGTGTTTTGCCTTCGGCGTCACGGTAGAGACCACTGTATCGACCGCTCGGAAGCTTCTGCGCCCATCCCATGTCAGACCCACTTTGGAAGACTCGATCACGTGTAGCAGGGCTTCTGCTGCTACACGACATTATGAACTTCCAGGCCACAAGATTGCTGAAAACTTTGGCGTGAGTGGACATTTGGGGTCGTATACTGACATGACGAACTATTCGTGGCGGGGATCGAGGTGTTCCATCCATGGCGCAAGTTGGGCAGTCCAATCGGAAACTGATGGCTGTCATGGAAGAGGCCGGGATCAAGAATCACGGGCTCGCGAACAGAATGCAGGAGGCGAGTCTCCGCGACGGGGGCAAACCGGTGAAGACCTCGCACACGATCGTCGCGAAGTGGAGGGATGGCACTACTGGCCAGCCGGTAGCGCGTCAGTGTGCCGTGATGCTGAAGGTTCTGAGCGAGTTGGTTGGCCGGGACTTGAAGCCTGCGGATATTGGCTATCCGGACATCAAGCTGGATCAGAAGCCGACGCTGGCAATCGTGGAGTCGTTCGAAGATCCACTCTCGATATCCGAAAGGCTTCAGCGACTAGGGGAGATCGATGTCGATGATTCTGTCTTGGATATCGTGGACTTCGCGCTGGAGGATATCGTCGATCGCTACGAAGTTGAGGGGCCGCAAAAGCTTTCTCCGGCAGTCATTTCGCTTCGTCGCAGGATTGATGAGCTAGCACGACAGAAGCAGCACCCGAAGCAGCTTGAACGCTTGTACCGTCTTGCGGCCCAGCTATCGGGAATGCTGAGCTATATGGCCGTCAACAGAGGTCGATTTCCTCATGCACGGATGTATGCCAAAGAAGCATCCTATGTCGCTGGTCTGATCGATGACCTTGAGCTACTCGCATGGATCAAAGGGACCGAGAGTTTCTGTGCCTATTACATGGGCAAGTACGGTATGGCAGTTGCTTTGGCTGAAGAAGGGTTGCGGTATGCGCCTGAGAGCCCGCAGGCAATTCGACTGTTGTCCAACGGGTTAGCGCGCGCACTCGGCAAGGTTGGTGATCTCAACGGAGTCCATGCCGCAATTGATCGGGCGAGTACTCTCGCCGAGACCTTGACGATTCCGGACGGGCTGACACCAGCGTTGTCGTTCGAGCCCTACAGTCATGCGCGGTTCGCGGCCAACGCGGCGACAGCGTATCTGTCGGCGGGCGACTATCAGAAGACTCTCGAATACGGGCATCAAGTGGAATCGATGGTGGACGAGTCTGATTCGGTATGGAGTCGGTCTCTGGTCAGGCTCGACATTGCCACTGCTCTGGTGAAATCATCCAGCCCGGATGTCGAGCAAGCGGTGTTTCTGGGTTCCGAGGCATTGATGTTCTCCGAAGAGCGGCCGATACGATCCGTGTGGCAGCGCGCACATGAATTCGGTGCTGCCACACAGTCGTTCGACGCCTCCGAAGTTCGGGATTATCAGACGGTACTTCGTGACTGGTCCGAGCGAGTCAGAGAATTTTCGGCATCGGCGAAAGCTAGTTAGCGCCGAGTTCCAAGGTCGCCACATCGTTCCATCGATATGCCTGTGACTCGCGCCGGAGCTTGACGATTTTTATCGAATCAACTTGCACTGTAACGGTATTAAGGTCCCGAATGGTGCTGATCTGTTTAATGATCGGTTCGGCATCCTGTCGTTGATTACTGTATCCGATCCCGAGGTGTGGCCGGAAGTTCTCCGTGCTTGCGAGGGGAATCGATGGAAGAACTTGCCGCGTTGACTTTCGGATTGCTCGGTGCAAGTGAAATAGTTCAGTCCACGGTGACACTGTGAATCGAATAGCGCCGCGGGATCCCGCAAGGGGACCGACCTCCAGCTTGAAGGGCTTAACCTCGTCCAGTTTGGACTTGGCTTCATCTGTTAGTGCTTGAATGTCCTCATCCTTGATTTCGTCCAAATCTCCGATTCGCAGCATCGTGACGTGTAATCCATCGAGCGGCACAAAATCAATGCCGTCTAAGTTGAGCTTGTCGTTGCAACGCCGAACCAACTCGACTAGTTCTGGGTCGTGAAAAGTCAAGTACCAGAAATAGGTTTCATGATCGGCGGGCCAGTCACGACGACCCCAATGGTCAATCATCTGCGGGACGGTTCGAAACGCTGCCCAGTCGTTCTCGCGGATGGACCTGTGGTCCGACAAGGAAGTTGGAAGCGCCGGGGGAAACGTCCCTGATCTGGTATCTCTGATCATCGGTCCTGAGCTCTGTTCGTCCGCCACCCCCACAGACTACTTGTGCAGTCGGGTGGAGATGTGCCCTTCGATGTGCCGTGTTTGCGGCCTTCATTCGCGAGTTTCCTGATCTGGCAAGGCATTTCACGCCATGCCAGACCAAGGAGGCACATTCATGACACAGAGACGAACTTCGGTCGGGCGCGTTCCGAGCGGCCAGTTGATGAGGCTGAAGGACGCTGCAGCGCTTGTGCAGGTCGACATCAAGACGATCTATCGCTGGATCGACAGCGGATACCTCACCGCCTACCGGGTGGGACCGCGGCTACTGCGCGTAGAACGCAGTGAGCTGTTGGCCGTCGCGAAGCCAATTGAGGCGAACTTTCCCGGCGGTGCGGCATGATGCGCACCTCATTCTTGCTGGTCGGGATCGTGCTGGCGATCGGAATCTTCGTGCCCCAGGTGGCCGTTCTGCTTCTGGTCGCGATTTTCTTGCTCGGTCTCGTAGGAGTCGTCTGGACCTATCGCGGTCCGTTCGACCGTCGTCGGCGGGGTGGTCGGCGATGAACGACTACCTGCTGTTCGGAAACCGCGACCGGGCGAGCGTGCCGATTTCTCCGATGACGTTGGCCGTATTGGTGCTGGTGGGGTTTGTGTTCGCGGCGGGCATGTATCTGGGCGTATTGCTGTTCGGCACCCGGGAGGCCCTGCCGTCCACGGTGGTGACCTGTCCCGCACCGGGCACGCAGGACGTGGCGATGTGGCCCAAGGAATGCCCGCGTGAGGCGGTGACGCGATGAGTGAGCCAGAGATTCGGTTGCAGCCGTGGGAGACCCTGTTCGAAGAGTTCAATGCCCAGCAGTACGGCATGTCGTTGGACACGGCAGCTAAGGCGATCGGCAAGAGTCCGCGGGCGGCGGGCAAGTTGGCGCGGCGGCTGAAGAAGGCTGGTCGTGCGCATGTAGCCCGGATCGATTACGGATCGCCGGGGCCGTGGCGGAGGTCGACGACTTTCGACGATCCCGGAGACGTTCCGCACGGTCCGCTGTGGATCTTCCCGACGCGGGAAATCGCCTGGGGCTATCTGGAATTCGATCCCGGGGAATGGCGTCCCAAGGCGTCGACTGCGGCGCATCTGACCGCGGTCACCGAGTTGCGGTTGGCGCTGACCGGCATGGACACCGATCCACGCGTCTGGACCAGTGAGCGTCTGCTACGGCGGCGGCTGAAGTCCGAGACCGGACGCTTTGAGGTCCATATGCACGACGGCTGGATCCGGGACTTTCGTGACGTGGACGACGTGTGGGCGGTCGAGGTCGAGCTGTCCCGCAAGTACGGCCAGGGCCGTCTGACCCGTGCCCTGTCGGCGGCACTGGACGCGGCCGAGCGATGCGAGTTGGCCGGCGTCTTGTACTTCGCGCGCGGTACCGGGCTATGTCGTGCGCTGGAGAACGCCGCGACCCGTCTCGCGCATCAGCGGGGCCTGGATCAGCTGTCGAATCTCGAAATCCATGACCTCGATACCACTTTGGCGCGGAAGGGAGTGCGCTGATCATGCAATGGTTCATCGATATCAGGGGAATCGGCCCGGTTCCCGTGGGTCCGCCGCGGTGGGGCAAGGCCAAGCCGCTCGATCTGTGGGCTCGACCCGCTGACGAAATTCGGGATGAGCTCCGCTGCCTGGCAGAGGCGGGTTCCGGTGGCGTGTATTTGAATCCCAAAGGTGCGGAACAGATTTCGGAGCAGTTCGGCACCCGCCGCGAAATTGTGCACACCTTGCACATCGAAGGTGAGGCGATCGGTGAGGAAAACACTTCGGACCACCGGGCACGTCACCTGGACGACGAGGAGGCGCAGTCATGACCGACTGTGTTCCTCTGATCACCCCGCAGGACTGCGGCCCCACCGCAACGACAACGCCCGTTCCGACATCGGTCGTTCCGGTACCCGAGTCTCCGCCCTCGCAAGGGGTTTTGGTGAGTTCGGTTGCGCCGCAATCTCCTTCGCCGTCGCGGTTCGAGAATTCTTCCCTGCCGAACGGTTGGCGTGCGCCGGACTGGCATCTGCACATTCCCGCTGTGGCCGAGGTGTTCGGGTGGCTGGGCACGCTGCTGCTGGGCGTGGGGTTTGTGATCGTGTTGGCGGTGGCCATGATCCGCGTCGCGCACTGGCGGCGCTGGGATGCCCGGCAGGTGCGTAATTTTGCGCTGGCCACGCTGGTGCTTCCGGTCGGGGCGATGGTGATCGCGAATTCCTGGCTGGCGGCCCCGTCGCTGTGGTGGCAGGGCACGAAGGTACTGATCGGTTTTGGTTCCGTCTCGGGGGCGTTGGTGGCGATGACCGCCGGATGCCTGCCCGTGGCATGGGGTGCCGCGGCGGTGTACCGGGCGCGGTTCCTGGCACGGGTGGGCACCGAGGGCGCAGAGTCGCCGTGGAAAACCCGCCGACTACTACGCCGCCAACAGCAGGGCCAAGCCCACGCCGCACGTCGGGCCGCGAAATACGGTGCGCCGCTGGTGACGGGCTGGCTGAAGAACCGCGCGGTACTCGGCACGCTGTCCGAACGCACGGATGCCACCCAGCCGACCACGGTCACGGAATTGGTGGCGAAGCGGTCGGCGAAGTTGGAGATCCCGATCGATGACCTGGGTTCGCTGTTCGTGCTGGGCAAGTCCCAGAAGGCGGGCAAGACCACCATGCAAGTTCGTCTGGGTACCGCCCTGTACGAAGCCTATTGGCGGCGGTATGTGCGAACCGGGGAGAAGCGCCCGCTGTTGATCTATGTGGATTGCAAGGGCGGCAAGGGTGGTTTGGCGACCGGCCGCCAGGTGGTCAAGATCGCGCACCGCCACGGCGTGCGGCCCTCGGGAATCGCGTTTTGGCCCATCACGCATCGGCTCGACATGTGGGACCTGTCCGAGGACGATCAGTGCGCCACGTTGGAATCGATGATCAACCCGGTGCAGGCCACCGACGCGGGCGCGGAGCACTTCAAGCAGAACCGCATCCGCGTGGTGCAGCTGGCGGTGAGAGCTCCGGGCGGGAAGCCGAAGAGCAGAGACGACTTCCAGGAACGACTTTCGCTGAACTGGCTCAAAGAGCACTGGGAAGGCCATGAGGCGGTGCTGGCGGAGATCGATGATCTTCAGCAGAACAAGCCGCCCGCGATCGGGGATGTGGCGGGCAAGTTCCGCAACATCTTCAACGCGATCGGTGAGGGCTTCGACGGCGGCCGGCCACTGGATTCCTTCGATGTCATCTATGCGACCGTGCCCGGCACGATCCGTGGCGAGTACGCCCGCGCCCAGGTCGCCGCGATCACCACTCTGATCACGCAGTTCGCGTGTGGCGAGCATGACCGGCAGATCATTTTGATCATCGATGAGATGTCGGCGGTGTCGGACAAGACCGGCGGCATCAACCAATTCACCATCGCCGAACGGCTTTTGGGGATGGGGTGTGTGGCGATTTTCTCCGCCCAGAACCAGTACGGGCTCGGCAACACCCCCGATGAGCGTCGTCGCTTGATGGAGGCGTGCCCTTCCGGTGGCTTGCTGATGGTGCAGGAGGGTGCGGGCAAGGTTTCGGAGGTGTTCGGTACCCGCCCGATCACCGTGAACTCCCGGCATTCCATGAACGGCAAGCTCGGTGACGAAGGCACTCTGGGCAATCGGGAAACCTTCCTCATCGACCCGAACCGGCTCGCCGAGTTCGACCGCGGGGACGTGGTGTGGGTCCACGCATTGAAAGCCCAATGGGGACACGTGATCCCGGTCGACCTGGACGAGATCACGGCGCTGCCCGCGGACCCGCACCCCGAACGCTGGGTCTCCAACACCAAGCCGCGGGTACCGCTGCGGGCGGTGCGGGACACCGATTCCGGGCGTGCCCGCCGCGCCGATGTCGGATTCGACGACGACGGGGGTGAGGTCGCATGACCGACTACCTGCGCCCCATGGCCGCCTACGTGGCCACTTGGAACGGCCACTCCCACACCAGCAGTGACCGCCCCGGACCTCCCACCCCCGCTCGGGTGACCACCCCGGACAACGAGGCGGACACCACCGAGGACACCCCGGACAACGGGCGGACAGGAGGCGGACACGATGACCACGCATGCTGATACGTCCCGAGGTCGGCAGGTGGCACGGACCGGGTTCGTGTTCGGGTCGCTGACCTCGGTGGCCACCAATGTCCTGCATACCTTCCTGCCCACTGTCCACATGCCGACCGGGGTTGTCCTCGCGGTCGCCGCGCGACTCGGGTCCGCGATCTGGCCCATCGGGCTGGTATTGAGCATCGAAGTGCTCTCCCGCGTGGCATGGCGGCGCGGCCCCGGCTGGAGCTTGGCGCGGTTCGGCGGTGCGGGCACCGTCGCGGTCGGATCGGCGGTGATCTCCTACAGCCACGTCCGAGATGTGTTGTTGGCCTGGGGATACGGGCATCCGGCCGCCGAGGTCGGGCCGCTGACTCTCGACGGGTTGATGGTGGTGTGCGGGTTCGCACTGCTGTCGCTGACCCCGCAGGCCACGACCCAGGCATCCCGCGACAGCGCGCCACAACTCGCAGCACCGCACCACGGACGTGTGGCTGCCCGGAAATATCCTGCCTCGCAGGAAGTTTCACTGGCCGCCCAGATCGAGGCCATCGGCGAGCCTGTCCGCCCGGTCGTCGAACAGGTGGCCGCGGTGTCCGGACAGGTGGACACGGCCGCCGAGGAACCGGTTCGCGGGGAGGACATCAAGGCGGACACCCGTCGCCAACGTGCGCGGGAGTTGCACGCCCAGGGCTGGACTCATGCCCGCATCGCCGCCGAACTCGCGGTCAGCAAACGCACCGTCCGCCGCTACCTGTCCGCGGGCGCGGACACCGCCACCGATACCGACGAGGACACCCGCGACCACGAGGACACGACCGGGGACACCCCAGCGGCCATCGCGGTGACCGCGGACAGCCCCGACCCGTTCACTGCGGACTGGCTGACCGCAATCGACACCAACCATCACGACAACCACCAAGGAGTACCGGCATGAACACCAACAACCACGGGAAGGGCATTGATTGGGACGGTGAGCTGCAAATGCTCATGGAGTCCTCGGGCATCAAACTCGCCGAACTTATTCGCCCCCAATGGAAGACACGCCTGCGGCGGCGGATTCTCGGTGCCCGCGCGGTCGGGGCCGCGGTTGCGGTCACGGTGCCGTTGATGTGGGTGAGCGCCGCTTCCGGCGCACCCGAGGCGGCCGTGATTCCGGTGCTGGTGTGGCTGGCGGGCTGGATCGGCTACGGCGTGTGGATCAGCCTGGGGCGCCCCGACTGGAGTGTCACCGCCCACACCGCCCGTGATCTCGGCACCGCCGCATTCCACGCCACGTCGCGGTTCTACTTCGCCCATACGCGCCCCCTGCGCGCCCGCTGGCGGGCATGGCGGGCCGCCCGCAACCGAGACCGCACCGAGGCTGCTTCGGTGCCGACCATCGCCTGAATTCACCCATAGAGAAAGGAATCAATCACCATGTCCAGCAACTTCTTCGACCCGAAGTTCGTCACCGAACTGTGGACCCTGGACGGCCACACCATGGCTGCGGTATTCGCAGAAATGTTCGCCGAACATACTCGCGATCTGGCCGGTCAGTACGTCGCCGAGGCCCGCGCGTTCGTACTCACCCTGGCCTGCACCGCCCCCGGTACCTGCCCGCCGCGGTCGATGTCGGAACTGATCGAGCGCATCGACCCAGAGTGGCTGACGACCGCGTGGGTCGCCGATGCGGAGGTCGCCGCACAAGTGGTGATGGTGCAGTCGGCCAAGCCGCCAATCGTGACCGAGTTGGCCATGATGCTGCGCGGTCTGGCTGCCGACATGAACGCCGCCGGGACGGGAGCCGAGTCCGATGCCCGGTAACGAAGTCGACGAGACCGCCCGCAACTGGTGGCACTTGGCCCCACTGATTCTCCAGTTGTTACAGCGCATCCAACACGCCAGCGCCGATGGCTCGATCCGCCTGTCCCGCACCGACTACAAGCAGTTCGTCACCGAGTTGCGTGACGCCCAGAAGATCCTGAACCACGAGATCGCCACCACTCGGGCGTGGTATCAGGCCCGCACCGAGGACTACCAGCGCGAATCCGCCGCCGCCAAGACCCGTGCCGCCGCCGGCGCCTCCCCGGAGGAGCAGGCCAAGGCGAGCGCGTACCTGTCCGGGCTGCGCGCCAGCATCGAGCACACCATCCATGACACCGTGCTCACCGCCGAACAGCGCGGCCAAGTTGTGCAGGCTCTCGATGCCGTCGACACCGACCCATCGAAGCCGGTGGCGCGCAACGTGTTCGAACCCGTCAGAGGGAAAGCCGCGGTGCAGGCCCGGTATACGGCGGCGGCCAGTGAGCAGAAGGTGGCCCAGCATCGCGAACGACTCACCCAGACCGCGACCGCCGCCGAGCCGGTGAATGCGGAGATCGCAAAGTTGCGGCAGGAGAACACCCGCCGGTTCGGCCATCTCGCCGGACGCCTGGACGCCCTCGAAGAGCGCATCAACACGCTGATCCCTCAGCAAATCGCGAACGCCGAGGCCACCAACGGCCACGGTCCGGCCCGCACCACCCACAAGGTCCGCCAGCACGCCCAACAGCAGGCCGAAGCCCACAACGGCACCAGCGCGACCCAGCGCGCCGAGGCCGAACCCACGGCCGAAGCCGAACAGGGCCAGCACTCGACGGCAAGCCAGCCTTCCGTCTCACAGAGCCAACAGGCCGATGCACAGGCGGAATCCGTTGCCCAGATGCAGGCCGAGGCATGACAAGAACGATGTGCCCCCTGTTCGTCGTGTGCCCGCATATGTGCCGTGTCCCGCGGGAGGGTTAGCGAGTTCTATTAAGGCACAAGGTATTCCAGCTCAATTCAATTGGGGTATCTCACAGATTTTCAACAACAACACAGACAAGGAGGAATCAATACGCAGCTGAACACCCGTGATGCCCAGGCATCACACCTATGAGGCTTGGACAACCTCACTGAGAAATCCATTTCTCAGAAATCCTAACTATTTCAACAACTTTCAGGAGTAATTGACATGTCCGGAGAGACGAATCTCACCATTATCGGCAACCTCACCGCCGACCCGACCGTTCGCTACATGAACGACACCGGGGATGCGGTGGTCAACTTCACGGTCGCTTCCACGCCGCGGGTTTTCGATCAGAAGACCAAGCAGTGGAAGGACGGTGCCGCGCTGTTCATGCGCTGCACCCAGTGGCGCGACGCGGGCCAGCACGTCTTCGATTCCCTCGCGAAGGGCGATCGGGTGATCGTGGTCGGCAAGTTGCAGCAGCGCGATTACACCGACCGCGATGGCGTCAAGCGCATCGTTTTCGAGGTGGTGGCCGATGAGGTGGGAACGTCGCTGAAATACGCGGTGGCGCGCCCGGTCCGGTCCAAGAACCGCAATGGCGGCGGCCGTCCGAATCCGAAGGCGGGAAACGATTCCGGGGCCAGTGATGACCCCTTCAACGAATTCCGCTCGAACGAGGACGAGGTGGCCTAGTCATGGCGTGCATGGAATCACGAAACGCAGGTGTTCCTGACCGCTGGCCCGTTGGGTCCGTGTGTCGAGGTCGCCTGGACGCCGACCCCCGAGACCGGGGTGCGGGTGTATCTGCGGCTGGCGGAGGCCGAGGAATTGGCCGACGCGTTGACTGCGGCGCTGATCACGCATGCGAGGTTCAGCGCCGAGGGCAACGGCAATGGTTCGAAGCCGAACTGGATGCCCAGTGGAGCACCGGATTGGCCCGACCCGGAATACGGACCCAGCACGGGACCGCGGGGAGGGGAGTTCTGATGCGCAACTACTTCGGAGCTCACGTCAGCGGTACCGAGCATGACGAGGTGCACGCCACCACGTGGGTGTACGGGTCGTTCGAGGTGGAGTACCGCGAGCACATCGACCGAGTGTGTGTGAGGGTTCGCCGTCAGGCGGGCTTCGCAGACATGTCGATGCAGCTCACCACCGCCCAGGCCAAGCTCCTGCGGGAGTTGATCGACGCGGGGATCTCGGACGCGGAAGCGGTGAAAACCACTGCCGCGGACGTGGACTCGGGCGATCTGGCCGTATCGGCTGGTGATTCCGGAGGCGACGACAACGAGGTCGACGACGCGGAGAACGTCAACGATGACGACGCCGCGTCGATGCCGAAGGAGGTGGCGTAATGGACGCTCAGTGCGAAACGCGTTGCGTGCACGAAATTCGCGCGATGGCGGCCACGATGAAGGAGGACGGCAGCATGCGGTTCGCCTACATCCACGGCGAGCGCCACGGCTACCTGGTCGCCGACCTTCCCGGTGACCTCGCCAGCCGGGTACTCACCGCGATCTCCGACGCACTGTTGGAGGCCGAGTGGCGCGGCACTGTCCACAGCGGTCAGCCCCGATGGGATGCCCTCTCCGCCGAGATCGATGGCGAGGGGGTGGCCTGATGGGGTACGTGTACCTGCGCACCGAGCCGCAGTTGTGGACGGTCGGGCACTACACCCCGAACGGGGACTGGATGCCTGAATCCGACCACGACAGCACCACCGCGGCGGCGCAACGGGTCTCGGTTCTCAACGGCGGCGGCAACACCGTCGATGTGGCCGAGCTGATCAAGGAGCGCGATGACCTGAAGGACCAGTGCAAGGAACTGCTCGATCAGGTGCAGTGCCTGCAATGGGATCTCGGTGCGCTCCAGGCTCAGCACGACCAGTGCCCGGAACCGCCGGCGAAAACCAGGAGGCGGTGATGGACCCGAACACGGCCCTGACCCGAATCCGAGCGTTGATCGAGGAACACGACGACCTTGCGGCCGAAGAGGACTACGACCAGAACATAGCGGTCCGCATCCTGTTCGACCTCACCGAGGAATTCGAAGATCTCGATAGGTGGTTACGCCGCGGCGGGTTTCCGCCCGAGGACTGGGCGCAACGGAGCCAGGAGGTCTCGACATGACCGTCGACATCGAATGCTGCGGTACGCCAATGAGTCTCATACCGGCCCGTCCCCAGGACGCGCCGTTCGAGTACCTCATGTATTGCTACGAATGTGGTCACTACGAACCGTGGGATGTCGACGAAGACCCCGCGATCGGCTGTGAGGCCACCCCGCAGGAGGACCGGTCATGAGTGACTCGGGATACCAGTGGTGTGGCTGCCGGGACTGTTTCGACATCGTGGTCGGAATGGTGAAAACGCTGTCCTTGTGCGGGCTCTGCGAAGACGCAGGGTGCGAGATCCAGGACGGCGAGTGCCAGCGAGAAGACGCCTACCAAGGGTGAGGTGTTCTGATCATGGCCAAGGCCAAGAAGAAGATGAGCCGCCGGACAGAGCTACGGCTCGGGCGGGAGATCCAGGAACAATACGACCGGGGAGCCAGCTGGACCGTGATCGCTGTGGACTTCGACCTGTCGAAGTCGATGGTGCAACGGTTGGCCAGGACCTACCGGGAGGACTGTGATCGGCGAGCCCACCAGGACCAGATGACCTTGTTCCGCTGACCATCCCGGACACAACCGAATACCAACTGAACAGTGAAATGCGGAGTCCGTGCCTGCTGACATCAGGCACGGGCTCCGCCCCTTTTCTACCAGGCGGCTGACCGCATCGGTCAGCGCGGTATGCGGCATGAGAGCTCACTCCACTTATATGAAGTCAGCTTGGGTTCGGCGCGTCGTCGCGCCCAGCAACATAGGCGGAGCTCGCCTTCGCCGATCTACGGGCGGCCCCTGGCCGGTTCGGCCAGTGCAACCAGTGGCAATTGAGGCTGTTC
Organism: Nocardia seriolae NBRC 15557; assembly: GCF_007990715.1. Classification (GTDB taxonomy): domain Bacteria; phylum Actinomycetota; class Actinomycetes; order Mycobacteriales; family Mycobacteriaceae; genus Nocardia; species Nocardia seriolae. Next base: position 734 of record NZ_BJWY01000158.1, on the reverse strand, counting down.
CGTTGGGCTATGGAGCGATTCCGTCCATGTCGAGTGAGATCATCCAAAACGCCAATAGGCCACCGAGTCCGATGAAAGCCGTGAGCGCAGTGAGCGCGAACACCCGACGCGGCTTCCAGAACACGAGGATTCCACTGCACAGTGCGACCGCCAGCGGCGCGACCAGCCAACTTGCCCAGTACGAACCTGCCACATGCTTCGATCCTCCCAATTCCTTGGCGGGTACAGGGCTCGGAAGAGGAATCTGAAGCAGGTCTTGGATCTTCAGCGTGAGTGGTATGTACACGAGCGCCAGGATGAGACCCGTAATCAGCCCGAAAGCGATGGACTTTGCCATCCCTGCATGATGTCCATCTCGCCTTCGACCGAGATCTTTCGCCGGATATTCTTGCTTCACCCGACCTCCAATCCGCTCACGACAGAATTTGAAGATCAGGGCTCACCGCCGGATCTTACGAGCCGAGGTTCCGGCAGGTAGGTTGACACGCTCATCGGCTATGAGCGCGCGCCGAACGGTCCAGTTCAGCTCGGGCGGTTGAACTTCGACGGAACCTCCTGATCGCGGTGGAATGCCATCAACTTCGATCGAGTTGCTGACCCGCTGGTTCGGCCCGATACAAGACCCCGCTCATGGTGGGTTGTCTGCTGGAGTGGCGGTGTCGGTTGCGTTGATCCGCACTCACAGGATCGTGCCTGGATAGGATGCGGCGGTGGCTGACGAACTGCTAGTGTCC
>NZ_BJWY01000157.1 GCF_007990715.1 Nocardia seriolae NBRC 15557 | reverse complement strand
GTATCAAAGGAGAGCTTGAATCTGGAAGTACCCAAGATGAAAGTTTGACACTTTTCGGCTAGCTGGCCAAGCTGGAGCTTCCACGGTCGGGCGTGTCCGCGTGTACTTGTATCAAATATCCACGCCGACAACTGGAGACGGCAGACATGTACGGCATAGCGATCGAAAATCATGAAGCGCTGACGGTGATGCCACCGGGGTTTGCGCGGGAGGTGTTGCGGGTGCATGCGCGGTGTCCGATTTCCGTGTGCGCCAGGAAGCGTCAGGCGGTGGCCGTGGTGAACGCGGCGGCGCGGAAAGCGGGGAGTTCGGCATGACGCGGGCTGTTTCGCATGATGCGCCGGATTATCCGGTGATGAATCTGCAAGCGGCGCGGCACGGGCGCGAGCTGCACCGGGGGTGCGAGGAGAGTTGCGATGCGCGGCGGTACTTTTTCGATCTGGTGCCGAAGCTGGAAAGGGCGGCGGCGGAGGTGAAGCCGCTGCGGGGGACCTGGAATATCTGGTGAACGGTGCGCGTCCGGGGCTGAGGCGGGCGCAGACCGGCCCCGCGGATGCGGTAGCGGAACGGCGACCGGGGGCCGGACGGACTGTCCGCAGGATCAGCCGTGCCAGTCGGTCGCGCCCTCCGTGACCTCGCGGTCACGTTTCGCGGCGAAGACGCGAATCGGCTGGCACCCACCGTGGTCCATGCGGAGCTCGGGGGCTCCCCTGTTGGTATTCCGCCCCGTTCCAGCGGGGCCGGCACGAACTACTCTGCGCCGCGAGGACGCTGGAACATAGGGTCAGCATGTCCCCGGCTATGGGGGCTTTGGTCCCGGGGGTTCGGGCGCGCCGCCCCTAGCCGGGGGATTCGGGGCGGGCGGAGCCTGGGTCCATGAATTTCCTCGTGCGACCGGCCGCACCGGCCGACCGGACTGCCACCGCACGCAACGATATTCAGCCCCCACCGACAATCCAGCCGCTACCGATGACGCGTGCGGCGAGCCTGTCGGCCGCAGAGGTGTTCGCGACGCTGGCCACCGATGAGAACGGACTCACCCGGGCCGAGGCCGAGCGACGCGCCCGCAGCCTCGGCCCCAATGCGGTGCGGTCGCATCGCGCCCGGCTGGTTCCGGTGATCGCCCGGCAGTTGCGCTCTCCGCTGCTGCTTCTGCTGGCGGTGACCGCGACGGTGTCGTTCTTCCTGGGCGAGCGGTCGAACGCGGTGGTGATCGGGGTGATCGTCGCCATGTCGGTCGGGTTGGGCACCTGGAACGAATACCGGGCCGAGAAGGCCGCCGACGCGCTGCACGAACGCATCCGGCATCGCGCGACGGCGGTGCGCGAGGGCCGCGCGGACGACATCGACCTGGCGGCGCTGGTGCCCGGCGACATCGTCGAATTGCGGCCCGGGGAACTGGTTCCCGCCGATCTGCGGCTGCTGACGGTCAACGGACTGCAATGCGACGAATCGGTGCTCACCGGGGACTCCGTTCCGGTGCTCAAGTCCACCGACCCGCTGCCCGCCGACACCCCGACCGCCGAACTGTCCTGCTGCGCACTGATGGGCACGGTGGTGGCGGGCGGGCGCGGGCGCGGCGTCGTCACCGCGACCGGCGGGTCGACCCAATTCGGCCGGATCGCGGCCGGATTGGCGAAACGACAGCCCGAGACCGAATTCCAGATCGGCCTGCGCAAGTTCTCCATGCTGCTGGTGCGGGTGGCCGCCGTGCTGACCATCGGCATCTTCGCGATCAACCTGATCCTGCACCGGCCCATGCTCGACGCGCTGATGTTCTCGCTGGCGATCGCGGTGGGCATCTCACCGCAACTGCTGCCGGCAGTGGTCTCGACCAGCCTCGCGGCCGGGTCGAGACTGCTCGCACAGCGAAAGGTGCTGGTCAAAAGGCTGGTCTGCATCGAGGATCTGGGCGATATCGAGGTCCTGTTCACCGACAAGACCGGCACCCTCACCGAGGGCCGCATCGAATTCATGCGCGCGGTGGACGCCGACGGCAGTGCGGGCGACGGGACCGCCGCACTGGGGATGGTGTGCACCGACGGCGTGATCCAGGGCGGTCGGTTCTGCGGCGGCGACGCCCTGGATTCGGCCCTGTGGCAGTCCCCCGTCGCGCCACACGCCGACTCCGTCGGCTATACCCGTTTGGGCACCGTGCCTTTCGACCATCGGCGGCGCATGGTGTCCGTGCTCGCCGAGACCGCCGACGGGGAACGACTGATCATCACCAAGGGCGCGCCCGAAGCGGTGCTGGCCCGCTGCACCGCGGTACCCGAGCCCGCGACCCGCGCGCTGGATGCCGAATTCGCAGCCGGACATCGCGTGGTCGCCGTGGCCACCCGGCCCGCGCCCGGACAGTCCGCCATCGGTGTCGACGACGAGCGCGACCTCCGCCTGCACGGGTTCCTGGTCTTCCTCGATCCGCCCAAATCCTCGGCACGCCAGGCTATCTCGCGGCTTTCCGAGCTGGGCGTCACCGTCAAGATCATTACCGGTGACCATCCCACCGTGGCCGCTCAGGTGTGCACGCAACTGGGACTGCCGCCCGGCGGGGCCCTGTCGGGCACCGATATCGACCGGCTCAGCGACGCCGAGCTGGCCGAGAAGCTGCCCGCCACCGCGGTTTTCGCGCGCATCGATCCCGAGCAGAAGGCCCGGATCGTGCGCGCGCAGCGCTCGCTGGGCGTGGATGTCGCGTTCCTGGGCGACGGCGTCAACGACGCGCTGGCCCTGCACGCGGCCGATGTCGGCATCTCCGTGGACGCGGCCACCGACGTGGCCAAGGACGCGGCCGACGTGGTGCTGCTCGAGAAGGACCTCGCGGTGCTCGCCGACGGCGTCACCCAGGGCCGCCGGGTCTTCGCCAACACCATGAAGTACGTGCTGATGGGCACCTCGAGCAACTTCGGCAATATGTTCAGCGCCGCGGGCGCTTCCGCGTTCCTGCCGTTCCTGCCGATGTTCCCCTCACAGATCCTGCTCAACAATCTGCTCTACGACACCAGCCAGCTGGCCATCCCCACCGACACCGTCGACGAGGAACAGCTGGCCCGCCCGGCGCGCTGGGACATCCATCTGATCCAGCGCTTCATGCTCGTCTTCGGCCCGATCAGCTCGGTGTTCGACTTCGCCACCTTCGCGATCATGCTGTGGGTCTTCCACGCTGGCGAAACCATGTTCCACACCGGCTGGTTCGTCGAATCCCTGGCCACCCAGACCCTGGTCCTGTTCGTCATCCGCACCCGCCGCACCCCCTTCTTCCGCAGCCATCCCAGTGTCGCCCTGCTCACCGCGACCCTGGCCACCGTCGCGATCGGCGCCCTGCTCCCGGTCACTCCCCTGGCCGGAACCCTCGGATTCCAGCCTCTCCCAGGCACTTTCTTCATGGCCCTGCTGGTGATGATCGTCATCTACCTCGCCCTGGCCGAAGCGGCCAAACACTGGTTCTTCCGCCACGGCCCCGACGTGTCCCCGCACCGCACCCGCACCCCGGACCACCGACTGCGCCGCCGCGCCGCCCGCCTCACCGTGCGCGCCTAGCCAAGCCGTGCCGGTGCCGAGTCGGCCGGGATCGAATTCCCGGTCCCCTGACCAAGGTTGAATTACCGCGCCGTGTCCGTGCGCCGCACACGGGAACTCGCCCCGCACACCCTACGATGCCGAAGTCCTGATCAGCTAACTCTCAGCAAAAGGTGTGGACACGAATGCGGTCACAGTCTTGGGTGGGGTCGAGCGAAAGGTCCCGGGCGGAAACCATTCCCGGGCAAGGGTCGGTCCTACAGGTACATCCGCGGGCCTTCCGCGACGAACTGGTCTCGGCGGCGCACTGGGTGGCCGAGTATCTCGAACGCCTGCCGCAGGGGCCGGTCACCCGCCCGCTGCCACCGTCGCTGCGCCACCGATTGAGCTCGGGCGGATTGTCCGAGCGCGGCGGAGACCTGTTCGGGGTCCTCGATTTCGCGGAGGACTCGCTCGCGCCGTACCCGACCGGCAACGGGCATCCGGCCTTCTTCGCCTGGATCAACTCGCCGCCGTCCCCGGCCGGCGTCATCGCCGAACTGCTGGCCACGGCCATCAATGCCACCTGCGGCATGGGCGAGCACGCCCTGATGGACCTCGAGCGCGGCGTGATCGCCGACCTCGCCGGGCTGGCGGGCATGGCCGAATCCACCGGCGGCGTGCTCACCAGCGGCGGGTCGATGGCGAACCTGCTGTGCCTGGCCGCGGCCCGGCACTGGTACCTCACCGAGCACCACGCCGCGGACGGCCCGGAATACGATGCGGCACATGCCCGCCTGGTCGCCTACTGAGGCGAGCAGGCGCACATGTCGGTCGCCAAGGCCGCCGCGGTGATCGGCATTCCGCGCTCCCGCGTCCGGGTCATCCCCACCACGCCCGACCGGTGCATGGACGTCACCGCACTGGCGGACGCGGTGCGCGCCGACCGCGCGGCCGGGCTGCTGCCGTTCTGCGTGGTGTCGAACCTGGGCAGTACGCCCACCGGGGCGGTCGACACCCCGGCCGCGATCAATGCGGTGTGCCGCGCGCACGGCATGTGGCATCACGCCGACGGGGCCTGGGGTGGGCTCGGCGCCCGCGTCCCGCGCTGGGCCGACGCCTACCGGGGAATGACCGAAATCGATTCGCTGACGGTGGATCCGCACAAGACGCTCTCGGTCCCGGTCGGCTGCGGCGCGGCGCTGGTCACCGACCCGGACCGGCTGCGCGCCGCGTTCGGCTTCCGCGCCTCCTACCTCGACAGCGACGAGCACCTGCCCTGGATGTCGGAGTACACCTTCGAACTCACCCGCCCGGGCACCCGCGCGCTGGCGCTGTGGGCGACCCTGCACCAGCTCGGGCGCGCCGGGGTCACCGCGCTGCTCGAGCACTACGACCGGATGGCCGACTACCTGCGCGAGCGCATCGAGACGCATCCGCGCCTGGAACTGCTGGCCTGCGGCCCACTCCCGGTGGTCTGCTTCCGGGTCACCGGTGTCGCCTCGCACACCGCCCTGGCCACGGCCGTGCAGGCGCGCGGTCGCGCCTACCTGGCCACCGTCGACCACGACGGTGAGACGGTGCTGCGCGCCTGCATCTGCAACCACCGCACCGAGACCGCTCACATCGACACCCTGATCGACGAGATACTCACCGCCGCGGCACAACTCGACTGATCCGAATCGACATCACTCGGATCGACCGGGCCGGAAAGCGGCGCGACGGGATACCGCGCCGCGCCCTCTCCGGCCCCCACCGCGCACCTCTCCGGCCCCACCGGAGGGCTCATCACAACCACAGCCGGGGCGCTCGTCACGACTACGGCGGGCAGGCGTGCACGGGCTCGCGCTGCGGTCGCATTCGCTCGTGGCCGACGAGTTCTGTTGCGGGTCAGTTCCGTTCGCGCGCGATGGGGGTGACCAGCCCCAGGTTGCCGTCGTAGCGGCGGTAGAGGAGGCGGCCGTACGGGTCGGCCGGGTCGGTGTAGAAGAGGAAGGGGAGGCCGTAGGTGCACAGGCGGGTGGCCGCCGCCGACTCGGTGAGTTCGAGGGCGGGGCGCGGGTTCATGGTCATGGGGAGGTGGGCCAGGGGGCGCGGCGGGTGGACGTGGTGCTGGCGGGCCATGCGCACGCCGAGGGGTCCGGCCCAGTAGACGATGGCCGTCTCGCCGGTGTCGGCGTCGGTGAACAGGTGGGCGTCGAAGTCGAGGGCGTCCATGGCGGCCACCGCCGCGATCGGGTCGCAGGTGCGGGGGACGCAGAGTGTGCGGCGCACGATCGGGCGGATCGGGGTGACCGCGGTCAGCGGCGCACGGCCCAGGCCGGGCGCCCAGCGCGGCGGGGTGCCGCTGAGAACCCGGTCGAGCTGGCCGCCCAAGCGCTCGGCGGCGAAGGCCAGCGCGAAACCGCCCGGGCCGTCGATCTGGGTCCGGACGGGAGTGCCGTTGGCGAGCAGGTTCACCTGGGCGACAAGGGTTCCGGGTTCCGCGGGGCGACCGGTCAGGCGGACCGTGGCGGCGCTGCACAATCCGCGCCCGCGCAACGTCTCGGCGATCATCCGGCGGACGCGAGCCGACTCCCGGGGCGCGACCGGCCCCTCGGTCGCCACCTCGGCCACCCCTCCTACGACGGCAGCCTCATTCGCGTACACGGTCCATTACCTCCTGCTGGTTGGGGTCCGTTCCCGGCCGACGCACTACATGTCATCACCGGGTACCGGAACCGAACCAGGGCCGAAGGTCCCCGCCCGGCACCTACTGACCGGTCGCGCTCACTGCCCGCGCGGGCTCTTTCACCGCCCGCGCTGGATCTCTCACCGCCCGCGCAAGGTCGCCAGGCGGCTGTTGTACTCCTGCTCGTCGATCTCCCCGCGCGCGAAGCGCTCTTTCAGCAACTCTTCGGCACCGGGCGGCCGCACGGCCGGACCTCCGCCGACTGCCGGGCCCCGGTCGCTGACGGCGAAGCGCACCGCGATCACCAGCCCGGCGATGAGCAGGCCCCAGAACAGCAGCATGCCCACGCCCATCCAGGCGAAGCCCCAGCCACCCATGTCGTGGTCGTACCAATACATCATTTCGATCACTCCTTGTTGCCGTGCGATTCGAGGCGCTTTCCGTGTGATTCCGGGCGCTTCGAGTGCGATTCGGGCTGGGCCGCTCGGGGTTCGGGACGCTGCTGGTCCGCGGCATACTCCGCGATCAGCGAGAGCGGGACCCCCGAACGCGTGTGCCCGGGACCGGATTCGTGCGACTCCGGCTGGGCGGCACCTGATTGCACCATCCGAGCTATGCGCGCCGCCCAGTCCTCGATGGCGTTCCAGTCCCGCAGGTCTGCGGCCGGCAGGCCCCGCAGCGGTGAGGCGGGCAGGTGCAGGAACAGCCGGTGCACGCCGGTCAGCGACTCCGGATCCCAACGGCCGCCGAACATCGCGGTGGTGAACGGGTGCAGCCAGTCGTAGCGGGTCAGCAGCTGGTCCAGCTGCGCCCGGGCCTGCTGCTCGGTCTGCTCGTCCCCGACCCGGCCGGTGCCGAAGACGGCGACGTCGCGATGCACCAGCTCCGGGCCGAACCGGCTCAGGAACCGGCGGGCCTGCCGCGGCCAGCGACCGTAGTAGAAGGGTGCGCCGCACACCACCGTGCGGTAATCCGCCAGCGAGGAAACCGTGCTCATGGGCCGGCACTCGACCTGGAAGCCCTGCGTGCGCAGCACCTCCGAGATCCGCGTGGCCACCTCGCGGGTGGATCCGTACCTGCTGGCGTAGGCGACCAGGATCACGGCCTTCATCGGGTGCCTCCCAAGCTCCGATCCGATTGCGATGCTTGTCCCCAGCATCCGCGCGCCGACTCGCCGATATCACGGCCGAAGGTCATGAACCCGCAGGTCGTCCGGCCCTGCACGGACGCGGCGACGGGGCGAACACTCTACTCATGACCGCTGTCAACAATCCCGCCGTCGCGACCCCGGACCGCCGCACGCTGCTGGAGGCGATGCGGCTGGCCTCGCGCGCCCCCTCGGTACACAACACCCAACCCTGGCGCTGGGTGCTCGACGGTGAAGTCCTGCACCTGTACTCGGATCCGGATCGGCTACTGCCCAATATGGATCCGCACGGCCGCCAGCTGGTGATCAGCTGCGGCGCCATGCTGCACCACGTGCGCACCGCGTTCGGCGCGCGCGGCTGGCACACCGACACCGTCCGGGTGCCGAACCCGGACGAACCCGAGCACCTGGCCGAGATCCGCTTCCGGCCCTGGGATTCCCCGCCCGCGGGCCTGATGGCGCGCGCGGCGGTCATGGAGTTCCGACGCACCGACCGACTGCCCCTGGATCCGCCCGAGGACTGGGCGGAGCTGCTGCCCCGGCTGCGCATGCTTGCCTCGCCGCACTACGTCGAGCTCAACGCGCTCTCCGAGAGCGTGCGGCCGCGACTGGTGACCGCCACCGAGCAGGCCATGGCGCTGCGCCACCACGACATGATGTATCAGGCCGAGATCGGCTGGTGGACCGGACATTCCGGAATGCCGGACGGGGTGCCGCCGGAGGCCCTGCCCTCGGCCAGCGAGGCGGCCCACGTGGCCGTCGGCCGCACCTTCCCCACGCCGCGGCACTCCGCCCGCCGCTCCGAGATCGAGGACCGGGCCCGGTTGGTGGTGCTCAGCACCGAATCCGACACCGCCACCGACTGGTTGAGAACCGGTGAGGCACTCTCGGCCGTGCTGCTGGAATGCACCGCCTCCGGGCTGGCGACCTGCGCGCTGACCCACATCACGGAACTGGCCTCGGGCCGCCATCTGCTCATCGGTCTCACCGATCCGAATTACAAGCCGCAGGTCATGATTCGCATCGGCGTCTCCCCCGACCGCGACGAGCCCGGCCCGACCCCGCGCCGTCCGCTCGCCGACATCCTGACCACCCGCTGACCGAACCGGGACCCCGTCCCGCCGAGTCGAAGATCGAAGTCCCGACCGGACGGGACCTTGGGCCCTGTCGCCACCCGCCACCGATACACCACGGTGGGTGGCGACAGGGCCCTAATCCTTCGCAACGGAAGGCGGAAACCAGCGGTGGCACGTGAGCTGACGCAACGCGAGATTCTCGTCGAACTCGAACCCGTGGCCGGGCAGGCGCTCGACCGGCACCTGTCGGTCTTCAAGGACTGGCACCCGCACGACTACATACCGTGGGACGAGGGCCGCAATTTCGCCCAGCTCGGCGGAATCGACTGGGACCCCGAGCAATCCCAGCTCTCCGAGGTCGCCAAGGCGGCCCTGGTCACCAATCTGCTCACCGAGGACAACCTGCCCTCCTACCACCGCGAGATCGCCGAGAACTTCTCCCGCGACGGCGCCTGGGGCACCTGGGTGGGTCGCTGGACCGCCGAGGAGAACCGGCACAGTGTGGTGCTGCGCGACTATCTGGTGGTGACCCGCGGTGTGGATCCGGTCGCCCTGGAGAACGACCGAATGGCGCACATGACCAATGGTTTCGCCGCCCCGGTCGACGCCGCCACCGCGGCCGCCCACGCCGGATTCCTCTACTCGGTGGCCTATGTCAGCTTCCAGGAACTGGCCACCCGCATCAGTCACCGCAATACCGCCAAGGTGTGCGAGGACCCCATCGCCGACCGCATGCTGCAGCGCCTGGCCCTCGACGAGAACCTGCACATGATCTTCTACCGCACCCTGTGCGGCGCGGCCCTGGACCTGGTCCCCGACCAGGCCATGGAGGCCATCGACCTGATCGTGGAGAACTTCCGCATGCCCGGCACCGGCATGCCCAACTTCCGCCGCAACGGCGTGCTGATGGCCAAGCACGGCATCTACGATCTGCGCCAGCACCTCGAGGATGTCCTCATGCCCGTGCTACGCCAGTGGAATATCTTCGGCCGCACCGACTTCGGACCGAGCGGCGAGCAGGCCCGGGAGCGGCTGGCCGACTACGTCGACAACCTGGAGCAGGTGCAGATCCCGCGCTTCGAGGAACACCGCGACCGCGCCCTGGCCCGCGAGGCCGCCCGCGTCTGAGCCCCGCGGCTCCCAGATCCCCGGTGCCCCACCCCGCACCAGCGGCCCCGGTCGACCATCGACCGGGGCCACGCTGCGTTCCAGGGCGATTCGAGGATCGGCTACGCCTCCGGATCGACCGGCTTCCCGCGGAACATGTCGAGGTACACCCGGAAGGCCATGTAGAGGTACGCCATGGTCTTGGGGACCATGAGCAGCCCAAGCGCCGGAATTCGCCTGGCGAACAACACAACCGGGATGTAGCAGGCGAAGGACGCCGTCATGGCGTCGGCAATGGACCGGAAGGTGCGGTCCCCGGCCCGGTCGGCCTCCTTGCGCATCAGCACCACCTCGCCCGCGCCGACGGCCACCAGCGGCACATTGCGTTCCACACCCCAGCCCGCCGGGGTCTCGTCGCGGTCCCAGCGGTTGAACGGCAGCGCCAGCATCAGCAGCCGCACCGCCGACAAGCCCAGCAGCGAGGACGACAACCGATCCCAGGACTTGCGGAAACGCAGCCGCCACGCGTCCAGGGTCAGCACGTAGAACAGCGTCATGGTGATCGAGGTGGCCATCTCGCCCATGCCGATCAGGCTGGCGCGCTGCCCGCGGTAGGTCACGAACCCGCGGCCCTCCCCGCGCGCCATCGAGGCCGCCCGGAACACCAGGTGCGCGCTGTCCCCGATCGCCAGCAGCGTGAACGCCTCGCGCAGCCGCTCGGCCTCGGGCCGCTGCTCGACCGGGACCCGATCGCGCCGCCGATGCATCGCGGCCGCCAGTGTCCCGATGGTCGCCAGATACGACAGGTTGAACACCAGCTCGAATCGCTTACGTGCCAACGGCATCATCGTGAACTCCTCATCTCTCGTTCGACAACCTCGAGCTTCATCGATCGGACCGGCCGCCCGGCAGAGACATTGGTCCCCGTTCCACCACCGTCCGATGGGTTGCTATCGGAGGATGCGGGGTCCTCCGAAGGTTGGATCGGTCCGGGCCGATCGAACCTATCGGCGGCCGTCGCGAACTCGCAGAATCGCAACAATGAAGATCGATCCAACTACCGCGGCCACCCCGCCGCGGGCCGACCGGACCGCGTGGATCGGGCTCGGTGTGCTGGCCGCGGGGCTGTCGATGATCGTGGTGGACGGCACCATCGTCGGTGTCGCCCTGCCGGTGATGGTCACCGACCTCGGTCTGAACCTGACCGACGCGCAGTGGGTCAACAGCGCCTACTCGGTGGTGTTCGCCGCGCTTTTGCTGACCGCCGGACGCCTCGGCGATCGGCTCGGGCGACGCCGGATGTTCGTGCTGGGCGTGCTCGGCTTCCTCGCGGGCAGCGTGCTGGCCGCCCTGGCCTCGAGCGCGGGCACGCTGATCCTCTCGCGCGTGGTGCAGGGCATCGGCGGCGCATTCGTCCTGCCCGCAACGCTTTCCAGCGTGAACGCCACTTTCCGCGGCAAGGATCGCGTCGTCGCGTTCGCGGTGTGGGGCGCGGTCATCTCCGGCATGGCCGCGGTCGGGCCGCTGCTCGGCGGCACGCTGACCACCTACTTCAGCTGGCGGTGGATCTTCCTCGTCAACATCCCCATCGGGGCGGCCGTGCTCGTGGGCGCCTGGCTGGCGGTGCGCGAGACCAGGGCCGCGGTCAGCGAACCCGGGCTCGACGTCGACGGGCTGCTGCTCAGCGCGATCGGCTTCGGCGGGGTGATCTTCGCGCTCATCGAAGGCCAGCACCTGGGCTGGTGGCGACCCAACGGCGCGTTCCACCTATTCGGATTCGACTGGCCCGCAACCGCTCCGGTGTCCGTGGTGCCGGTGATCGGGCTGATCGGCGTCGTCGCACTGGTGCTGTTCGTGGTCTGGGAGCGACATCGGGCACGGGTGGGCCGCTCGGCGATCCTGGACGTGAGCCTGTTCTCGGTCGCGAGCTTCAGCTGGGGCAACCTGACCGCGCTCACCGTCGCGATCGGCGAGTTCGGGCTGCTGCTGGTGCTGCCGCTGTTCCTGGTGAACGCGCTGGGCCTGTCGACCCTGGGGGCCGGGCTGGTGCTGGCCGCAATGGCCCTGGGGGCCTTCGCCTCCGGCGCCGCCGCCCGGCACCTCGCCGCCCTGCTCGGTCCGCCGAAAACGGTGATCGTGGGGCTGGCGTTGGAGGCGGTGGGCGTCGGCGCGGTCGCGCTGAGCCTGTCCGCGACCATCTCGCCGTGGCTGCTGGCCGTACTGCTGGCCGGATACGGTGCGGGGCTCGGTCTCGCCTCGGCGCAGCTGACCGGGACCGTGCTGGCCGATATCCCGCCCGAACGCTCGGGCCAGGGCTCGGCGACCCAGAGCACCTTCCGCCAGCTCGGTGCGGCGCTCGGGTCCGCGATTCTGGGCGCGGTACTGTCGATCGGCTTGGCGCACAGCCTGACCGATCGCCTGGACGCGGTCGATCGGCTGCCCGCCCCGGCGGCACAGCACCTGGTCACCGCGACCAGGGACTCGGCCGGCGGCATGATCTCCGCGCTGCGCGCGCAGGGCGACACCGGACCGCTCGGCCCCGCGGGACCGCATGTCGCCACCGCACTGTCGGAAGGCTTCGCCGACGCCACCCGGGCCGCACTGGGCGTGGCCGCCGTCTTCCTCGCGCTCGGTCTGGTGAGCGCGATCATCCTGAATTCCCGCACCCGTCGCACAACCGCATTGGAGAGCCGATGAAGAAGTCGTACTACGCCGCCGCGAGCTACACGGTCCTGGGTTTGCTCCTAGGGTTCTTCTACCGTGAATTCACCAAGGCCCACGACTTTTCGGGCATTTCCCAGCTGACCGCCACCCACACCCACGTCCTGGCGCTGGGCACCCTGTTCTTCCTCATCGTCCTGGCCCTGGACAAGCAGTTCGGCCTGTCGGACGACAAGTGGTTCGCGGCGTTCTTCTGGACCTACAACGTCGGACTGCTGCTGACCGTGTCCATGATGGTCACCCACGGCATCCTCACGGTCCTGAACCACGGTGTCAGCCCGGCCGTCTCGGGCATCGCCGGGCTGGGCCACATCCTGCTGAGCATCGGGTTCGTGTTCTTCTTCCTGTGCCTGCGCGGCCCGATCATGGCTGCCGCACGCCAGGGCGAATAAATCCCCTCACCGATCGGCCCCGATCGTCATTCGATCGGGGCCGATCCATGTAACATTCTGTGCTCCAATGCTTTTCGGAGATTCAACGGTTTCACGCGGGGCGAGGAGCAGCATGGTTGTCGTGCTGACCGATTTCGGTTCGACCGAGGGCAGTGCCGGACATCTTCGTAAGGCGGTCGAACTGCTCACCGGACGCCGCCCGGTGATGCTGGACGCCCGGCACTTCTACGACGGCGGGCAGGGGCGGGCACGGCTCGAGGACTCGGCGCTGGCTCTCCGAGCACCGCAGGCCGCGACCGTGCGGCCGTCGGTGGTGATCGTCTATGAGATACCGCCGCAGGACCGGCATCGGTTCGAACGTTTCCAGGCGCTGCTCGAACGCAGTTCGGCCGTGTATCTGGGCGGCGACGCGCACGCCTGGCGCAATGCCACCGACAAGCACCGCACGGTGGAGAGGTTCGCCGAAACCGGTGTGGCACAGATGGATTCCGAATTGCTGGAAGATCCGAGCGACGATGACGCGCTGAGCGCCTTCGAACGGCTGGGCGGCGACGTCTGGGCGCGCCCGGCCACCGGCTTCGGCGGGCACGATGTCTTCCACATCACCGATCCCGGGCAACTCCGCACCGCTGTCACGCATTTCGAGGGCGACCGCTGGCTGCTCAGCCGGGATGCCCGCAACTTCGACCGGTCCGGGCGGCGTCACCAGTTCCGGGTCGTCGTACTGGGTGACCGCGTGCTGCGCATCTGTGAGCACGTCCAGGCCGATCTCGATGCCCCGTGCAACGAGTCGCGGGGCGCGGTCTCCACGGTGCTGCCGCTGGATGCGCTGCCGCCGCACCTGATCGAGCTCGCCATCCACGCCACCGCCTCGCTGGGACTCCCGTTCGGCGGTGTGGACCTGGTGCCGCAGCACGGCGGCAGGGTCTTCGAGGTCAATGTCCACCCCGTGCTCGCCGGGGAGAACGGATTCCACACGATCGTGATCCCGTACGTGCGGGCCCATTTGATCCGCCCGCGCGCGCAAGCGGCCCCGATCGCCGACTCGATCGGGGCCGCGGTGCGCGCGAAGGGAATTCACCCCTACGGTTGATCGGGCCAGTGCCAGCCGGTGATCTCCGGCGGGTCCTCCCCGCATCGGCGGGCATGGGCGCGAGCGGCTTCCAACCGGGTCAGGAGTTCGGTGCGCAGGGCATCGAACTCCCCCGCCACGCGGGGTACCTCGGCCAGGGCCGCCACCGCCAGCCGGAAGCGGTCGATGCCGTTCATGGCGACCATGTCGAAAGGCGTTGTGGTGGTGCCGTTGTCGGTGAAGCCGTGCACGTGCATGGCGTCGTGGCCGGGGCGGCGGTAGGCGATGCGGTGGATCAGCCAGGGGTAGCCGTGGAAGGCGAAGATCACCGGGGCGTCGGTGAAGATCTCCCGGTAGTCCTCGTCGGGCATGCCGTGGGGGTGGCGGTCGGGCGGGAACAGGCGGGCCAGATCCACCACGTTCACCACACGGACGGCCAAGTCCGGCACCAGCTCTCGCAGCAGTGCCGCCGCGGCCAGGGTTTCCTGGGTGGGCACGTCACCGGCGCAGGCCAGCACCACCTCGGCAGGCCGGTCAGCGTCGGTGCTCGCCCAATCCCACACGCCCAGACCGCGTTCGCAGTGCGCGCGGGCCTGCGCGTCGTCGAGGTATTGCAGCGCGGGCTGCTTGCCC
>NZ_BJWY01000156.1 GCF_007990715.1 Nocardia seriolae NBRC 15557 | reverse complement strand
TTGCGTTCGAACCTTGGTGCCCGGAAAGCGAATTGGCGAGACGTCCTCGTGCATCGTTATGGAATCGAGATCTGATCGAAAGACCAAATCCCTGCTTTAAAAATGTGCAAGTTCACAATTCGACGAGCCCATCGGTGGGCGTATGAAAGTCATGCTTCTCGAACGAAATTCGGACAGGGTGGGGCTTGGTTCGAACCCACCTGTGGAGGATCAGCACGTGTCGAGCCGACGTACCCGGTCTGGAATCACCTTGGCGGCCACCGCATTTGCCGCTGCGCTCGCGATGGCGGGCCTGTTCGCCGCCGTGGTGTCCTACGTCGACGGCCTGCATCGGAAAGAGCCGAGTCCCGTGGAAAACGCCGCCGTCGCAACCGTATCCGCCACGGCCGACGGGCCCGCTCAGCCCGGAATCAGTGAACCCAGCTACGGGGCCGCCGCGTCGGCGGCGCGCAAAACCGTTACCCCGCGGACCCCGGGGTCAAACCTGAATATCGGAGATTGTGTGGAATTCGGCGCGAATCCCGCCGATATTCACCGGGCCGACTGCGGCAGCGGCAATTCCGGATACAAAGTCTTCGATCTGGCGGCCGACGGCGGCCAGTGCCCGCAGGACGCCGACCGTAGCCAGGCCCGGACCCGCCCCGGCGGCTCCCACGACACCCTCTGCCTGGATATCGACTGGGTGGTCGGCGACTGCATGGATCTCTCCACAGGCTCCGCCAAGCCCGTGGACTGCGCCACTCCCGGCCGGGTGCGCGTGGTCGAGATCAAGGGCGCCACCGCCGACGTCAACACCTGTTCCGCCGGCGATCGCGGATTCGTCTACGCCCAACGCCATTTCGTGGTGTGCGTCAGCTCCCGCTGACCATCCGCCTACTTCGGCGTCACCCAGGTCGTGATGTCCGCATGCACGACCTCCACCCCGTCCTTGTCGAAGATCGACACCGGCACCACCAGCTCCTGCCCCTCGGTGATCAGTGAAAAGTCCGGCACCTCAGCCAACTTCGCCACGGCCCGCAACCCCGAGTTCGCCTTGGCCAGATACTGCACATTCATGGCCTTCGGAATCCACCGATGCGTCTCCGGCACCGTCGCCTCCGACAACATCCCCATCGCCACCTCGGCCAAGTTGCAAGCCGCAAGCGCATGGAACGTCCCCAGGTGATTGTGAATCCCGAACCACTTCGGCGCGGTCACCTCACACACCCCCGGCTCCAGCCGCACCACGCTGGGCAACACCGTCCCGAAGTACGGCACCCGAGCCACCATCCCGAGCGAGAACAACGTGTGCCCGATCCGATTGTCCGGAAGCTTCTTCCACCCGCGATAAGTAGCGGTCTCTTTAGACATGCCCGCTATCTTACTCGGAAGTAAGTTAACCGGGCCAGTGTGGCAGACTTCCAGCGTGGCCGAGCACGCCAAGCCCTGGACCTTTGGAGACTTCGTTCGCAGGTTCGTCATCGGCATGCGCGATCAACTTCGTCAGCGGCTACCCGGCGACACCTGGCGCGGCAGGCTCCGCTTCATCGCCGGGCTCATCGCGATCTGGTTCTGTCTGCTGGTTCCCTACAGCTATCCGCGCGCCGAGACCTACCTCACCGGCGACCCGGTCACCGCTCGCATCACCCGCTGCGACACCCCCTCTGGCGGCAACGGCCCGCGCCGCGGCTATTGGTGTGACGGCTCCTGGACCCTCCGCGACGGCACCCGCGGATCGGCCCGCATCGAGGGCATCGCTCAGCGCACCCCTGTGCCGGTCGGCACCCCGATCGCAGTGCGCGCGACCGCCGATTCCGCGGTCACCGACAGTGCCCGCTGGATCATCCAATTGACCGTGGGCGTCCTGGGCTGCCTGATCACCGCAGTCCTCATCGCCCGCCTCTTCGTTCACCTGATACGCGCTACGCGTCCCCCCGGCGGAACTCCTCCATCTCCACCTCGCGGGCCGCATGAGATGTGAATGCGGAGGGGTTCATTCGTTCGGAGAGCAACTCCAGCCGTACGGCCGCGCGGGTGGGGTCCGCTTCGGGCGCTGTGTCCATGTGGGCGAGGCTATTCGCGGGTCCACTGAATAGGCGGCCGAATCTGGCGCGGTGTCCTCCGGCATGCGAGACCGGTCGGTTGCTTGTTATATGGATGGGCTGCGCCGGGGGCGCGGCTCGGCGTCGGCGTCACGTCTGCCGACATCTCTGAAACGGGAGTTTTCGACATCATGCGTATTCGCACCGCGGTGGCCACCGTTGGCATCGCATTCGCGGGGGCGGCTGTGGCCGCCACCGCATCCGCCGGTTCGGCTGCGGCCTTCACGCCGCACATCAATCCGGGGCACGGTGTGGTCGTGTCCGTGGACCTGACCCACGACGAGACGGTGGCGCTGGCCAACACTTGGATCCCGGCGGCGATCGATCAGATCAACGGGGTGAACAACCGGATCGCCCTCGACCCGTATTACTCGGATATCCCCGTGGTCGACGGGGTGGCGTACGCCAATCTGACCGAGGTGGTCGGTGAGGCCGCGGGCACGCCCGGTGGGCAGGTCGGCATGGCCGTGGTCAACTCGCCGGTGATGCACGGGGGCAACTTCCTGTTGGTTGAGGACCTCGGCGGCTGGGACTACTACCTCCAGGACCTCCGCAACCGCTGACGCGTGAAGTGGCCGGTGTGCGAGATCACTTCGCGCATCGGCCATTGTGCTGTTCACGCCCGGCTTGTCCGGTCTGTCGCACCCGTTGTGAGCTGGGCCATCGGATGCGAGGCGGGGGAGGGGGCGATTTGAACTGGCCCCGGGGCTCGAGGCATACTATTCGGGTTGCCCACACCGGGTTGCGTCTTTTCCGTTGGATCAGCGCAGGTCGTGGGTGAGCAAGACCCAATTTTGCACCCCGCTGGATTGCGGCGTGGGTGCGTCCGGAACAATATTCCGAGGCTTACAGGATTTTGGTCCGGGCCGAGGAATGAGCGGCGGAGCGACACGCCCGACCGCGTGGACCGGATGAACCATGACAGATGAACAGCGGCGATGGATCGGGCCCAGGTGGGCCGGTCGTGTGGTGGCTGATGCGTCTTCGTGTGTTCGGGCTGTGCAAATGAGGGTGGTACGAGAGGGAAACCTCTTGGGCCACAACGTAAGCGGAGAAAAGGACACTCAGCGTGGCGGGACAGAAGATCCGCATCAGGCTCAAGGCCTACGACCATGAGGCGATCGACGCGTCTGCGCGCAAGATCGTCGAGACGGTGACCCGTACCGGTGCCCGCGTCGTCGGCCCGGTGCCGTTGCCCACCGAGAAGAACGTGTACTGCGTCATCCGTTCGCCGCACAAGTACAAGGACTCGCGCGAGCACTTCGAGATGCGTACGCACAAGCGGCTGATCGACATCCTCGACCCGACGCCGAAGACGGTCGATGCCCTGATGCGCATCGATCTCCCGGCCAGCGTCGACGTCAACATTCAGTGACGGGGACTTCGAATATGACTGACAACAAGAGCCGTCCGGCCGCGGGCATCCTGGGCACCAAGCTCGGCATGACCCAGGTCTTCGACGACAAGAACCGCGTCGTTCCCGTGACCGTCGTCAAGGCGGGCCCGAACGTCGTTACCCAGATCCGCACCGTTGAGCGCGACGGCTACTCCGCCGTTCAGGTCGCCTACGGCGCCATCGACCCCCGCAAGGTGAACAAGCCGGTCTCCGGCCAGTTCTCCAAGGCCGGTGTCACCCCGCGTCGCCACATCGCCGAGCTCCGTCTCGCCGATGTCTCCAACCTCGAGGTCGGCCAGGAACTCGGCGCCGACATCTTCGAGGCGGGCGCCTACGTCGACGTGACCGGCACCTCCAAGGGCAAGGGCTTCGCGGGCACCATGAAGCGCCACGGCTTCCGTGGCCAGGGTGCCTCGCACGGTGCGCAGGCCGTGCACCGCCGCCCGGGTTCCATCGGTGGTTGCTCCACCCCGGGCCGTGTCTTCAAGGGCATGCGCATGTCGGGCCGCATGGGTAACGACCGCGTCACCACGCAGAACCTCTCGGTCCACAAGGTGGACGCCGAGAACGGCCTGCTGCTGATCAAGGGCGCGATCCCGGGCCGCACCGGCGGCATCGTGATCGTCAAGAGTGCAGTGAAGGGTGGTGCCCGGGCATGAGCACCGAGACCAAGACCAACCTGACCCTCACGGTCAAGGCCGCCGGCGGCAAGACCGAGGGCACCGTCGAGCTCCCCGCGGAGATCTTCGACGTGACCGCGAACATCGCGCTGATGCACCAGGTCGTCGTGGCCCAGCAGGCCGCGGCTCGCCAGGGCACGCACGCCACCAAGACCCGGGGCATGGTCTCCGGCGGTGGCAAGAAGCCGTACCGCCAGAAGGGCACCGGCCGCGCGCGCCAGGGTTCGACCCGTGCGCCGCAGTTCGCCGGCGGTGGCACCGTCCACGGCCCGCAGCCGCGTGACTACTCGCAGCGTCTGCCCAAGAAGATGAAGGCCGCCGCGCTGCGTGGCGCCCTCTCGGACCGGGCTCGCAACGAGCGCA
Source organism: Nocardia seriolae NBRC 15557 (assembly GCF_007990715.1). GTDB lineage: Bacteria > Actinomycetota > Actinomycetes > Mycobacteriales > Mycobacteriaceae > Nocardia > Nocardia seriolae. Next base: position 9,907 of record NZ_BJWY01000156.1, on the reverse strand, counting down.
TCCACGTCATCACGGAACTGGTTGCGGGACAGACCCCGTCGACCAAGGTCGCGAAGTCGTTCCTCGCCGAGCTGTCGACCCGCAAGAACATCCTGGTCGTCGTCGGCCGCGAGGATGTCACCGCGTGGAAGAGCGTGGCGAACCTGCAGGGCGTGCACCCGATCGCTCCCGACCAGCTGAACACCTACGACGTCCTGAAGTCGGACGAGGTCGTGTTCTCGGTCGAGGCGCTCAACGCCTTCGTGCACGGCCCCGCCGAAGCTGCACAGGAGGAGAGCAAGTGACCACCATCGCCGACCCCCGCGACATTCTGCTCGCGCCGGTGATCTCCGAGAAGTCCTACGGGCTGATCGAAGACGGCACCTACACCTTCCTGGTGCACCCGGACTCGAACAAGACGCAGATCAAGATTGCCGTTGAGAAGGTTTTCGGCGTCAAGGTGACCAGCGTCAACACCGCCAACCGTCAGGGCAAGCGTAAGCGGACCCGCTTCGGCTACGGCAAGCGCAAGGACACCAAGCGCGCGCTCGTGACCATCTCGGCCGACAGCAAGCCCATCGAGATCTTCGGAGGCCCGGTCGCGTAAGCGGCGGGGACTTCAGAAAGGCAGAAGAACTCATGGCAATTCGTAAGTACAAGCCGACAACCCCGGGTCGCCGCGGCGCCTCGGTCTCGGATTTCGCCGAGATCACCCGCTCGACCCCCGAGAAGTCGCTGCTGCGTCCGCTGAGCAAGACCGGTGGCCGTAACGCGCAGGGTCGCATCACCACTCGTCACAAGGGTGGTGGCCACAAGCGTGCCTACCGTCTGATCGACTTCCGTCGCCTGGACAAGGACGGCGTGCCGGCCAAGGTCGCTCACATCGAGTACGACCCCAACCGCACCGCCAACATCGCGCTGCTGCACTTCGCCGATGGCGAGAAGCGCTACATCATCGCGCCCAAGGGCATCGCCCAGGGCACGAAGATCGAGTCCGGCCCCGGCGCCGACATCAAGCCCGGCAACAACCTGCCGCTGCGCTCGATCCCGACCGGTACCACCATTCACGCGGTGGAGCTGCGTCCGGGCGGTGGCGCCAAGCTGGCTCGTGCCGCGGGCATGTCCATCCAGCTGCTGGGTAAGGAAGGCGCCTACGCCGTCCTGCGTATGCCCTCCGGTGAGATCCGTCGCGTCGATGTGCGCTGCCGCGCCACCATCGGCGAGGTCGGCAACGCCGAGCAGTCGAACATCAACTGGGGCAAGGCCGGCCGTATGCGGTGGAAGGGCGTTCGCCCGACCGTCCGTGGTGTGGTCATGAACCCGGTCGACCACCCGCACGGTGGCGGTGAGGGTAAGACCTCCGGTGGTCGCCACCCGGTCTCCCCGTGGGGCAAGCCCGAGGGCCGCACCCGTAAGCCCAACCGTCCCAGCGACAAGCTCATCGTCCGCCGCCGCGGCAAGAAGCGTTAAGGAGGAGGTTAGACATGCCACGCAGCCTGAAGAAGGGCCCGTTCGTCGACGAGCACCTCCTCAAGAAGGTGGACGTCCAGAACGAGAAGGGCACGAAGCAGGTCATCAAGACCTGGTCGCGTCGTTCCACCATCATCCCGGACTTCATCGGTCACACGTTCTCGGTCCACGACGGCCGCAAGCACGTGCCGGTGTTCGTGTCCGAGAACATGGTTGGACACAAGCTCGGTGAATTCGCGCCGACTCGCACGTTCAAGAGCCACGTCAAGGAAGATCGGAAGAGCAAGCGGCGATGAGCACTGAAACTCAGAACCCGACCGCGCGCGCGACCGCCAAGCACGTTCGCGTGACGCCGATGAAGGCCCGCCGCGTTGTGGACATGGTCCGCGGCCGTCGTGTCGAGGACGCGCTGAACATCCTGCGGTTCGCCCCGCAGGCCGCCAGCGAGCCCGTGGCCAAGGTCGTGGCTTCGGCCGCGGCCAATGCCGAGAACAACCTCGGTCTGAACCCGGCCACCCTGGTCATCTCGACGGCGTTCGTCGACGAGGGCGCGACCATGAAGCGTTTCCAGCCGCGGGCCCAGGGCCGCGCGTTCCGGATCCGCAAGCGCACCAGCCACATCACCATCGAGGTCGAGAGCGTGCCCACCGCCGGCGCTGCCACTCGTAGCCGCCGGAAGGGAGGGGCAAAGTAAATGGGACAGAAGATCAATCCCCATGGCTTCCGCCTCGGTATCACCACCGACTGGAAGTCGCGTTGGTACGCGGACAAGCAGTACGCGGACTACGTGAAGGAAGACGTCGCGATCCGCAAGCTCCTCGCCACCGGCATGGAGCGGGCCGGCATCTCGAAGGTCGAGATCGAGCGCACCCGTGACCGCGTGCGGGTGGACATCCACACCGCGCGTCCGGGCATCGTGATCGGCCGTCGTGGCGCCGAGGCCGACCGCATTCGCGCCGAGCTGGAGAAGCTCACCAAGAAGCAGGTTCAGCTGAACATCCTCGAGGTCAAGAACCCCGAGTCGGATGCGCAGCTGGTTGCCCAGGGTGTGGCCGAGCAGCTGTCCAACCGTGTGGCGTTCCGTCGCGCGATGCGCAAGGCCATCCAGTCGGCCATGCGTTCGCCGAACGTCAAGGGCATCCGTGTGCAGTGCTCCGGCCGTCTCGGCGGCGCGGAAATGTCGCGCTCGGAGTTCTACCGTGAGGGTCGCGTGCCGCTGCACACGCTGCGCGCCGACATCGACTACGGCCTGTACGAGGCGAAGACCACCTTCGGCCGCATCGGCGTGAAGGTCTGGATCTACAAGGGCGACATCGTCGGCGGCAAGCGCGAGGTCACCGCCGTGGCCCCGTCCGGCCGCGACCGTGACGACCGCCCGCGTCGCGAGCGTCCGAGCCGTCCCCGTCGCAGCGGTGCCCAGGGCACCACCGCGACCAGCACTGAGGCCGGGCGTGCCGCGACTGCCGTCGCGGAGGCTCCGGCAGAGAACCAGGAGGGCTGACCTATGCTGATGCCCCGCAAGGTCAAGCACCGCAAGCAGCACCACCCCGGCCGTTCCGGCATGGCGAAGGGCGGCACCGCGGTGACGTTCGGTGAGTACGGCATCCAGGCTCTGGAGCCCGCGTACGTCACCAACCGTCAGATCGAGTCGGCGCGTATCGCGATGACCCGCCACATCAAGCGTGGCGGCAAGGTCTGGATCAACATCTACCCGGACCGCCCGATCACGAAGAAGCCGGCCGAAACCCGAATGGGTTCCGGTAAGGGTTCGCCCGAGTGGTGGATCGCGAACGTCAAGCCCGGTCGGGTGATGTTCGAGATTTCTTACCCGAACGAGGAGACCGCTCGTGAGGCCCTGCGCCGCGCGATGCACAAGCTCCCGATGAAGTGCCGGATCGTGACCAGGGAGGAGCAGTTCTGATGGCTACCGCTAATCCGACTGCAGAGCTCCGCGAGCTCGACAATGAGGCGCTCGTCGCAAAGCTGCGCGAGTCCAAGGAAGAGCTGTTCAACCTGCGCTTCCAGATGGCGACCGGTCAGTTGCAGAACAACCGTCGCCTGCGTGTGGTCCGCCACGAGATCGCGCGCATCTACACGGTCATGCGCGAGCGCGAGCTCGGCCTGGCCACCGGTCCTGAAGGCAAGGGAGACGCCGCATGAGCGACGTAAAGGGCCCGGCCAAGACGCCGGCCAAGCAGGAGGAGCGTGGCTCGCGCAAGGTGCGCATCGGCTACGTCGTCTCCGACAAGATGACCAAGACCATCGTGGTCGAGCTGGAAGATCGCGTGAAGCACAAGCTTTACGGCAAGATCATCCGCACCACCTCGAAGGTGAAGGCCCACGACGAGAACGAGATCGCCGGTGTCGGCGACCGCGTGCAGCTGATGGAGACCCGTCCGCTGTCCGCCACCAAGCGGTGGCGTCTGGTCGAGGTCCTGGAGAAGGCCAAGTAAGCCCGCTCCTCGACTGACACGGTCGTAAGCGTAAGGCCCGCTTCCCATTTGGGAAGCGGGCCTTTCCTATTTCTGAGTGTTTTTCTGTGGGTTCGGAGTGGATCTGCGGGCGACACGGTGCATATGCGACAGACACGGAGAGTGTGATCAAACCGAAACACTGTATATCCAAAGGGAATTGGCGTGTCGCCCCGTTCAAGCGCTAACTTGGTTGAGCTATGAGGGATGCTGCAACGACTTCGGGTGCCTGGCGGACTAACGACCACGAGGCGGTGACCTTCCGCGACGCATCCGTCGCCTGGGCGCTGGCCGCCCACGAGGTGCTGGCCGAAACCGCTTCGGGCTACGGACATTTCGTCACCGTCAACGATCTCGCCGAGCAGATCCAGGAGATGTCCGGCATCCGGACCAACGCCCCCACCCGCACCTGGATGGACGCCATCCTGCGCAAGGTGGCCCGCCGCTGCCACAATTCCGGCGAACCTCCCCTGACCGCCCTCTGCGTCAAGCAGAACCACAAGGTCAGCGAAAGCTACAAGTACGTCCTGGAATTGGCGCACCTCCCCGTCCCCGCCGACCTCGAGGTCCACGCTGCCTACGCCCGCTGGCAGTGCTACGCCGCCTACGGCGCCGACATCCCCTCCGACGGCGGCATCCCGCCCCTGGTCCCCCGAGGCGGCGGCGCCCCCCGCCGTATCACCCCCGCGGGCCCCGTCTCCACTCCCAAGCCCGACCCCGAAGCCCGCAAGGCCGTCTGCGCCTCCTGCTTCACCGAACTCCCCGCGAACGGCGTCTGCTACTACTGCTGACGGTCGAATCTTCGAGGCCCGCCCCCTGAGGAGGCGGGCCTTCGTGTTTGCGGGGAGCCACGACAGGGACAGTTTGCTGTGAATCCCTTTCCGGCAAACAAACTTTCGGCAATTACGGCGAATCAGGCGTACCGTACCGTTCATTCTTGAACGCCTGTCGGGGGCGCGCTAACCTCGGCCAAGTGTCCGGATTCGGGCGCGGCTAATCGAGCGCGATCGGTGAGTTTGCATGCTCGACAATGTTTTGCGGATCGCCATAGTTGGAGTTGGGCCCCGGGGTCTGAATGTCTTCGAACGTGTTTGCGCTAACGCTCGTCAGTTAGGTTTCTCTGCCGGTGTCGAAGTGACGGTGATCGACTCGAAAAGGGTCGGGACCGGCGCGGTCTGGCGCACCGACCAGTCCGCGCACCTGCTCATGAACACGGTCGCGGAGCAGGTCACGATATTCACCGATGACACCGTCGAGATGGCGGGGCCGGTGGAACGCGGGCCCAGTCTCTACGAATGGTCGAACTTCCTGGCGAAAATAGGCAATTTCGCGGGACTGCCCAACGGTGCGTTTCGGGAGGCGCTGCGGATCGCCCCGGAAAGCTATCCGCCGCGCGCCTTCTACGGCCATTACCTGCGCTGGGCGTTCGAACGCACCCGGGACAGATATGCCGAATGGGTGCGGGTGCGCGAAATCGTGGCAACCGTTCTGGATATTCGGGATGGGCCCGGCGGATTCCAGGAACTGGAGCTGAGCACCGGCGAACGCCTGCGCGGCCTGCATGCCGTCGTGCTCACCCAGGGCCACCTGGCCGACTCCCCGCCCGCGACGCCCGGCTCGCTGGCCGAGGCCGCGAATCGCCTGGGCCTCACCTATATTCCGCCGGGCAATGCCGCCGATGTCGACCTGGACCGCATACCCGAGCGCGAACCGGTCATCATTCGCGGACTGGGCCTCACCTTCTTCGACTACCTGGCCCTGCTCACGGCCGGGCGCGGTGGCAGATTCAAGGAATCCGACGGCGGTGTGGAGTACATCGCGTCCGGCCGGGAGCCGCTCATCATCACCGGCTGCCGTCGCGGCGTCCCGCATCACGCCCGCGGCGAGCACCAGAAGGGTGTCGACGGCCGCTACGAACCCCTGCTCCTGAACGCCGACCGCATCGCCCGATTGCGGCAGCGCGCACGGAAATACGGCGATGTCTCGTTCCGGCGCGACGTCTGGCCGCACATCGCCCGGGAGGTCGAGTCGGTCTACTACACCCGCCTCATCGCCGACCGGGTCAGCCCGCACCGGTTGGCCTCCTTCCGCGACCGCTACCTGATCGCCCCCACCCCCGAGGACACCGAAGAACTGCTGAACCGCTTCGGTATTCCGCCGGCGGCCCGCTGGGATTGGCAGGCCCTGTCCGATCCCACCGGCGGCCGCTGTTTCACCGACCCGGACGATTTCCACGCCTGGCTGCTGGCCTACCTCGACGCCGATGTGCACCAGGCCCGCCTGGGCAATGTGCACGGCCCGGTGAAGTCGGCCCTGGCTGTGTTGCGCGACCTGCGCAACGAGGTCCGGCTGGTGGTCGACCACGGTGGCATCGCGGGCTCCTCCTACCGCGACGACCTGGACCGCTGGTACACGCCGATGAACGCCTTCCTGTCCATCGGCCCACCGGCGCATCGGATCTCGGAACTGGCGGCCCTGATTCGCGCGGGTGTGGTGCGGGTCGCCGGTCCCGGCATGCGGGTCCGGGCGGACACCAGGCACGAGTGCTTCGTGGCCGATTCACCCCTGGTGGGTGATTCGGTGGCGACGGCACGTTCCCTCATCGATGCCTGGATGCCCGCACCGGACCTGCATCGCACCGCGGATCCGCTGCTGCGCAACCTGTTGCGCCGCGAGGAGGTGCGCGGCTACGTGATCGCCTCCCCGGACGGCAGCCGCTACCGCACCGGCGGGCTGGCCATCGCGCCCGGCTCGCATCATCCGGTGGACGCGCTGGGCCGCATCCACGAGCGCCGCTACGCCTTCGGGGTGCCGACCGAGGCGGTGCGCTGGGTGACCGCGGCGGGCCCGCGCCCGGGCGTCAACTCGGTGACCCTGGCCGACGGCGACGCCATCGCCCGTGAGATCCTCACCGCCCACCGCTATGAGGCGCCCGCACCCAAACACATAGGGGTGCAGCGCTATTCCGAGATCCCGGACGAGTGTGAAAGGCACGATATGACGGTGGAGTGCGGCCTGCTGGCCCCGGTCTGGGTGGGCACACCGGTGGAGTCCCTGCTGGGTGACGACGCCTGGATCGAGGCCATGCTGGAGGTGGAGCTGGCGCTGGCACGGGCCGAGGCCCGCCTGGGCATCGTGCCCGAGGCCGTCACCGCCCACCTGGCGGAAGCGGTACGCGAGCACGAGTTCGACACCCGTGAGATCGCCCAGGCCTCGCGCGGGGCGGCCAATCCGGTGGTGACGGTGGTGGAGCGGCTGCACGACGCGGTCGCTGACGTGGATCCGGTGAGCGCCAACTACGTTCACTACGGTTCCACCAGCCAGGACATCCTGGACAGCGCGACCATGGTGATCGCCGCGCGGGTGCTGGCGGTGATCATCGCCGACCTGGACACCATTGTCGCCGCCCTGGCCGAGCTGGCGCGCCGCCACCGCACCACCCCGATCGCGGGCCGCACCCTGGCCATGCACGCGGTGCCGACCACCTTCGGCGCGAAGGTGGCGATCTGGATGCAGGGCCTGCTCGATGCCCGCGAACGCCTGGCCCGGGTCCGGGAGACGCTGCCGGTCCAATTGGGCGGTGCGGCAGGCACATTGGCCTCCTACATCGAATGCGCCCGCTGTGCCTATTCGGAGCTGTCGCAGGCCCCGGCGGGCGAGATCGTGGAACGTCTGACCCGCGAGTTCGCCGACGAACTGTCCCTCACGGTGAGCGCCACCCCGTGGCACACCGTCCGCACCCCGATCGCCGACCTGGCCTCCGCGCTCGCCCTGACCTCGGGCACGCTGGGCAAGCTGGCCGTCGACGTGATCTCCCAGTCCCGCAACGAGACCGCCGAACTCCTCGAACCCGCCGCCCAGGGCCGCGGCGAGTCCAGCGCCATGCCGCAGAAGCGAAACCCGGTGCTGAGCACCATGATCCGCGCGGCCGCCCTCCAGGTCCCGGCCCTGGCCTCGACCCTGTTCGGCGCGCTGCTGGCCGAGGACGAGCGCCCCGCCGGGGCCTGGCACGCCGAATGGCAGCCACTGCGCGAATGCCTGCTGCTGGTCGGCGGCGCCGCGCACACGGCGGTGGAGCTGGCCACCGGCCTGATGGCCGACGCCGACCGGATGACCGAGAACCTCTCCCTCACCGAGGGTCAGATCGTCTCGGAGCGCCTCTCGATCCGCCTGGCCCCCTTGCTCGGCAAGCCGATCGCCAAGAAGACCCTCCAGGCCGCGTCCTTCGAAGCGCAGACCACAACTCGCGCTCTGGTGGAGGTGCTGGCCGAATCTCCGGATATCGCACTGCATCTCACCAAACCCGAGCTCGCCGAGCTGCTGCGCCCGGAGAACTATCTCGGGGCCGCACCGGATCTGGTGGATCGGGTGCTCCGGCGGCTCGGCGACTGAATCACCGTCGCGCCCGAAAGCCATCGGCCCGCTTCCCGAGTCGGGAGCGGGCCGATGCTGTCACTTGCCGAAGCGATTCTTGGCGGGCCGGTTGCTGGCCGCGCGGCGGGCGGCTTCCTTCTCCTTGACCCGTTCGGCTTCCTTGCGGACCTCGACGAGATTGTCGCGCTCGCGCAGCAGCCATTCCGGCGGGTCGGCGAGCAGGGTGTCGATCTCGACGGTGGTCAGCGCGTCGGAGATGTCGTTGCGGGCCAGGCCGGAGTTGGAGATGCCGAGCTTGCGGGCCACCACGTCACGCGGGAAGGGGCCGTTGGCGCGCAGATCGGTCAGCCACTGCGGCGGATTGGCGCGCAGTTCCTCGAGCTGGGCGCGAGTGACGGGTGAGTTCCGGAACTCCTCGGGGGTTGCCGGGAGGTAGATGCCGAGTTTGTCGGCCGCGGTCAGCGGTTTCATGGTCTGGGGGTTCTTGTCCGGGCTCACCGATCAAGGGTATCGGGCGGGTGGGACGTACCTGCTGGCCGGTGCAATAACCTGGACGGCATGAGCGGTCAGGGCCCGGAGGCGGCAGCGGAGCGTAACCACGGAGGGTCCCCGCTCATGCCTGATGAGCAGAGCATGAGCCGGTTGGAGTCCATCGACGTGACGCGCCTGCGCTGGTTCGTCGCGGTTGCCGAGGAATTGCATTTCGCCAGGGCGGCGCGTGGCCTGGGTATTTCGCGGCAGCGCCTGAGCGCGACGGTCATCGAGCTGGAGGAGGAGCTCGGTACCAAGCTGTTCGTGCCGGGCGCGCAGCCGACGCAATTGAGCGAGGACGGACAGCAGTTGCTGATCGAGGCCCGCGAGCTCGTCGCGGCCGCGGCGGCGGCGGAACCCGAGGTGCGGCCGGACGCGTCGGAGCGCCTGCGGGTCGGTTTCGTCCCGGGCGTGACGGTCACCAAGTGGGAGCGCGTCTGGGGTGAGCGTTTCCCCGATATCGCGCTGGAACTGACCCCCGTCCCGATGAAGGACCAGGAGTCGGCGCTGCGCGAGGGCACTGTCGACATGTGTTTCGTGCGCCTGCCCATCGACCGGGAGGGCTTGAGCGCCATCCCGCTGTATCGCGAGCTGCCCGTGGTCGTCGTCCCCAAGGATCATCCGATCGCCGTCTTCGAGCAGGTCGCCACCACCGATCTGACCGACGAGCGCATGCAGGACGCCTCGGACCTGGATGACGCCGCCATGACGATGGAACTGGTGGCGGCGGTCAGCGGCGCGGCCATCGTCCCGCATTCGATCGCCCGCCTGCATCACCGCAAGGATCTGGTCTATCGCACGGTCACCGATGCGCCGGAGACCGAAATCGTGCTGGCCTGGCCGATCGCCGCTACCACCGAACTGGTGGAGGAATTCGTGGGCGTGGTCCGCGGTCGGTCCGCGCGCAGTACCCGTTCCCCGTCGGGTCAGCAGCCGGACAAGAAGAAGCCGCAGCCCGACAAGAGGAAGCAGGCCGCGGCCAAGAAGCCCGCCGCCAAGAAGCCCGCCGCCAAGAAGCCCGCGGCCAAGTCGCGTCAGGGTGGTGCGAAGAATCCGGGCACGCGGCGTGGTCGCTAGTGTCC
>NZ_BJWY01000155.1 GCF_007990715.1 Nocardia seriolae NBRC 15557 | reverse complement strand
GTTCTTATTGCGCGGCAGTAAATTGCGCCCTGTTTTCGAGGGCCCAATCCTGGAAGGTTCGCGGTGACCGGCCCGTGACCTCAGCGACCGTCGGGCGCACCACCGAGGTGAAGGACTCCAGCGCCGTGGCCCGCAAAGCCATGATGGCCGAAGCCATTTCGGGCTCGACCCCGAAGCGCAGCAGATCCGCCAGCGCCGCCTCCGGCGAGATCTCCTCGAATCGCACAGGGCGGCCGATGATTTCGGCCAGGATGCCGGACTGCTTCCCCGCCGAGAGGGCCTCGGGTCCGGTCACGGTGTAGATCCGCCCCGCGTGCCCGGTCTCGGTGCGCGGCCACCGCGACCGCCGCGATATCGGCGGGATCGATGACCGCGATCCGCCCCTGCCCGAAAGGTGCACGCACGGTTGCCGATTCACGCACCGAGCGCGCCCAGTGCAGCGCGTTGGACATGAATCCCATGGGGCGCACCATGGTCCAGTCGAGACCGCTCGCGCGGACCGCGACCTCGCCCGCGCGGTGCCAGGCCGGAATCGGATCGGTCGCGGCGTCGTCACCGGCGCGGCCGGAGGACAGCTTCACGATGTGCTCGACCCCCGCGGCGACCGCGGCGGTGGCGAGATTCGCGTCGTGCGTGGCGATCTCGGGCCCGGCGGTGGCGAGGAAGACGCGGCGGACACCGGCCAGCGCGGCGGGCAGGCTCGCCGGGTCGCCCAGATGCGCGCGCACCACCTCGACGCCCGCGGGCAGGTCCGCGGTCTCGGGGTGGCGGGTGACGGCCCGCACCGGCAGGCCCGCCGCGAGCAGCCGATCGGCCACGGCCCGGCCGACGGTTCCGGTGGCTCCGGTCACGAGGTACATGGCTTGCTCCGTTCATCGAGGGTGGCGGGCGAATCCCGCCTCTCAATAGTGAAATCGGCGCGTGAATATGACGATCTACAGCGGAAAAGCCGTCGATAACCTCCACACTTGCCATGCATCACAGCAATCGCCGCCACAAGAAGAGCGTCGAGCGACGAGATCATCCGCGTACCGCCCCCGATACGCGAAAGGCGCTGTCACCCAATGGATGACAGCGCCCCTCAGCGATTACCCGACGGTTTAGCCGCCCGCCTTCTGGTAGTTGTTCACCGCGGCCTGCAACTGCTCGAGGGCCTTGCCCAACTGGCCCAGATCACCCGACTTCTGGGCGTCCTGCACCGCCTTCAGGGCATCGTCGAGCTGCTTGACCGCCGCGTCCTTACCGGTCGATCCGGTGGGCGGCGTCACCGGTGTCGTCGGCGGCGTCGCGCCCTGGGTCGGCGGCGTCACCGTCTGTCCCGGCTGGTCGGTGGCGGAACCGCTTGCCGTGGGCAGGATCTGGTCGAGGGCCTCCTTGACCGTCGCGCCGTAACCGACCTTGTCCTTGTAGCTGGCCAGCACCTTCACCAACTGCGGGAAGGACGGCGCGCCGGGCCCGCCGGTATTGCGTTCCAGATACCAGGGTTCGACATAGAGGATGCCGCCGTCACCGACCGGCAGGGTCAGCAGATTGCCGTACTTGATCTTGTTGACTCCGCCACCGGTCAGCAGGTTGCGGTCCCGGGCCACTTGATCGGCCTGTGTCAGTGCCGTCTGCGTCTGCCCCGGACCCGAGGTCTGCGAATCGGCGGGCAACTTCAGCACGGTCAGCTTGCCGTAGTTTCCGGGGTCCGAGTGCGCCTGGATATAGGCCGACATGAACTGCCGCTTGTAACCCACCATCACCGAGGTGAGGCTGAACTGCGGCGGCTGCTGCGGGGCCTTCGGGTCGCCGAGCAGCACGTAGTACGGCGGCTGGTGCGCGGTGCTGGCCGCGCCCTCCTGGGTCGGATCATTGGGCACCGACCAGAAGGCGTTGCCGTTGAAGAACTCCACCGGATCGTCCACGTGGTACTTGGCCAGCATCTCCCGCTGCACCTTGAAAAGGTCCTCGGGATAACGGAAGTGCGCGCGCAGTTCATCGGAGATCGCGCTCTCCGGCTTCACCGTGCCCGGGAACACGCCCTCCCACGCCTTGAGCACCGGATCGGTCTTGTCCACCTCGTAGAGCGAGACGGTGCCGTCGTACGCGTCCACGGTGGCCTTCACCGAGTTCCGGATGTAGGAGACCTCCTTGCGGGGTAGTAGACGCCCCGTGGTCTGGTCGATGCTGTCCTCGACCGCGCCGTCGAGCGGGGTCCGCTGCGCGTACGGGTAGTTGTCGAGGGTGGTGTAGCCGTCCACGATCCAGACGATGCGGCCCTTGACCACCGCCGGGTACACGTCGCCGTCGGCGGTCAGCCACGGCGCGACCTGGGTGACGCGGTCGCGCGGATTGCGATTGAAGATGATCTTCGAATCCGGGCCGATGGCGCCCGAGAACAGGATGTTGCGCTCGGCGTACTTGGCCGCGAAGGCCATCCGGTTGAACCAGTTGCCGATCTTCACCCCGCCCGTGCCGTTGTAGGTGTACTGGGCGTCGGGCTTGTCGTATTCGCGCGGCGCGCTGCCGTTCGCGCCCACGATGGCGTAGTCGGCGTCGCTCTTGGAGATGAGCTCGCCGTAGTAGATGCGCGGCTCGTCGACCGGGATGGCCTGCTTGTCCTTGGGCGTGAACAGGTCGCTGACCGTGCTCAGGTCGCCGTTCGGGCCCGGCACCGTGAACACCGGATACCCGTACCCGCCACCGGAATCGCTGCCCACCGACTGCCCGGCCGCCGAGGATTCCTTGGGCGGAGCCGCGTTCACCTTGTTGGCGGGCGCGGCCACGAAGCCGTTGCCGTGCGTGTACACGGTGTGCTTGTTGAGCCAGTTGGTCTGGTTCTCGGACAGGTTCTGCGGCTGCAGCTCGCGCGCGGCCACGATGAAATCGCTCTTCTCACCGTTGGGCAGGGTGTAGCGATCGATGTCCAGCGGGTCCGGGAAGCCGTAGAAGTTCTGCAGCTGCTGGTTGCGCTGAATGAAGGTCTGGGTCAGCAGGTTCGGATCCAGCAGCCGGATGTTCTTGATGGTCTGCTGGTCGGTCGCCGAGTTGATCTGGTCGCTGCTCGCCACACCCTTGTAATCGGTGTACTCGACCTTGTCCGGGGTCAGCCCGTAGGCCTCGCGGGTGGCCGCGATATTGCGCTCGATGTAGGCCCGCTCCTTGGTGGAGGCGTTGGGCTTCACCGAGAACTGCTCCACCAGCAGCGGCCAGACCGCACCCACCAGCACCGAGGACAGCACCAGCAGCGCCGCCGCCATGGCCGGAATCCGCAAGTCGCGCAGCACGACCCCGGCGAAGAAGGCGATGGCGCAGATGACCGCGATGGACAGCAGGATCAGCTTGGCCGGCAGCACCGCGTTGATATCGGTGTAGGAACCACCGGTGAAGGTCGGCTCCTTGCGGGTGCTCGACAGCAGCGCGTAGCGGTCGAACCAGTACGCGATGGCCTTGAGCAGCACGAAGATTCCGGCCAGGATGGCCAGCTGGACCCGCGCCGAGGTGCTCAGCGCGCCCTCGCGTCCGGACAGCCGCAGGCCGCCGAAGACGTAGTGCGCCACCAGGTTCGCGAAGAACGCGATCACCACGGCGACGAACAGCCAGTTCAGCACCATGCGGTAGAACGGCAGGTCGAAGGCGTAGAAGCCGACGTCCAGATGGAACTGCGGATCCTTCACCCCGAACGAGCCGCCGTGCAGGAACAGCTGCACGGTCACCCAGTTCGACTGTGCGACCAGGCCGGACAGCACGCCGATCAGCACCGGGATGCCGATGCCGAAGAGCTTGAGCCGGCTCATCACCGTGGTCCGGTACCGCGCGATCGGATCGCCGGGACCGCTCACCGGCACGAATACCGGCCGCGATCGATAGGCCAGCAGCAGGGCCGCCCAGATGATGAGCGCCACCACGATCGCGACCACCAGGAACAGCAGGATCCGGGTCACCAGCACGGTGGTGAAGACATTGCGGAATCCCACCTCCCCGAACCACAACCAGTTGGTGTAGGCGTCGGTGAGCCGGGGCCCGACCAGTAATAGGGCCGCCAGTACCAGGGCCGTGACGAGCAATATGCGGCTGCGTCGGGACAGCGAAGGTAAGCCGGTCGGGGGGCGCATGCCCACGATGCCACTCTCCCAGGGTCCGGCGGCATTCCACGCCGGGTTTTCCGGCCCGGAGCGCCGCAGTCCGATGATTCGAGTTGGTCCCAGGGGACCGTTCGCGCCCCACTCTACGTAAAACGCCCGTCCGGCGGCCCGACACCTCCACCACCGCCGACCGAACTTTCGCTACCGGCGCAAAGCCCTGGACCTCGAGCGGGGTGGGCCCGCGCCCCGCGGGCGGGGTCGGGGTGGCGCGATGCGAGGATTGCCGGGTGAATCCAGAGCAGTGGGCAGCGTCGGCCCTGTACCGGTGCATCCGGGAAGTCGCGGAGTATGTCGACGGCGAGGGCTGGGATCGCCCGCCGCAGATGTTCGCGCTGGTCCCGACCGCCGATCTGGTCGCCGCCGAGCCCGCCCTGCTGGATCAGCTCGACGAGCAGAACGCGCTGACTCCCATTGCGCAGGAACCCTTCCCGGAGGACATCGCCGGGGAGGCCGACGCCATGGCGCTGGACGAATTCCTGGCCACCACCAGCTGGCCGTCCTCGGTCGAGGGCTGCGTGCTGGTCCAGCAGATCGTGGTGCTGCCGCCCACCGCCGAGCAGACCCTCGACGAGGCCATCGCTCCCCTGCTCGCCGACCGCGACGCCGCCGATCAGGCCGGCCGCCGCGCCGCCCTCACCCACGCCGAGCGCCGTGACGCCCGGCTGTTCGTGGGCGTACTCCGCGACGGCACCTCGCTCTCGCTCCTGCAGATCCGCCCCAGCGAGGAGGAAGAGGACCCCTTCGGCGACCTCGACCTGCGCACCACCCCCAACCTGGCCCCGAACCTGGTCGAGGCCCTGCGCCACACCCTCGAGAACGACCCCGACGACTTCTGAGCGGCTAGCCGCAGCTCGGGACGTCCTTGCCCGCGTTGATGTCCTGCAGGGATTGGACTGCGCCGGAGAGGTTTTCGACCTTGACCAGGCGCAGGCCCTCCGGGGTACGCTGGGCGGCCTCGTTGCAGTTGGCGGCGGGGACCATGAAGGTGACCGCGCCGGCCTCGCGGGCGGCGATCATCTTGTACTGGATGCCGCCGATCGGGCCGACCTTGCCGTCCGGATCGATGGTGCCGGTGCCGGCGACGAACTTGCCGCCGGACAGGTCGCCGGTGGTGAGCTTGTCGATCAGGGCGAGGGTGAACATGAGCCCCGCCGACGGGCCGCCGATCTCGCCGAGGTTGAAGTCCACCTTGATCGGGCCCTTGTTGACCTCGTCGGGGGTGATGCCGAGGTAGCCCTTGTCGGCGTCGTCGGGCCGCGCGCCCAGTTTGATCTCGGCGGTCTGCTCCGCGCCGTCGCGGCGGAACGCCACCGGCACGATGGTGCCCGGCTTGGCCGAGGAGACCGCGCCGACAACGTCTTTGGCGGTCGCGATGGGCTTGCCGTCCACGGTCACCAGTTCATCGCCCTTACGCAGGAAATCCTTGGCCGGACCGTCCTCGGCGACATTCGCCAACTGCACCGCGGTGGGCAGTTTCAGATAGTTGAGCGCCGCCAATTCGGCGGAATCCTCGGAATCCTTGAACTGCTGCTGATTGGATTTGTCTACCTCGTCACGTGTTTGCCCCGGCGGATACACCTCCGCGCGCGGCACCAATCCGTGCTGGCCGTCGATCCACAGGCCGATGGCCTCGAAGATATTCAGCTTGTCGCGAACGGACACCGTCGTCATATTCAGGTTGCCCGAGGTCGCCTTCACATCCGCGTTCTGCACCTCGACCACCTGCTTCCCGCCGACTTCGCCCAGCGTATTGAAGGTCGGGCCAGGTCCGAGCGCCACGAACGGGACGGTGACGACACTGCCCACGATGCCCAGCACCAGAATGGGGACCAGGGCGGCGAGCAGGGTGACAATGCGGCGGTTCACGCGGCCAAGGGTACTGGTCATCAAGGCCATTGCCGCGTTCTGCTCGGCGGTTCGCGTGGTCCGCGGCTCCAGTACCGTAGTGGGTATGAGTGATTTCCCGTTCGGATTCTCGAATCGCGACGACGATCCGGAGCGCAAGCCCGGGGACGAGTCCAGCGGTTCCGGTGCGAACAACCCGTTCGGATTCGCCATGGGCGGCCCGGGCGGGGGCGGATTCGATCCCTCACAACTCGGTCAGATGCTGACGCAGTTGGGCGCCATGTTCTCGAGCATGGGTCAGCCGGGCAGCGCGTCGGCCGGACCGGTCAATTACGACATTGCCAAGCGCCTAGCCCGGCAGCAGCTGGGGTCGAGCGTCGCGCCGGTCTCGGCGGGCGCCCAGAGCGCGGTGAACGACGCGACGCACCTGGCGGAGCTGTGGCTCGATGCCGCCACCACCTTCCCGGCGGGCGCGACCAAGACCGTCGCGTGGACCGCCAACGACTGGCTCGAGGAGACGCTGCCCACCTGGAAGCGACTGTGTGATCCGGTGGCCGAACAGGTTTCGGGCATGTGGACCGCCACGCTCCCGGCCGAGGCCAAGGAATTCGCGGCCCCGATGTTCGGAATGCTCGGGCAGATGGGCGGTCTCGCCTTCGGCTCGCAGCTGGGCCAGGCCCTGGGCCAGCTCGCCAAGGAGGTGCTGACCTCCACCGATATCGGCCTGCCGCTGGGCCCCGACGGCACCGCGGCGCTGCTGCCGGCGGCCATCTCGGAATTCAGTGCCGGGCTGGAACAGCCGGAGAGCGAGATCCTGGTCTACCTGGCCGCCCGCGAGGCCGCCCACCAGCGGCTGTTCGCGCACGTGCCGTGGCTGCGCCAGCAGGTGCTGGGCGCGGTGGAGGACTACGCGCGCGGCATCAAGATGGACTTCTCGGCCATCGAGCAGGCCGCCCAGAACCTGGATCCGATGACCCTCGCGCAGGATCCGTCCAAGCTGGAAGAGTTGTTGTCGCAGGGCACTTTCGAGCCGCAGACCACGCCCGAGCAGAAGGCCGCGCTGGAACGGCTGGAAACGCTGCTGGCCCTGATCGAGGGCTGGGTGGAGACCGTGGTCACCGACGCGGTCGGCGATCGGCTGCCGGGTGCTGGCGCACTGGCCGAGACGTTGCGGCGGCGGCGCGCCACCGGCGGGCCGGCCGAGCAGACCTTCGCGACGCTGGTCGGTCTGGAGCTGCGGCCGCGCAAGGTGCGCGAGGCGGCGGCGCTGTGGCGGCGGCTGACCGCCGACGCCGGGCTCGAGAAGCGCGACGGCGTGTGGGCCCACCCGGACCTGCTGCCCGACTCCTCGGATCTGGACTCGCCCGCGGGCTTCATCGATTCGGTGCTAGGCGGCGGCACGACGGCATTCGACGATCCGCTGGCGCAGTTGGCCGAGACGGAAGCGCGCGAGGCTGCCGAGAAGGCCGAGCAGGAGGCCAAGGGCGAGGATCCCACCGGGGAAGACTCGAAGTAGAGGTTGTGGATAACCCGCGAAAGCGCTGATGAACAAGCGTTTTCGCGGGTTTTCGCATATTCTGGGGCGCGCATGCTGAGGCCATGACGACATTAACCTCGGCTCGCGGACCGATGCTCCATCCCCGAATCACCGTGCTGATGCGGCCGAACGGCGCCGTCCAGCTCGGCTGGAATCCCGAGGGCGCGGTGCTCGTGCAACCGCCCGGGCCGGCCGAAGCCGTGCCCGCGCTGCTGCGGCTGCTGGACGGGTCCCGAACCGAGGCCGAAATCCTCTGGCAGGCACGGGAGTTGGGATTCGGCACCGACACGACGCAATCGCTGCTGGACCAGCTGGCTGTCGCCGATCTCCTCGCCGCCGATGAACCGCACTCCCGGCTGCACACGGTGCGGATCCACGGGCGCGGGCCATTGGCCGACGCCATGCTGACCGGGGTGCGTCGGATCGGATTGCGGGCCAAGCATTCCCACGACCGGCCGGGGGCGGGTTCCGACGCGAAATTCGGGGCCGAGCGGCCCGATCTGGTCGTACTGTCCGATGCCCTGGTCCCCGACCCGGGCCTGGTCGCCGAGCTCGCCCGCCACCGGATTCCGCACTTGCAGGTCCGCATACGCGACGGCCACGGCGTGGTCGGCCCGCTGGTGCTGCCCGGCCAGACCAGTTGTCTGCGTTGTGCGGATCTGCACCGGACCGATTGCGAACCGGATTGGCCGCCGCTGGCCGCGCAACTGCTTGGCCGGGTCGGTTACGCCTCCCCGGCGGGCATCGCCGTGACGGCGGCATTGGCGCTGAAAGAAATCGAGACCGTGTGCTTCGGCCGTGCGGAGCATCCACCGGCGACCTTGAACGCCACCCTCGAACTCGATCTCGACACCCCGCATCTCGATCGGCGGGCCTGGCCCGCCCATCCCAGCTGCGGTTGTGGCGATAACGCATGACTGTGACGGAAACCACTATCCTTAACCACCCGAAAGAACGGGCAATTTTCATGGCGCACCGTCTGGGACATCGGCATGATGGGAACGTGTCAGAGATTGTGAGCAAGCGCTCTTCCCGCAATGCCAAGCTGGCCAAGATTCCACTCGGCATCGCAGGGCGGGCGGCCGTGGGTTTCGGCCGCAAACTTGCCGGGGGAGACAAGCGGGAGATCAATGCCGAACTGAACCAGAAGGCCGCCGAACAGCTGTTCGCCGTACTCGGTGAGCTCAAGGGCGGGGCCATGAAGTTCGGTCAGGCGCTGTCGGTGATGGAGGCCGCCGTACCGGAGGAGTTCGGCGAGCACTATCGCGAGGCGCTCACCAAATTGCAGGCCGCCGCGCCGCCCATGCCGGCCGCGGCCGTGCACCGGCAGCTGGATCAGCAGCTGGGAACCGGTTGGCGGCAACGCTTCCGGGAGTTCGACGACTCGCCCACCGCCTCGGCCAGCATCGGCCAGGTGCACAAGGCGGTCTGGTCCGACGGCCGCGTGGTCGCGGTGAAAGTGCAGTACCCGGGCGCGGACGAGGCGCTGCGCGCCGACCTCAAAACCCTCAACCGCATGGCCGGCATGATGAGCGCGGTCATCCCGGGCGCGGACGTCAAGCCGATCCTGGCCGAGATCAGCGAGCGCACCGAGGAGGAGCTCGACTACCGCATCGAGGCCGGTTACCAGCGTCAGTTCGCCAAGGCCTTCGACGGTCACCCGCGGTTCCTGGTGCCCAAGGTCGTGGCCAGCGCCCCGAAGGTGATCGTCACCGAGTGGCTGGACGGCGGCACTCCGGTCTCCAAGATCATCCAGCAGGGCGCGGAGGATCCCGAAGGCACGGTGGCATTGCGCAATGGCACCGCCGCGCTGATGGCCGAATTCCATTTCAGCTCACCGTCTATCGCGGGTCTGCTGCATGCCGATCCTCACCCGGGCAATTTCATGGTGCTGCCCGACGGCCGCCTCGCCGTCATCGACTACGGCGCCTGCGCGCCCCTGCCCAATGGCTTCCCCAAGATCCTGGGCCAGCTGGTGGCGCTCGAGGTCGAGGACCGCTACGACGAGCTGACCGCGCTGCTGCACGACAATGGCTGGGTCATCCCCGGCAAGACCGTGAGCCGCGAGGAAATCCAGTCCTACCTGCGCCCCTTCACCGACCCCATCAAAACCGAAACCTTCCACTTCACCCGCCGGTGGATGCAGCGCGTCGCGGGCAAAGCCACCGACATCTCCAACTCCGAGATGATGAAAACCGCCCGCTCCCTGCAACTCCCGGCCGAACACGTGATGATCTTCCGCGTCCTCGGCGGTTCGGTAGGCATCTGCGCCCAACTCGACGCCGAAGTCCCCTTCATGAAACTCATGCAGGACTGGGTCCCCGGCTACGCCGAAACCCTCCGCACCGCGAGCTGACTCCCCGACAGCTCGCGCCTGAGTGCGAGAGTTGTTGTTACGCAAAACGACCCGCCTACCGTCTGGTAAGCGGGTCGTATGCGTTCTACTCCCCCGGAAGCCGGGGCGATCATGCCACCGCGACCTTGCGCGGGCGGCCACGCGGACGCTTGCGGGCGATCACGACACCCTGGTCGAAGATCTCGCCGCCCCAGACGCCCCAGGGCTCAGCGCGATCCAGCGCCGCCGACAGGCAGCCCTGACGGATCGGGCAGGACGCGCACAGCGCCTTCGCCTCTTCCAACTGGGCGGGAGCCTCGGCGAACCACAGGTCCGGGTTGCCGACTCGGCCGGGCAGGGTGATGGTGACGTCCCGGCGGGTGCGGGCGGTCGTGTTGGCCACGGTGTTGCGGCATGTCACTCGTTCACGGATGACCGTGGTGGTGGACACGTCGTGCTCCTTCAGCTCGTGCTTCGGTCGTTCGGGTTGCGCGAAACCGGTGCCGGTGGCTGAGGGCCAGATAAAACAATGGCCACGGTTTCGCTTTTCGCGATCCGTGGCCAGGAGGTCCGGGAGGTAATCCCTACCTGAGTCGACTTCGGTGTCGACTCCTGATCACGGTCGCTGGGTCGGTGGTGTTCGGGCGGACTGCCGTCAGATGGACCGGACGCTCCAGTCCGGCTTTCAGAGCCAGGTTTTCGACGGCCACATATGCGGCAGCCGGTCGCCAGTCACCCTTGGGCTTGTCCTGCTTGATCACGATCTGCTGATCTGCTTGGGCTTTGCTTGCAAAGACCTGAAGACCAAGATCGCCATTCACGCCGGACATACGAATCCCCTGGAACGCGAGGATCCCCCGGGAGGCCGACGCCACGGACATGACAGGTGCGGACGCGCAACGGCCGGCGCTGCTGCCGGTCGCAATGCTCTTCACGATGCTGTTGCTGTTCATTGGTCTGCCTCCCTCCTTCACTCGTATGCGATCAGTGTTCAAACACGCGGGCTTTTCCCCGGTGTACGAACCACACTAGGTAGTCGTACGGATGCACACAACCTATTTTTGACCTGCATTTTTAGGGGCTTGCGCACATTTCGTGTATGGACTACGAAGAGTCCCGGAGCCGCGATCGGACGATCGCGAGCACATCCGCCCCGTATGTCTGCAGCTTCTTGGCCCCGATGCCAGGGATTGCCACCAGTGCTCGGTCGTCGGCGGGCCGCTGTTCGGCGATGGCTGTCAAGGTCGTATCGCTGAACACCACAAAATGGGGCAGTGACAGCTCGTCGGCCTTCTCCCTACGCCATTCCTGCAGTGCCGCGAGCAGTTCCGTGTCGATGTCGGCCGGGCAGCGCGAGCAGCGGCCGAGCATGGTGGCCTGGGTGTTGAGCAGCGGACGGCCGCAGACCCGGCAGGTCGGGTGCTGACGCTTGGGGCCGGGGCGGCGGTCGGTGGTGTGGTTGGCGATGCGCGAGGCCGGGGAGTCGTCGGGGACCAGGCCGATCAGGAAGCGGGAGCGGCGGCGCACCTTGCGGCCGCCCGCGGATCGGGCCAGGGCCCAGGACAATTGGAGGTGTTCGCGCGCGCGGGTGACGCCGACGTAGAGCAGGCGGCGTTCCTCCTCGAGCGCGGACTCGTCGGAAACCGTTGCGTCCGGGCCCAATACGTGCTGGATCGGCAGGGTGCCGTCGGCCAGGCCGACCAGGAACACGGCATCCCACTCCAGGCCCTTGGCCGCGTGCAGCGAGGCCAGGGTGATGCCCTGCACCGTCGGTGGGTGCCGGGCCTCGGCGCGGGCGGCCAACTCGCGCAGCAGGCCGGTCAGGTCGAGATCGGGATCGTGGTCGGCAAGCTCCTCGGTGAGCTGGACCAGCGCCATGAGCGAGGACCAGCGCTCGCGGGCCTGGACGCCGACCGGCTCCTCCTTGGTGAGCCCGACCTGAGCCAGGGCCGCACGGACCAGCACGACCAGCTTCTCGCCGCGGGCGTCGGGCAGATCGTCACGATTGGCGGCGGTGCGCAGCGCCGACACCGCCTGCCGCACCTCGGGCCGGTTGAAGAAGCCCTCGCCGCCGCGCACCTGGTAGGGAATGCCCGCCTCGGTGAGCGCCTGCTCGTAGACCTCCGATTGCGCGTTGATCCGGTAGAGGATCGCGATTTCCGCTGCGGGAACACCGTTTCCGAGCAATTTGGCGACCGCCTTGGCGACGGCGGCGGCCTCGGCGGGCTCATCGTCGAATTCGGCGAAGGTCGGTTCCGGACCGTCCGCGCGCTGGCCGATGAGCTGAAGCCGGGTACCGGCGATACGGCCGCGCGCAGCTCCGATCACCCGGTTGGCCAGCGACACCACCTGCGGGGTGGAGCGATAGTCGCGTTCGAGCCGGACGACCGTGGCGTCCGGGAAGCGACGTGAGAAATCGAGCAGATAGGTCGGGCTCGCCCCGGTGAAGGAGTAGATGGTCTGGTTGGCGTCGCCGACCACGGTCAGATCGTCGCGATCCCCGAGCCAGGCGTCGAGCACGCGCTGCTGCAACGGTGTGACGTCCTGGTACTCGTCCACCACGAAGCAGCGGTAGCGGCCCCGGAACTCCTCGGCCACGGACTGGTAGTCCTCGAGCGCGGCTGCGGTGTGCAGCAGCAGATCGTCGAAGTCGAGCAGCAGGCCGTCGGGGGTGGTCTTCAGCGCCTCGTAATAGGTGTAGACCGCCGAGACCTTCTTGGCCTCGTACGGTATGTCGCGGTGCAGACGGCCGACCTCGCCCGCGTAGTCCTCGGGCGCGATGAGCGAGCCCTTGGCCCACTCGATCTCGCTGATCAGGTCGCGCAGGCTGTCGGTATCGGTGGGCAGCCCGGCCCGCCCGGCGGCCTGCGCCACGATGGGGAACTTGCCGTCGATCAGCCGCCACGGCACATCGCCCACGACCTGGGGCCAGAAGTATTTGAGCTGCCGCAACGCCGCGGCGTGGAAGGTGCGGGCCTGCACCTGCCCGGCCTCCCCCGCCAAAGCCAAGGCCCGCAACCGGTTTCGCAGCTCCCCCGCGGCGCGGGCCGTGAAGGTCACCGACAGCACCTGATCGGCCCGCACGTGCCCGGCCGAGACCAGATGCGCGATGCGATGGGTGATGGTGCGCGTCTTCCCCGTCCCCGCGCCCGCCAGCACGCAGACCGGTCCCCTGGGCGCGCGCACGGCCGCCGCCTGCTCGGCATCGAGCTCGTCGAGCCGGAGCTGGGCCTGGGTGGTCGCGGCAGTCACGCGCTCCATCATGGCAAAGCCGTTCGCGAAACGTATGGGAGCGTCTCGCGACCTGCCGAGTTGCCCCGGCAGGGTTGGCCCGCACCAAGTACGGGTCTACTCGTGGCAGTACCTGTTGCCCGCACAGTGAGGGTCTTACATGGGTTTCCAGCGAGCGTATTTTTCGTCCCGACGCAACTCGCCGCGGACGCTCCGCCTTCGACGGAGAGCACAAGTGCCGCGAGGTTGCGCGCGGCATTGACGTCACGATCGAGTACGTAGCCGCACTCGTCGCAGACAAAAAGTCGATCACTCAGACGCAGCTTGGCTTTCACTACGCCACAGTTCGAACACGTCTCGGAACTCGGGTACCAGCGGTCGGCCACCACCAGAGTGCCCCCGTACCAGAGAGATTTGTAAGTCAGTTGACGGCGGATCTCCCCAAACCCGACATCGGCGATGTGGCGAGCCAGCCGCCGATTCCGAAGCATTCCCGCGACATTGAGGTTCTCGACTACGACGGTCGTGGAGGACGCTATGAGGGCAGTCGTGAGCTTGTGAAGGGAATCCCGGCGGCTGTTGGCGATCATGGCCTGCAGGCGCGTGATCCGCGCATTGGCCCGTCGCCACCGTTTTGATGGTTTGGTTCCAGCACGATCGTCAGGGCCACGGCGGCGCGCGGCGCGCCGCTGGAGTCGGCGCAGTTCGCAGCGCGAGCGATCGAAATGTCTTGGATTAGCTACCAGCCCCTGTCCGTTGGAGATGCCTGGAACAGGCTGGGACAAGACCGCCAGGACCTTCACACCAAGGTCGACTCCTACCACCCGGTCCGGCGAGGTCGCGCGCATATCGGCGCGCACGATCTCCACCGAAAACGTCACAAACCATCGTCCGCCCGCGAAAGACACGGTAGCCGAACGTATACGGGCGCTACCACGTTCGACATGCCGGGCAAGTTTGCGGGTGGACTCACCGGTACGTACGATACCGATGCGGGGCAACCGGACGTGCCGCCTGTCAGCGTCGGTCAACCCCAAGTTGCCCGTAGTGAACCGGCATGAGCACCGTGACCGTTTGCTCTTGAACTTCGGAAAGCCGGACTTTCTCCCCTTGCCGCCACCAGATTGAGATTCATCCCACTTCTTCAGTGCCGTTGCAAGATTCGCCAAGCCCGACGAGTAAGCCTCCTTCGAATTCTCGGGCCACCAAGGCGCGACTGTGTGCTTGACCTGGTTCCAATCCTTGCGAAGGCTGTACGCAGACCACGACAGAGGGTCGGTAAGGTCCTCGCTGGACAGCCCATAGGTGGCCTCAGCATGCCTTTGGTCGAGGTCTGCTATTACTCGTGCAAGCCCCCAGTTGTATGCGAACCGTTGTGCGCCACGATGCGATCGGAGCGCATCGGCCTGAGTGACGGTCGGCTCGAGCAGAAAACGGTATGCCTGAATCACCGTCCCCGCAGCGGGGTGCTCACTCGCCGACACCGGATCGCTCACCTGTTCGAGGCTAGACGGTCCGACACCGACACAACACCGCTGAGCACCCGACACGCAAACAATTTCCGCTAGTGTCC
>NZ_BJWY01000154.1 GCF_007990715.1 Nocardia seriolae NBRC 15557 | reverse complement strand
CTGTGATGTTCCGCCGGATCGGTGCGCGGCGCATCATGTGATCGATTGGGCCAAGAGCGGTCCCACCGACCTGACCAATCTCGCCCTGGTCTGCGATCACCACCACGCGCTGGTCAACGACAGTGACAACGGGTGGAAGACCGTGATGCTCGGCAAAGACTCTCCCCATCGCGGGCGGGTCGGCTGGATCGCACCCAAATCCGTGGACCCGACGGGTACGCCCCGGGTGAACGAGCGTCTGCATCTGGGCCAGCGGGTTGCTACCGTGATCGATTCCAGTTGTCGGCGTTGGGATACGCGCGCGGCGTGATTGTGATGCGTGAGGCCGTGTAACCCGGGGGAAGACTACTCGGGTCGCTGACCGGCAACCGGAATGCTCGCGAAGGCATGTACCGCAAGTGTGGTTGCGTCGCCTGCCCTACCGGACCTGAGCTGACGCGGCTCGGGAGCCTCAACTCGCCTACCGGCCCAGGGACTGCACGCATCACCTTCTCGGGACAACCCAAAGGTTCTTGCTGCATGACGCCGGGATGCCGTGGCTGATCTCGCGGTGTGGGGGCTGGGGCTGCTCGCTGCGCTCGCAACCCAGCCCCCCCTCTCCCTCATCCAGGCGTCCTTGTCTTTTCTTCTTTTATCTCTTCGTCTTTCGAGCTCTCGGTCAGCCGCGCAGGACCGCACCCACCGCAGCGGATGCGGCAGCAACGGCCGCGTCGCGAGCGGCACTGGCCTCATCCTCAGTGAGTGTGCGGTCCGTAGCGCGGAAGCGGAGTGCGTAGGTGAGGGACTTGCGACCCTCACCAGCCTGAGCGCCCTCGTAAACGTCGAAGAGCGAGATGGTTTCGAGAAGCTCTCCCGCACCGGTACGAAGCGCGGACTCCACGGACGCCGCGGGAACGGCCTTGTCGACGCTCACCGAGACGTCCTGGAGCACGGCCGGGAAGGCGGAAACCACGGGCGTGGGCCGGACTTCGCGGACCGGGAGGGCGTCCAGGTCGAGTTCGACGGCGCAGGTGCGCGGGGGCAGACCCGAGCGTTCCAGGACTGCCGGGTGCAGTTCGCCCGCATGGCCGACGACGGTGCCATCCACGACGAGTTCGGCGCAGCGGCCCGGGTGCCACGGAAGGTATTGCGCGGCACGGCGTTCGATCACGACACCGGAGGCGTCGGCGATGGCGTCGACGAGGGCGAAGGCGTCGGCGGCCTCGACCGCACGGCCCGCACCCCACGGCCCACGGGGCTCGCGGCGGCCGGTGAGCACCGCGCCGATGTGAATCGGCTGCTCCGGCAACGACTTCAGCAGCACCGAGATCTCGTCCTCGGTGGGGCGGCGGTCGACCGGGAGCGGCTGCACGGCCGTGGTCGCGGCGGTCGGCAGGGTGACCTGGCCGATGCCGTAGATGGCGAGGTCGCGCTCACCGCGAGAGATATTGCGGACCGCGATCTCCAGCAGACCCGGCAGCAGCGTCGAGGACAGCTCGGCGCGCTCGACATCGAGCGGGTTGAGCACGCGCAGCGTCTTGCGGCGCGTGTCGTCGGCGTCCAGACCCCAGGTGTCGAAGACGCCGCCCGCCATGAAGACCGGTGCGGGCACCTCGACGCAACCCTCGAACGCCAGCGCCTTGCTCACCGCGCGGCGCCGCCGCTGTTCGGCGGTCAGGCCGCGGCCCGCGGGAGCGGTGGGCAGCACCGACGGGATCTTGTCCAGCCCCTCGAGCCGCAGCACCTCCTCCACCAGGTCGGCGGGCTGGGTCAGGTCGGGCCGCCAGCTCGGCGGGGTGACCACCAGCTGCCCGTGCCCGGCCGCACTGACACCCACCTCGATCGAGCAACCCACCTGCTGCAACCGGCGAGTCGCAGCGCCCGGCGCATAGTGCACGCCCGCGGTCCGGTCGGCCAGGTTGATGTCCATGGCGATCGGCTGCGGCCCCGGCGTCGGCACGCGAATGTCGGTCAGCACGGATTCGACCGTGCCACCGGCGATCTCGGCCAGCAGCGTGGCCGCGCGATCCAGCGCGATCACATTGATCTCGGGATCGACGATCCGCTCGTAGCGACGGCTGGCCTCCGAGGACAGCTTGTGCCGCCGCGCGGTCCGCGCGATGGCGACCGGATTCCAGGTCGCGGCCTCGAGCAGCACATCGGTGGTATCCGAACCGACCTCGGTGCTCGCGCCACCCATGACACCGGCCAGCGACACCACACCGGAGTCATCGGCGATGATCACGTCCTCGGCATCGAGCACCCGCTCGACATCGTCGAGGGTGCGCAGCGTCTCGCCCTTGTTGGCACGACGCGTCACCAGCCCGCCGGACAGCTTGGCAATGTCCCAGGCGTGCAACGGCTGTCCGAGCTCGAGCATCACATAGTTGGTGACGTCCACGGCCGGAGAGATCGGCCGCACCCCCGACAGCAGCAGCCGACGCTGCAACCACCAGGGGCTCACGGCCTTCGGGTCGATGCCGACAACGCGGCGCGCGGCGAACCGCGTGCACAGCGAATCCGCCTCGATCTTGATCGGCCATGCGTCGGCCTCGGAGTCGGGCAGCAGCCGCTGCGCCGGATCCCCGTATTCCAGGTCGAAGCCGCAAGCCAGCTCCCGCGCCAGTCCGCGCGCCGAGAAGGCGTACCCGCGGTCGGGCGTAATGGCCAGCTCGATGACCGTATCGCCCAGCCCCAGCAGCTCATTGGCATCCGCGCCCGGCTCGGCCGTGCCCGGCTCCAGCACCAGGATGCCGCTGTGGTCCTTGCCGATGCCCAGCTCGGCGACCGAGCAGATAATGCCATTGCTGGTGTGCCCGTAGGTCTTCCGCGACGAGATCTTGAATCCGCCGGGCAGCACGCCACCGGGCAGCACCACGACCACCAGGTCACCGACGGCGAAATTCCGTGCACCGCAGACGATCTCCTGCAGCTCCGGATTACCGACGTCCACCTTGCAGAAGCGGATCGGCTTCTTGAACTCGGTCAGCTCGGCGATCTCGGCGACCCGGCCCACCACCAGCGGGTGCTCGATGTCGCCGGTGATGGCCTCGAGCGGGTCGACCTCTTCGACTTCCAGACCGACCCGGACGAACCCCGCGTCGAGTTCCTCCGGCGTCACCGACCACCCGGGGGTGGTCCGCTGCAGGATGTCCGTCAGCCAGGACTGCGCTACTCGCACTTGACGTTTCGCTTCCTCGTATCGGGGTCAGATCAGGACTGGATGCCGAACGGCAGCGTGAAGCGCACGTCGCCCTCGACGATGTCGCGCATATCCGGCAGGCCGTTGCGGAACTGCAGGGTCCGCTCCAGACCCATGCCGAACGCGAAACCGCTGTACACCTCGGGATCGATGCCGCTGGCGATCAACACCTTCGGGTTCACCATGCCGCAGCCGCCCCACTCCACCCAGCCGGGGCCGCCCTTCTTGTCCTCGAACCACACGTCCACCTCGGCGGAGGGTTCGGTGAAGGGGAAGAAGCTGGGCCGCATGCGGGTCGTGGTGTTCGGACCGAACAGCGCCCGCGCGAACGAGTCCAGGGTGCCCTTGAGGTGCGCCATGGTCAGGCCCTTGTCGATGGCCAGACCCTCGATCTGCGAGAACACCGGGGTGTGGGTGGCATCGAGCTCATCGGTGCGGAAGGTCCGCCCCGGACACACCACGTAGATGGGCAGCTCGCGAGACAGCATGGAGCGCACCTGAACCGGCGAGGTGTGCGTGCGCAGCACCTGCCGCGAACCCTCGGGCGCGATGTGGAAGGTGTCCTGCATGGTGCGGGCCGGATGGTCCGGCAGGAAGTTCAGCGCGTCGAAGTTGAAGTGCTCGGTCTCGACCTCGGGACCCTCGGCGACCTCCCAGCCCATGGCCACGAACACATCCGCGACCCGCTCGGACAGCACCGAGATCGGGTGCCGCGCACCCTCGGCGTGGCGGCGGGCGGGCAGCGTCACATCGACGGTCTCCGCGACCAGCACCGCCGCGTCGCGCTCGGCGAGCAGTTCGGCCTGCCGCGTCTCGAACGCGCTGGACACGCGACCGCGCGCCACGTTCACGCGCTTGCCGGCCTCGGCCTTCTCCTCCTTGGGCAGGCTGCCCAGCGAACGCTGCGCCAGCGAGATCGGCGACTTGCCACCCATGTACTCGGTCTTGGCGGCCGCCAGCTCGTCCAGGGTGGCGGCCGAGGCGAACGCCTTCTCAGCAGCTTCCGCGGCAGCGGAGAGCGACTCCTCGCTCAACGCAGCATTCTGCTCGGCACTGTTGTCATCGGCCACGATGGTTCGTCACTCCCCTGTCAAGAGTCGGCATTGCTCCCCCATTCTTGCTGGTCGCATCGTAATCCTTGTAATCAGCCCACCTCACCTGAATTTTCCCAGCTCGCACGCCCCTCCCGGCGTGGTCGAGCCGCAGGCGGTGTACGAATGAGAAGGTGAAGTCCCGGCCGCTGACCCTCATCGACGACACCGACCATCTCACCGAGTACGGCGCGGCCATGGACCGCATGCAGGAAATGTGGGAGCAGCGCGTCGCCGACGAACGCCCCGACACCCTGTGGCTGCTGAGCCACGAGCAGACCTTCACCATCGGCCGCCGCACCCCCGAGGCCCACCTCCCGGCCCCCGAGACCGATATCCCCGTCTTCACCACCAATCGCGGCGGCCAGCTCACCTACCATGCCCCCGGCCAGCTCGTCGGCTACCTGATCGTCCGCCTGCAACCCGGTGAGGGTGTGGTCGATCTGATCCGCGATGTCGAGCACCGAATCGTCACGGTCCTGGCCGATCTGGGCATCCCCGCCGAACGTCGCGACACCCCACCGGGTTCCGAACTCCTCACCGGCGTCTGGACCCGCGACACCGGCCGCAAGATCACTTCCATCGGAATGCGGGTGGGCCGCAACGTCTCCACCCACGGCTTCGCCCTCAATGTCACCGGCGACCTGGCCCCCTGGAAACTCGCCGTCGCCTGCGGCCTGCCCGACGTGGATATGACCTCCGTCGAGCGCGAACTCGACGGAGGTCAGTCACCGACACTGGCTCAGGTCGCCGCGACCGCCGCCCGCGTCTTCGAGGCGAAACCCGCTCAGTGAGCGAATGCCGCTGCGCCGGTGGATGATTCGGCGACCGCCCGGCGGCTGGGCAGCAGCAGCGAGACGAGCGCGCCGACCGCGACGATGGCCGCGCCCACCTTGACCGCGGGAATGAGGCCGTCGACATAGTCCTGCGGGCTCAGGTAGGAGCCGTGCGAGGCGAAGACCGAGGCCAGGATCGCGACACCCATGGCGACACCGACCTCACGGATGGTGTTGTTGGTACCCGATGCCATGCCCTGATCGGCCGGGGCGGCACTGGCCATGACCGCGGTGGCGGTCGGCGCGAAGGTCAGGCCCATGCCGATGCCGCCCAGGATGAAGGGCAACACCATGGAACCGTATGCGGTGTGCGCGTTGGTGATCAGCGCCATCCACAGCAGGGCCGCCGACAGCAGTACCTGCCCGACCGCGATCAGCGGCCGCACGCCGACCCGATCCACGACCAGACCGGCCAGCGGGGCCACCACCATCGGAGCCATGGTCCACGGCAGTGTCCGAATGCCGGACGCCAGCGGCGAATAACCCTGCACCACCTGGAAGTACTGGGCCAGCAGGAAGATCGAGCCGAAGACGCCCACCGAGAAGGTGAACAGCACGATATTGACGGCGCTGAAGCTACGCGAACGGAACAGGCGAAGCGGCAGCATCGGCGCGGCCGAGCGGTTCTCCCAGAGCACGAACGCCGCCAGCAGCACCGCGCCGCCGATCAATCCGGTCAGCACCTCGGCCGAGGTCCAGCCGTCGCCCGCGCCGTGGATCACGCCCCAGACCACCGCGAGCACGCCACCCGCCGACAGCACCAGCCCAATCGGGTCCAGTTTCGTTGCACCACCGAATGATTCGTTCAGAACGCGGGCCGCCACCGGTACCGCCAGGATGCCGATGGGCACATTGAGCCAGAAGATCCACTGCCAGTTGAGCCCGTCCACGACCGCGCCGCCGACCACGGGCCCGAGCGCCACACCGAGCCCCGAGATGCCGCCCCAGATGCCGATGGCCGCACTGCGCATCTTCTCCGGCACCGCCGCCGACAACAG
The DNA here is from genome assembly GCF_007990715.1 of Nocardia seriolae NBRC 15557. Lineage (GTDB taxonomy): Bacteria > Actinomycetota > Actinomycetes > Mycobacteriales > Mycobacteriaceae > Nocardia > Nocardia seriolae. Next base: position 9,242 of record NZ_BJWY01000154.1, on the reverse strand, counting down.
TGTCAGCGACAGCGGCATCACCGCCGCCCCACCGAAGCCCTGTACCGCTCGCGCGGCGATGAGCATCCACGGTTCGGTCGCCAGCGCGCACGCCGCCGACGCCACCGTGAACAGCGCGATTCCCATGACGAACAGCCGCCGCCGGCCGAGCCGGTCACCGAGCGCGGAGGCGGTGAGCAGCATCGAGGCGAAGGAGAGCGTGTAGGCGTTCACGAACCATTGCAGGTCGGTGAGCGAGGCGTGCAGTTCGGTCCGGATGACCGGCAGCGCGTTGGTGACCACCAGATTGTCGAGCGTGACCATGAACATCGGGATGCCCACGGCCGCCAGGATCGCACCCAGCGGCCGCCGGTTGGCCGCGACTTTGCCTGCGAGTGAGGAAGTTTCGAGTGTTTCAGTCATGACCAATCCTTGTTGTTATCGACTGATAACTAGAGAGTATGCATCGACTGATAACATGTCAATGGCACACCGCATTCCCGACGACGAGGAGGCTCCACAGCCATGACCAGGACCCGGATGACGGCCACCGAACGCAGCGCGGAGGTCCTCGCGGCAGCCACCACCGCCTTCGCCGAATCCGGTTACGCCGCAACGAAAACCGACGACATCGCGCGTCGCGCCGGGGTCTCGCAGCCCTATGTGATCCGGTTGTTCGGCACCAAGCAGCAGCTGTTCCTGGCCGTGCTGGACCAGGTGTGCGGGCGCATCGACGAGCTGTTCCGCGCCGGGGCCACCACGGCCGAGCCGGATGCCGACCCCAAGGATCGCCTGGACTGCCTCGGTGGCTATTTCGGCGAGCACTTCCTCACCGACCCCGATCTACCCCGGGTCTTCCTCCAGGGCATCGCGGCCGCGAGCGAACCGGCCATCGGCGCGAACATCCGCGCGCACTTCGGTCAGCTCTACAACCTCGCCAAGGAACTCACCGGTGCGACGGCCTCCGAGGTCCGCCGCTTCTTCGCCACCGGCATGCTGCTCATCGACCTGACCGCGCTGGGGTTCACCGTCGTCGACTGCGATACGCCGCCGTGGGCCACCGAGATCCTCACCACCCTCGGCGAGGACGGCATCTGATCAGGCCCGGACCGGCTCGCCGGGCTCGGGTTCGGCGTCCGCCTCGATGATCTCCTCGGTCTGCTCGGGCAGCCGCCGGGCCAGTACCTCACCGCGGAAGAACGGCGGCATGGTGCGCGCCAGCGTCAGATAGATCGGGATGCCGATCAGTAGCGTGCCCACCCCGAGCACGAATACCGCGCTGAACCACGAGGTCACCGCCGTCCAGCCCGCCGCGAACAGCAGTGCCAGACCACCCAACGTCGGCAGGATGCCCTTGACCACGAGAGTCCTTGGGCTACCGGGGAATTCGTGCCGGTACAGCCAGGCGCAGGCCAGGCCGGTGAGGCCGTAGTACACGCCGATGGAGATGCCGATGGCCGTCACCGCCTCGGCGATCAGCCGCCCGCCCGAGGCGAAGTTCAGCCCCACGTACAGCACCACCGACACCCCGCCGAACACCCAGGTCGAGAACACCGGGGTCCGGAAGCGCGGATCGATCCGCCCGAACGCCGCGGGCAGCGCGTGGTGCAGCGCCATCGAATAGGTGGTGCGCGCGGTCGGCAGAATCGTGGTCTGAGTCGAAGCCGCCGCCGAGGTCAGCACCATGCCGAACAGCAGATACACCGCAACGGTCCCGATCGCGCTGTCGCCGAACACGGCCCGCCCGAGCGCGCCCAGCACATCGTCGACATGATCCGGATTGGCCAGACCCAGTCCGTCCTTGCCGACCCCCGCGAACGCCTGCGCGGCCACGGTCACCAGCAGGTACAGCGCCACCAGCGTGATGGTGGACAGCACCGCCGACCGGCCCGGCGTGTGCCGCGGGTCCACGGTCTCCTGGTTCACCGAGACCGCCGAGTCCCAGCCCCAGTAGATGAACACCATCAACAGCAGCGCGGTCACGAAGTCGGAGAAGGTCCCGATGGCGAAGGGGTTGAACCACTCCCAGCTCGGCGGGCTCGATCCCTCCGGCCCGTGCCCGAGCATCACCCGCCCCAGCGCGACCGCCGAGAACACCACGAGCATCCCGAATTCCACGCTCAGCAGCACCGATTGCAGCCGCGCCGACACATCTATGCCGCGCACCGCGACCACGGTCATGACCAGCAGATAGACAATCCCGAGCAACAGCACCCAGACGCTGGTCCCGTCCGACCCGATCCCGTGCGCCCCGAACAGATGGAACGTGTACTGCGCACTGATCTGCGCCAGGCTCGCCATCACCAGCAGATCCGACACCACGATCGCCCACCCGGCCATCCACCCGGTGAACGGCCCGAACGCCCGCGTCGCCCACACGAACGTGGTCCCCGGATCCGGTTCCACCGCATTGAGATCCCGATACCCGATGGCCACCAGCAGCATCGGCACGAAGGCCAGCAGGACGATGATCGGAGACTGCGCCCCGACGGCCACCACGACCAGTCCGAGGGTCGCGGTAATGCTGTAGGCCGGACCGGCCGACGCCACGCCGATCACCACGCTGGAGACCAGGGAGAGCGCACCGGATCGCAGAGTGCTGGGCGATGTCACGCCGTTAGATTACGGGCAAATCCCCAGCACTCCGAATCGGGTCGCCCCGGTCACTTCGCGTGCTGGACGCGGGAGCTCGCGTAGAGGCAGATGGCCGCCGCGGCAGCCAGATTCAGGCTTTCGGCGCGGCCGTGGATGGGGATGCGGACGCGGTGGGTGGCGCGGGCGGCGATGGCTTTGTCCAGGCCGTGCGCCTCGTTGCCGAAGAGCCAGGCGACCGGGCCGCGCAGGACCTCGTCGGCGTCGTCGAGATCGACCTCACCCTTGGCGGTGGTGGCGAGGATCGCGATGCCCGCCGCCTCCAGGGCGTCGAGGGTGGCGTCAATGTCGCGCGAGCGCGCCACCGGAACGTGGAAAAGGCTTCCGGCGCACGCGCGGACGCATTTGCCATTGTGCGGATCCACCGAATCACCGGCCAGCGCAACGCCATCCGCGCCGACGGCGTCGGCGACCCGGATGAGGGTGCCCGCATTGCCGGGGTCGGCGATCTCGACCGGGACGGCCAGCATGCGCGGGGAGGCATCGAGCACCTCGCCCAGCGGCACATCGACCTGGCGGCACACGGCGACCAGTCCGGGCGGAGTCACGGTCTCCCCCAGCATCTCCGCGGCGCGGTCGCTCACCAGCGTGGTGCGCACCCGCTGCGCGGCGGCACTGGCCACCAGCTCGTGTTCCCGCTCGGCGGCCTTGGAGGAGAAGAACAGCTCCTCGACCCGGCCCGTATCCAGCGCGGCCGCAACCGAATTCGCGCCCTCGGCCAGGAACAGGCCGGTCTTGCGGCGAACCGGGCTGCGGTGCAGCTTGACCGCCGAAACGATCCGGGAATTACGCCAGTCGATGGGATCAGCGCTCACGGCCACCTTCTCCTCGCAGAAACGGAACGACCCGCGGGTGGTGCTCGGTGAGCACGTCCACGGGTCGTTTCGAGTATTGCTTTGTCACGCAGGCCGAATCAGGCGGCCGGGGCGTTGACGTCGGCCGGGAGGGCAGCCTTGGCGGCGGCGACCAGGGCGGCGAAGGCCTCGGCGTCGGAGACGGCGAGCTCGGCCAGGATCTTGCGGTCCACCTCGATGCCGGCGGCCTTGAGGCCCTGCATGAAGCGGTTGTAGGTCATGTCGTTCAGACGCGCGGCGGCGTTGATACGAGTGATCCACAGCTGACGGAAGTCACCCTTCCGCGCCCGGCGGTCCCGGTAGGCGTAGGTGAGCGAGTGCAGCTGCTGTTCCTTGGCCTTGCGGTACAGGCGCGACCGCTGACCGCGGTAGCCCTTGGAGGCCTCGAGAACGGAACGGCGCTTCTTCTGAGCGTTGACAGCCCTTTTGACGCGTGCCACTTGTCAGTCCTTGATCGTTGGGGGCGCTGGGGTTTCGCGTAACCCGGTGGGTGCGCCCGAGGTTGGTGTCGGGGAGGCGGTCCGCGAACGGATCGCGAGCGGCCGGCTCAGCCGAATTACTTGGCGAGCAGCTTCTTGACGCGAGCGACGTCCGCCTTCGCGACGACCTCCACGCCGTCCAGACGACGAGTCCGGGTGGTCGGCTTGTGCTCGAGCAGGTGGCGACGGTTCGCCTGCTGACGCAGCAGCTTGCCGCTGCCCGACACCTTGAATCGCTTCGAGGCGCCGCTGTGGCTCTTCATCTTCGGCATGGATTTCCTCAGTTCTGTCGTGCCGAAGGCGCGCGTGTACAGCACACCTTCGGAGCTTCTCGTTATTACTGCTGCGGGGCAGCCGGTTCGGCAGCCGGGGCTGCGGTCTCGGCAACGGGCGCCTCGGCCGGAGCCGCCGCGGGCGCAGTGCTGCGCTGCTGCGACGAGCTCGCGTCGTTCTGGGCCTTCACCCGCGTCTTCGCACCCTTGTGGGGCGCGAGGACCATGGTCATGTTCCGGCCGTCCTGCTTGGCCGAAGTTTCGACGAAACCGAGGTCGGCGACGTCGGCGGCCAGTCGCTGCAAGAGCCGGAAGCCGAGTTCCGGACGCGACTGCTCGCGACCGCGGAACATGATGGTGACCTTGACCTTCGACCCGGCCTCGAGGAAGCGCATCACGTGGCCGCGCTTGGTCGCGTAGTCGTGGTCATCGATCTTCGGCCGGAGCTTCTGCTCCTTGATCACGGTCTGGACCTGGTTCTTCCGGGACTCACGCGCCTTCTGCGCGGTCTCGTACTTGAACTTGCCGTAGTCCATGATCTTGCACACCGGCGGGCGTGCATCCGGCGCGACCTCGACCAGGTCGAGGTCAGCTTCCTGAGCGACGCGTAGTGCATCTTCAACACGCACGATCCCAACCTGCTCGCCACCCGGTCCGATGAGTCGGACCTCGGGAACGCGGATGCGATCGTTGATGCGGGTCTCAGTGCTGATGGGGCCTCCTAGGTCAAGCGGTTCGTCAACGACCGCAAGCAATAACTGCAACCCCAATTTCAACACGAAAGCCCCGTGTTGGTATTTCACCACCACGGGGCCCGAGTCGACCGATCTTCGACGCAAACGAGCTGCATCGCACCGCACGCAGGACGAACCCACGCGCGAAACCCATCAAGTAAATGATGGGCGACCGGACCGTCGAACCTGTGCGAGATCGCTTGGTTGACGGTGGGAGTCGGGCTCCACTTGATGCCCCGCGTCGGTTGCTGCAACCAGTCCGGGACGGTCGTCGCGGAAGAGTCTAACACTCATAGCCGTGAGCTCCGAATCGGCGGCCCCCGCGACCAGCGCGGACCCGCTCGATGCCATGCTCTTCCCATGAGCGAGGCAACCATGAACGATGACGCGACCCTATCCGAGGACCCGCGCCTCATCGATGGCGAGATCGTCCGCGAACTGGCCGACATCCCCGCGGTCGAGGTCATCAGCCGCGCCGCCGTCATGCTCATGAGCTCCGCCGCCGAGAAGCTCGGCCTGGGCGAACCCGATCCGTCGGCCAGCCCGCACCTCGACCTGGACGAGGCCCGCCGCGTCATCACCGCCCTCGCGGGCCTGGTCACCGCCTCCGTCGAATACCTCGGCCCGCACGCCGGTCCCATCCGCGACGGGCTGCAGTCTCTGCAGCGCGCCTTCCGCGAGTCCTCCGAATACCCCGACGCCCCCGGCGCGGGCCCGGGCGAGAAGTACACCGGCCCGGTCTACTGATCCGCCGCGCCCTCCCGGCCCGACCACCTCGTTGTGGCCGGGCCGTTTTCATGACGGCTCGATTCCGGTCAGCAGGGTGGTGACGACGGCTTCCACATCGATCGGGGCGCTCGGGGCGCCGGGCAGCACCGTGGTGAGGACGGCGTCGTGACAGATGCCGACGAGGATGGCGGTCGCGGCGTCGATGTCGGCGTCGGCGGCGAGGCGGGTCAGGTCGCGTTCGGCGCGCAGGTAGCCGGTGAGGCGCTCGCGCCAATCGTTCTCGCGCTCTTGGGATTCGGCGAAGCGGTCCAGCACCGCGGGGGTGGCGAGCAGACCGGCGAAGACCGGGAGCACCGCGTGGTGCAGGGCCAGTCCGGCGCGTAGGTAGTCGGCCAGATTCTCGCGGACGGTCGCGGCGCCGGGGGCCGGGAGCGGCCCCAGGTCGGCGTGTGCCGCGGCGACGTGGGCGCTCAGGGCCGCGGCGAGGAGTTCGTCCTTGTCCGAGAAGTGGTTGTAGAGGACGCCGTCGGCCACGGCGGCGGCGCGCGCGATGGCGCGGACGGTCAGACCGGCCGCGCCCTGTTCGGCGAGCAGGCGCTGGGCGGTGGCGACGAGATGGTCGCGCAGGGCGTCGTCGGTGCCGCGCAGCGCCGCTGCCTTTCTCGGGGACATGGGTGATTACGGTAGCGGGGTGGTGGCGGTGACGAGCCAGGCCGCCACGCGCAGGCGGACGCCGTCGGGGGCGAGGTGGGGGGCGAGGGTGGCCGAGACCGCCTGGCGGACTTCGGCGTCGGTGGCGAAGCCGGCCAGGGCGCGGTGGTAGTGGACCGGGCCCCAGCCCATGATGAATTCGGTGGCGTCGGCGATATCCCGGCCCCAGATGCCTTCGGCCTCAAGGTATTCGACGGCGATGTCGGTGAAACCGGCTGTGGAGAGCAGGGTTCGGGTGCGGTCCGGGTCGGCGAAGGGGCCTTGGGCTGGACTGACCACGAAATTGTCGAGATGGGCTGCGGCGGCTCCGAATACGGCGCCCAGATCGGTGCCGGGCATGGGCGGCATGGCGGCGAAGGCGAGGCGGCCGCCGGGGCGCAGGGCCCGGGCGATATTGGCGAAGGCCGCCGTCGGGTCGGTGAAGAACATGATGCCGAAGCGGCTCAGGGCGGCGTCGAAAGTGCCTGCGGGGAAGGGATATACCTGCGCATCGCCCTGCTCGAAGGTGACGTTCGGGACGCCTTCTGCGGCGGCGAGCCCGCGGGCGCGGGCGAGCATCGGGCCGGAGAGGTCGAGGCCCGTTGCGGTGCCGTTGCCCGCTCGCCGGGTCGCGGCGCGGGTCAATTGGCCGTTGCCGCAACCGATATCGAGGACGCGGTCGCCGTCGGTGATGCGGGCGGCGGTCAGGAGGGGCTCGTTGAAGCCGTGGTTCACCGCGTCGTAGCGGTCGTAGTTTCCTGCCCAGTGCTCACCCTCGTAGCCGTTCCAGGCTTCGGGCTGAGCGGTATTCACGATGTCGGTCATGCTCGGCTCCCAATATGAACAATGGTTCATGAACGTGTGTTCATAATGCGCTCGGGGCCGCCGTCCGGTCAAGAGCCCCCAGGACACACGGGTTTTCGGTGTCGGTGGGCTGTGCCATGCTCGGGTCCATGGCACGGATACTGTTGGTTCCCGGCTTCTGGCTGGGCGCATGGGCGTGGGACGAGGTGGCCGCCGAACTGCGGTCGCGGGGTGACGAGGTCGAGGCGCTGACGCTGCCGGGGCTGGATCCGGAGGATCCCGACCGTCTCTCGGCGACGCTGGAGACGCAGGCGCGGGCAATCGTCGAGCATGCCGCGGCGGCCGGGGATGCCGTGGTGCTGGTGGCGCACTCGGGTGCGGGTGCGTCGGCCTACATGGCCACCGATATAGCGCCCGAACGCTTTTCGCGCGTGATCTACACCGACACCGCACCCATGCCCGCCGGATTCGTCCTGAATCCCGCGCTCGGGGACGCGCCGGACTTCCCGCTACCGGGCACCTGGGCCGAGGTGGAGGCCGATGGCAACAGCCTGGCCGGACTGGACGAGGCGATGCTGGCCCGCTTCCGCGAACGCGCGGTCTCCGTCCCCGCGGGCGTCGCGGGGCGGCCGGTGACGCTCAGCGATTCGGAGGCGCGACTGAAGGTTCCGACGACGCTGATCTGTTGCAGCTTCCCGTCGGAGCTGATCCAGCAGTTCCGCGATGCGGACCAGGTGCCGCCGATGGCGCAGGAGTTGCGCCTCATCGACGCCGAATACCTCGACCTGCCCACGGGCCACTGGCCGATGTGGTCGAAGCCGGTGGAACTCGCCGAATTGATTCACGAGGCCGGGCGAAGCCGTTAACGCGAGCCCTCACCTGAGCCATGAGTGGTTGCAGGGTAATCGCTTGCGCGCCCGGCCGATCGAACTTCTTGGCGACACGAACGCGGTGCTGGTTGGATGCCGGAGTATCGCCTCGTTCGGCGCGGACGCGGGCGATGTACTGCATACTACGACGGGCAGCGGCAAGGCTGTCCTCACAACGAGATCGAATGGAAGCTTCGGGGGTTGCATATGAATGAATCGATGTCCCAACGAAACCGCACGTCCGGCCGCCGAATCCGGCGCGGCGCGCTGCCGGTCGTGATCGCCGCGGCCGCCGTGGCCGCCCTGGTCGCCGGCTGCTCCTCGTCCTCCAGCTCGGACAGTAAGGCGACCACCTCGCAGGCCGCCCCGCCGTCGCAGCTGCCCGACGGCGCGCAGATCGTCGCGGAATCCGCCAAGACCACCCAGACGCTGCAGTCGGTGCACGCGGTGCTGGAGGTCAAGAACATCCCGGGCCTCCCGTTCGAGAGCATCAAGGCCGACATCACCAACCAGCCGCAGGGCGCGGGCCAGGCCATCGGTGAGGCCAAGGTCAAGGTCAAGCAGGACGACGCCGACTTCACCGACACCAAGTTCCTGGTCGTCAACAAGACCCTCTACACCGGCGACGGCAGCAAGTACGCCAAGGTCGGCCCCGCCGAGAAGATCTACGATCCGGGCATCATCCTGGACAAGGACAAGGGCCTGGCCAATGCCATCGCCCAGATCAAGAACGCCAAGGCCGAGGGCCGCGAGAAGATCGACGGCATCGACGTCGTGAAGATCTCCGGCACCATCGAAGCCTCGGTCATCGACCCGATCGTGCCGCAGATCGGCAAGGACGGCGGCACCTTCCCGATCGTCGTCTACATCAAGGACGTCGCTCCGCCGACCGGCACCGGCACCACGCTGCCGTCCACGGCCGCCTCGCCGGGTACCGGCCCGAACCTGGTGCGCGCCATCGTGACCAAGGACGCCGGCAACGTCACCGTTACCCTGTCCGACTGGGCCAAGCCGGTCCACGTCACCAAGCCCGGCGGCTAGGCACACACCGCCCTGTAGTTGAGCTCACGGACGGCCCACCGTCCGTGAGCCGGTAGCCGGTTCGGGGAAAACGCAACGGCGGCAACAGTTGTCGCCGCGACCCCGGACCGGCTTTCGCGTTGTCAAACCGCTTAATACT
>NZ_BJWY01000153.1 GCF_007990715.1 Nocardia seriolae NBRC 15557 | reverse complement strand
GGGTCGACCCTACTGAGGACGGATGTGTCTGGGATCGGCCAGCTTTGGGATGAGAGTCGGGTTCGCCAGACTGCCACGAAGATGGGCTTCGATCTGGCCGGGATAGTCGTCTTCGACCCGCTGGCCGGTTGACCGCCCCTGGCGCGGCTGAAAGCTCAGGCAACGCGGCTCGATGCCGAGGCCGTCATCGTTCCTGGACTGGATCACTTCGAGGATGGCCGAATTCCCACCTCGATCCTGCGCAAGCTCGAGGTGGTCACGGTATCTCCAGAACGTACGTATCCAGTTTCGGGATTCGACGGTCCGAAATGAGAAAACCGGTGCGAACCGTGAGGGTTCGCACCGGTTTTCCGTTGTGCTGCTTGCTACTTCAGCTTGTCGCTCGACAGGCCCAGGACGCGGCGGGCGACGATGAGTTGCTGGATCTGCTGGGTGCCTTCGAAGATGTCGAGGATCTTCGAGTCGCGGCCCCACTTTTCGAGGAGGGTGCGCTGGGAGTAACCCGTTGCGCCTGCCAGCTCGACAGCCTTCAGGGTGACATCGGTGCCCATGCGGCCTGCCTTGGCCTTGGACATGGAGGCTTCCAAGGAGTTGGGCTTCTTGTTGTCGGCCATCCAGGCGGCGCGGAGCGACAGGAGGTAGGCGGCTTCCCAGTCCGCTTCCAGGCGGAGGAATTCCGCTGCTGCGGCGTGCTGGTTGTTGGCGGGCTTGTCGTAGGAGATCTCGATGCCCGCGTCGGTCAGGACGGTGCGGAGTTCCTCGAGGGCGGCGCGGCCGACGCCGACGGCCATGGCCGCGACGAGGGGGCGGGTGTTGTCGAACGTCTGCATGACGCCGGCGAAACCCTTTTCCACGTTGACTTCCGGGGAACCCAGGATGTTGTCCTTGGGGATGCGGCAGTCTTCGAAGCGGATTTCGGCGGTGTCGGAGGCCTTGATGCCGAGCTTGTGCTCGAGGCGGGACACGGTGAGGCCCTTGGCGTCCCGGGGGACGACGAAGGACTTGATGGCCGCGCGGCCCGCCGAACGATCCACCGAGGCCCAGACCACGATGTGGGTGGCGCGGGAGCCGGCGGTGACGAAGATCTTGGTGCCGTTGAGGACCCACTCGTCGCCGTCGAGGGTGGCGGTGGCGGTGACCGCGGCCGAGTCGGAGCCGAAGGACGGCTCGGTGATGGCCATGGCGGCCCACACCTTGCCGAAGCGCTGGAGCTGCTCGTCGGTGGCGACCGCGGCGATGGCGGCGTTGCCGAGGCCCTGGTAGGGGATCGACAGCATCAGGCCGACGTCGCCCCAGGAGGTCTCGAGGGCGTTCATCAGCGCGGACATATTGCCGCCGTTGGTGTTGCCGAGCAGCTCGGTGGCGTGCGCGTCTTTGTCAGACCCAGCACCCTCGACCGAGCGGCCGCCGGTGGCGCCGGAGATCTGCTCGGTGCCCGAGTCGGACAGGCCCTCGACCATGGCGGCCATGGTGTCCAGCTCGACCGGGTACTCGTGCTCGGCGAGGTCGTACTTGCGCGAGGCGGGACGGAAGATCTCCTGCGCGACCTGGTGGGCCTGGTTGGCGCTGGCCCGCAGCTTCTTGGGGAGTTCGAGATTGATCATGGGAAGTCTCCGTAAGGAAGTCGGGGCTAGATGAGGACGATGCCTTCGGCGACGCCGGCGCCGCGCAGATCGCGGTACCAGCGCTCGACCGGGTGCTCCTTGGTGAAGCCGTGTCCGCCCAGCAGCTGCACGCCGTCCAGGCCGATCTGCATCCCCTTGTCGGTGGCCAGCTTCTTGGCCAGCGCGGCCTCGCGGGCGAAGGACAGCCCCTGCTCCGCGCGCGACGCACCCCGCAGCGTCACGAGACGGAGACCGTCCAGCTCGATCGCCATATTGGCGACCATGAACGCGACCGCCTGGCGGTGGGCGATCGGCTCACCGAACGCCTCGCGCTCCTTCACATACGGAATCACGTAGTCCAGCACGGCCTGACCGGTACCGATGGCCAGCGAGGCCCAGCCCAGGCGGGCCAGCCGCACCGCGTCGGCGTACTCCTCGGCGCGCACCGCGCCCTCGGAGTCACCCAGCAGGGCGTTGGCCGGAACCGCGACATTGTTCAGCAGCAACCGGCCCAGGCCCGCGGCCCGCATGCCCATGCTCGGATCCGCCTCGACCACAACACCTTCGGTGGCGGCCTCGACGATGAAGAAGGTCGGGCGGCCGTCCAGCTCGGCGGCCACGATGAACAGCTCGGCGTCACCGGCGGCCGGAACCAGGGTCTTCACGCCGTTGAGGCGGTAACCGCTGGGCGAGCGAGTCGCCTTGGTCTTCAGCGCGAACGGATCGAACAGCGCCTGCGGCTCGGAGATGACGACCGACGCCTGCGGCACATTCTCACCCGTGAAGGCGCCGAGGTAGGTCTTCTGCTGTGCGTCGGTACCCCACTGCGACAGCGCGACCGCGACACCGCTGGGCGCCAGGATCGGCAGCGCCAGGCCCATGTCACCGTGCGAAAGCGCCTCGGCCACCAGCGAATTGGTGACCGCGCCGCGCTCGGACGCCGCACCCTCGAGCTCCTCGGGCACATTGATCAGCGTGATGCCCAGCTCGGCGGCGCGCTCGAGCAGATCGCGCGGCGCCTTGGCGGCATTGTCGGCCTCGTACGCGGCCGGGCGCAGGATCTCCGCGGCGAACTCGCGCACCGTCTCGACGATCATCTGCTGCTCGTCGGTCGGGGTGAGGTCGAAGTAGTCCTTCTTGCGAGACTCGTTGGCGGGCAGCCGCTTCGGCGCCCCGCCCCCGGCGACCTTCTCGAACGCCCGGGTCGCTGCACCGAGGGTGCGGAAACCGGTCTTGGTGCCCTCGTAGGTGAGGCGCTCGATCGGCTTGCGCAACTTGTACTTCTCGGCGAGTTCCGACCCCGTGATGGTCGTCATGACCCGCATCGCCGCGCCCATCCAGTCGCGCTTGACCGGGTTGAGGCCAACGGCGGACGTATCCCGCTTCGTTGCGGTGTCTCGAGTGCTCATAATCACCAGTTTTCTATCGAGGAGGTGGGTGATCCTGCCCAGCAATCTTACTCCTGAGTAAGACTATCTTACTTCAGAGTAAGAACTGTCGTCGAGGGTTGTCGAATCGGCAGGTCAGCGCGGTGGTTCGAACTTACCGGCGGGTACCCCTGGGATCTAGTGAAACAAACATGCTTCAGAACGTGGCGAGGTGGGCTAGGGTGGCCGCGCATAACCCGCTTCTGACGAAGGTTGTCCAAATGAAGATTGCGCTCGGAACCGTCGGCCTGATCGCCGCCGGTCTGTTCCTCTCCGCCCCCAACGCCAGCGCCGACGTGCAGCTGCAGCCGATCGATATCGGCGTCACCGGCTCCGGGGCGGGCGTCACCGGCTCGGGCACGGGCTCGGGCACCGGTACCTGCGGTGGCGGACCGACCGCCGGGATCTCGTTCGGTTCGGTCGGTGTCGGCTCCTCCGTCGGCGGCCCGTACCTCGACTTCGGCTCGGTCTGCGTCCCGCTCGGCTGAAAGACGTTGGCGCACTGACGCCGACGTGACAGCGCGTCGATGACGCGCCCGGTTGCGGGACCGCAGCCCGCGCCGGGTACACCCGGAACGACACCGGGTGCATCCGCCGATCCGGTGACCCGGCCGCCCCGGAAATGCGACCATGTGGGGGTGGAACAGCGGCCGGTCGCAGCCACAGGTAGCGAAACCTACTGGATAGCGGGGATCTTCGCGGCAATCATGACCGCACTCTCCGGCCGGTACGGATACCACCGTGACGAGCTCTACTTCCTGGCCGCGGGACGGCGATTGGACTGGGGATATCCCGATCAGCCACCGCTGGTGCCACTGCTGGCCCGCGCGATGTCGGCCATCGATTCGAATTCCGTTATGCTGCTTCGGCTTCCGGCGACGCTGGCCGCGACCGCCGTGGTGATCTGCGCGGGACTCGTCGCCCGCGAACTCGGCGGCGGACGAGTGGCGCAGGCGATCGCGGCCGGGGCGTTGGCGTCGGCGGCGGTGGTGGCAGGAGCCGGGCACACACTCAGCACGGCGGGCATCGATCTCGCTGTGTGGTCGGTGCTGATGTTGCTCGTCCTGCGACTGCTGCGGAGGGATTTCGATCCGCGCTGGTGGCTCGGGATCGGCGTGCTGGCCGGGCTCGGGGCGCAGAACAAGGCCCTGATCGTGGTTCCCCTTGCCGCGCTGGCATTCTCACTGCTCGCGGTCGGTCCGCGAGAAGTATTCGCCACCAGGTACTTCCCGATCGCGCTCGGTGTCGTGGCGGTGATCACCGCGCCGTACGCGGTGTGGCAGGCACGCAACGGCTGGCCGCAATGGGCGCTGAGCCGGGCCATAGCCGGGGGTTCGTCGGGCAGCTCGAATTCGCGAATCGAGTTCGTGCTCCTGCAATTGGGGCTGGTCGGTGTGCTGCTGGTCCCGCTGTGGGCTTACGGCCTGTGGTGGCTGTGGCGACGGCCGCGTTATCGCGCCTTCGTCGTCACCTACGCGGTGCTGTTCCTCGGTTACCTGGCCCTGGTCGGCAAGGCGTACTACCTCGCCGAGATGTACCCGCTGCTGGTCGCAGCCGGGGCGGTGGGCATCGAATCACGGCTCATGAGCCACCGGATACGGCTTGCCGCAATGATTTTCGCCATCGCGTCGAACGCCGCGTTTTCCGCGGTGATCTTCCTGCCGGTCCTTCCGATGTCGGTGTTGCGTGACCCGTCGGCGATACTCGCCATCAACAAGGAAGCCGGGGAGACCGTCGGCTGGCCGCAATTCACCGCCCGAATCGCCGACGTCCGTGCGCAATCCGCCCCCGGCGCAGACCTGATCACGGGCAATTACGGTGAGGCGGCCGCGATCGAGCGCTTCGGTGCACGGTACGACCTACCGACCCCGCACAGCGTGCACAACGCCTACTGGTGGTGGGGACCGCCCGCCGACGCGCACGCGGTGATTATTCTCGGTATCCCGACCGACCGTCTGGCCCGCTTCTGCGCCGACTCGGAACCCCTGGGCCGCATCGACAATGGCCTCGGGATCCACAATGACGAACAGGGGCGCGTGATCATGCTCTGCCGCACGCCCCGCCGGCCCTGGTCCGAGATGTGGCTCGCCATGCGAAATCTCGGCTGAGCCTCACACCTGCGATATCACCTCATGCCTGAAGAGCCGCCAGCACCTGATCCTGCAGATGCCCGTTGGTGGCGACCGCGCTCCCGCCGTGCGGACCCGGCCTTCCGTCGAGAGCCGTGAAGGTGCCGCCCGCCTCACGGATGAGAATGTCGAGGGCGGCCATATCCCACAGGGACAGTTCGGGTTCGGTGCAGATATCGACCGCGCCCTCCGCGAGTAGCGCGTAGCCGAAGAAATCGCCATAGCCGCGCACGCGCCACACCTCGTCGGTGAGGGCGATCAGCTTGGCGCGGCGGCCGATGGCACGCCAGCCGGACAGGCTGGAGATGGCGAGGCTGGAAGCACCCAGCTCGGCGACGGCCGACACCGAAATCGCCTTGGCCGCACCGCCTTCGAAGCTGCTCCAGGCGCCCGCTCCGGCGGCGGCCCACCAGCGGCGGGACAGCGCGGGCGCGCTCACCACGCCGACGACCGGCACGCCGTCCTCGAGCAGCGAGATGAGCGAGGCCCACACCGGCACCCCACGCACGAAGTTCTTGGTCCCGTCGATCGGATCGATGACCCACTGCCGCCCGCTGAACTCGACATCCCCGCCGAACTCCTCGCCGAGCACCAGATCCCCCGGCCGCTCGGTGCCGAGAATCTCCCGGACCTTCCGCTCGACGGCGAGATCGGCATCCGACACCGGCGTCAGATCGGGCTTGGAATCGATCTTCAAGTCGAGCGCCCCGAACCGCTCACGGGTAATCCCATCGGCCGCATCGGCCAGCTGCAGCGCAAGTTCCAGGTCATCGGAGTATCCGGTCACGCCCCAGACGTTAGTCCTCCCCAGTCAACGCCCGGTGTCCCGCTACCTGATCGTCGAGTGGCGCACCGGTGAGGGGATTTGTCCGATTCCCCTCACCGGTGCGCCACTCGATGAACTACGCGGGAACGGGGACGCCGCGGGCGGCCACGAGGGCGGTTGCCCACCAGTGGAGTTGGTCGAGGAGGTGGGTGGCGGACTCGTCGAATTCGGCCGCGCCGATCCGCACGCCGGAGCCCTCATCGACGAGCTGGCCACCACCGTCGGCCCCGAATTCACCCGCCGCATGGATACCCTCCCGGGCCTGCCCGACACCAATGGCGTCGGCCGCCTCACCCACCCCGAGGCCGGGACCCTCCGCCTGGCCTACGAAACCCTGCACCTCTCGGCCGACGACGACCAATTCCTCATGGTCTACCTCCCCGCCGACGACGCCACCGCCCACGCCCTCGACCGCCTCGTGGGGCCGTCGCCCCGGCGGCCTGCGCGCCGTCGCCGGATGATCCGTCCCGGCGCGGTCCCGCCGTGTTTCGCGCTCTCGCCCGCGCCCGGTAGATTTGAACATCGTGCATCCTGACGTCTCCGCTGATCTGGCCGAACTCGACACGACTCTGAAGACCATCGAGTCAGTGCTCGACATCGACGAGCTGGCTCGCCGCATCGACGAGCTGGAACACCAGGCGGCCGACCCGGAGCTGTGGAACAACCAGGAACACGCGCAGAGCGTGACCAGTCAGCTCTCGCACGCGCAGAGCGAACTGCGCCGGGTGCGGGATCTGCGCCAGCGGCTCGAGGACCTGCCGGTGCTCTACGAGCTCGCCGAGGCCGAGGAGGGTGCGGATCGCACCGCGGCCCTGGCCGACGCCGATTCCGAGCGGTCCAGCCTGCACGCCGACGTGGAGGCCATGGAGGTCCGGACCCTGCTCTCGGGCGAGTACGACAAGCGTGAGGCGCTGGTCAATATTCGTTCCGGCGCGGGTGGCGTGGACGCCGCGGACTGGGCGCAGATGCTGATGCGCATGTACGTGCGCTGGGCCGAGGGCCACAAGTACAGCGTCGAGATCTACGACACCTCGTATGCGGAGGAGGCGGGCATCAAGTCGGCGACCTTCGCGGTCAAGACGCCCTACGCCTACGGCACGCTATCCGTCGAGATGGGTACACACCGACTGGTCCGTATCAGCCCGTTCGACAACCAGGGCCGCCGTCAGACCTCCTTCGCCGAGGTCGAGGTGCTGCCCGTGGTCGAGACCACCGACCACATCGAGATTCCGGAGAACGAGATCCGGGTCGACGTCTACCGCTCCTCGGGCCCCGGCGGCCAGTCGGTCAACACCACCGACTCCGCGGTTCGCCTGACCCACATCCCGACCGGCATCGTGGTCACCTGTCAGAACGAGAAATCGCAGCTGCAGAACAAGATTTCGGCCATGCGCGTGCTGCAGGCCAAGCTGCTCGAGCGCAAGCGGCAGGAAGAGCGCGCGCAGATGGACGCGCTCAAGACCAATGAGGGCGCGTCCTGGGGCAACCAGATGCGCTCCTACGTGCTGCACCCGTACCAGATGGTCAAGGACCTGCGCACCGGTTACGAGGTCAACAACCCCTCCGCCGTGCTGGACGGCGATATCGATGCTTTCATTGAATCCGGCATCCGCTGGCGCATGCGAGAGCAGACGACTCAGGGGTAGGGCATGCATTCGATTCTGGCCGCTGGCACCGGAGCCGATCTCGGGAACTGGCTCCGCTCCAGCGGTCTCGAGATCGTGCTGCTGGTCGTCGGGGCCATGCTGTTCAGCCGGGCCGCGACCCACGTGCGCGACCGCATCACCCGCAAGATCGACGCCGGATTCCGCTCGAGCGATTCGCTGGTGCGCTCCGAGGCGGCCAAGCACCGACATGCGTTGGCGCAGGTCATCACCTGGGTCCTGCTGTCCATCGTCTACTTCCTGGTCTCGCTGGAAGTATTGCGGCGCTTGGGTTTCGAGCTCGGTGGCCTGGTCGCCCCGGCCGCGGTGCTCGGCGCCGCACTGGGTTTCGGCGCGCAGCGCATCGTGCAGGATCTGCTCGCCGGGTTCTTCCTGATCACCGAAAGGCAGTACGGCTTCGGCGATGTCGTGCGCATTGCCGTCACCGGCAACTCGACCGAGGCCGAGGGTACGGTCGAGGACGTCACGTTGCGCATCACGACCTTGCGCAGCGCCGACGGTGAGGTGATAACCGTCCCGAACGGTCAGATCGTGAAAGTGACCAACCTGTCCAAGGATTGGGCGCGCGCGGCCATCGATGTCCCCGTTCCCGCGACGGCCGACATCAACAAGGTCAACGAAGTCCTGCGCGAGGTCGGGGCCAAGGCCTTCGCCGATCGCAAGCTGAAAACCCTGCTGCTGGACGAGCCCAGCGTCATGGGTGTCGAAGATCTCACCGTCAACCAGATGAACATCAAGATGGTGGCGAGGACGCTGCCGGGCAAACAGTTCGAAGTCGGACGCGAGCTGCGGGTGCGGGTGGCCGCGGCGCTGCGCCGGGAGGGTTTGAGTGACGGTGCCAGCTAAGAGAACACGTAAGTCCACGGCGATCCTGCTGGCCGTTTGGGTGGCGACCCTGGTGCTGTACATCTTCGTCAAGCCCGCCGAACATGAGTCCAAGAGCACCCCGCCGATAGTGAACACCATGCTCAGCAACTATCTGCCAAACACTTCCGAGCCCGCCCAGCGGTGAGGTGACCTCCGCGCGGTGTAGTCAGCCCCGGCCTCGCCCTGGATACACTGGCTCCCCGTGATAACCCTGCGCAACGTCACCAAGTCGTACCAGACCTCGACGCGGCCGGCGCTGGACAATGTCTCCGTAGATATCGGAAAAGGCGAGTTCGTCTTCGTTATCGGCCCGTCGGGCTCCGGAAAGTCCACGTTCATGCGGCTGCTGCTCAAGGACGAGAAGCCGACCACCGGTGAGGTGTGGGTGGCCGACTTCCGGGTCGATCGGCTGCCCGGGCGCAAGGTGCCCAAGCTGCGCCAGCGCATCGGCTGCGTGTTCCAGGACTTCCGGCTGCTGCAGCAGAAGACCGTCGAACAGAACGTGGCGTTCGCGTTGGAAGTGATCGGCAAATCGCGAGCATTCATCAATCGCTCGGTGCCCGAGGCGCTCGACATGGTCGGGCTCGCGGGCAAGGCGGACCGGCTGCCCGGTGAGCTCTCAGGCGGTGAACAGCAGCGCGTCGCACTCGCCCGCGCCTTCGTGAACCGGCCGCTGGTGCTGCTGGCCGACGAACCGACCGGCAACCTCGACCCGGAGACCAGCCAGGACATCATGACGCTGCTCGAACGCATCAACCGCACCGGAACCACGGTGGTCATGGCCACCCACGACAACACCATCGTCGACGCCATGCGCCGGCGCGTGGTCGAACTCGATCGCGGGCGCATCGTGCGCGACGACGAGATGGGCGTCTACGGGGTGGGCCGGTAATGCGCGCGGGATTCCTGTTCAGCGAGGTCTTCACCGGCCTACGCCGCAATGTCACCATGACCATCGCCATGGTCCTCACCACCGCGGTTTCGCTGACCATGCTGGGCGGCGGGCTGCTGGCGGTGCGGATGGCGGACAAGATCCAGGACTACTACGTCCAGCGCGTCGAGATCCGGCTGTATCTGGACGAGCAGGTCTCGAAGACGGATCCGGACTGCACGGGGCAGGTGTGCGCCTCGCTCATGTCGGATCTGAAGAAGCACGCGGACGTGGCCAGCGTGCAGTTCGTGAACAGCGCGGACGCGGTGAAGGAGGTCAAGGAGACCACCTTCAAGGATCAGCCGGGGCTCGCCGACGAGGTCAGCAAGGACGGGCTACCCGCGTCGTTCCGGGTGAAGCTCAGCGATGTCACCAAATACCGGACCATCTATGACGATTTCTCCAAGCGGCCCGGTGTCATGACCGTGCTCAATGACATGGATATCGTGGACCGGCTGGTCAGCTTCTTCGTCGGATTGCGCAATGCCGCATTCGGTTTGGCGGCGCTGCAGGCGCTGGCGGCATTGCTGTTGATCGCCAATATGGTTCAGGTGGCGGCGCTGGCGCGCAAGACCGAGGTCGGAATCATGCGACTGGTCGGTGCGACGCGGTGGTACACGCAGTTGCCGTTCCTCCTGGAAGCGGTGCTGGCCGCGCTGGTGGGATCGGTGCTGGCGGTGGCGGGTTTGTTCGTCGCGCAGCCGTTGGTGATCAACCGGGCGCTGGGTTCGCTGTTCAATGATCAGGTGCTGCCGCGGATCACGGGCGACGATATCGCCGCCGTCGCGATGGTCGTCACACCGATCGGTATCGGATTCGCCGCTCTGACCGCATATGCCGCACTGCGGTACTACGTCCGCGAGTGAGTGCGCGAAGTTCGGCTGATCCGTGCCAGCGGGGTTCAAGCTGTCGGGCGGTGTCCGTAGGATTGCGGCCGTGAGCGCGCCGGAGGTCGAGACCGCAGTTGCCGGGAACCTGGGTGAGGCCGGAAATGATCCGGCACACCAGGTTCTGCGAAAGACGTTCGGGTACGACAGTTTTCGCGGGCCGCAGCGGGAGATCGTCGAGCAGGTGATCTCCGGCGGCGACGCGCTGGTGTTGATGCCCACCGGTGGCGGCAAGTCGCTGTGCTATCAGATTCCGGCGCTGGTGCGGCCGGGCGTGGGCGTGGTGATCTCGCCCTTGATCGCGCTCATGCAGGATCAGGTGGACGCGCTCAATGCCGTGGGCGTGCGCGCGGGGTTCCTGAACTCGACGCAGTTCCCCGACGAACGGCGCACGGTCGAAGCGCAATTCGTGGCGGGGGAGCTGGATGTGCTCTACCTCGCACCCGAACGGCTGCGGCTCGACTCCACCGCGCAGCTGCTGGATCGGGGCAAGATCTCCGTCTTCGCCATCGACGAGGCGCACTGTGTCTCCCAGTGGGGCCACGATTTCCGGCCCGACTACCTCGGTCTGTCCATGCTGCACGAGCGCTGGCCGGATGTGCCGCGTATCGCCCTCACCGCGACGGCCACCGAGGCCACCCGCAAGGAGATCGCCGAACGGCTGGATCTCACCCGGGCCAAGCACTTCGTGGCCAGCTTCGACCGGCCCAATATCCAGTACCGGATCGAGCCCAAGAATCGGCCGGAACACCAGCTGCTCTCGTTCATCCAGAACGAGCACGCCGGTGACGCGGGCATCGTGTACTGCCTCTCGCGCAACTCGGTGGAGAAGACCGCCGCGTTCCTGACGGCCAATGGCGTGGAGGCGGTGCCGTATCACGCGGGTCTGGACAACCGGACCCGCGCGACCAACCAGTCGCGGTTCCTGCGCGAGGACGGCCTGGTCGTGGTCGCCACCATCGCCTTCGGCATGGGCATCGACAAGCCGGATGTGCGCTTCGTCGCGCACCTGGACCTGCCCAAGTCGGTCGAGGGCTACTACCAGGAGACCGGCCGCGCCGGGCGTGACGGCCAGTCGTCCACCGCCTGGATGGTGTACGGCCTCAGTGACGTTGTGCAGCAACGCAAGATGATCGATTCCTCCGACGGCGACGCGATGCACCGCCGCCAGCTGCAACTGCACCTGGACGCCATGCTCGCGCTCTGCGAGACCGTCCAGTGCCGCCGCGTCCAGCTGCTCGCCTACTTCGGCCAGCCCGGCGAGCGCTGCGGCAACTGCGACACCTGCCTCAACGCCCCCGAGGCGTGGGACGGCACCGTGCCCGCCCAGAAGGTCCTCTCCACCGTCCTGCGCCTGAAACGCGAACGCGGCCAGAGCTTCGGCGCGGGCCACATCGTCGACATCCTCATCGGCAAGCGCAACCCCAAGGTCGAGCAGCACGCCCACCACGAGCTCAAGGTCTTCGGCATCGGCACCGAACTCCGCGACATCGAGTGGCGCGGCGTGGTCCGCCAGCTCCTGGCCCAGGGTCTGCTGGCGGTGCACGGCGACTACGGCGTGTTGACCCTCACCGAGGCCAGCAACCAGGTCCTCTTCGAAAAGCGCGAGGTCATGCTCCGCCGCGAGCCCGAACGCGCCAAGGCCGCCCGAACCTCCAAGCCCGCCAAGTCCTCCCGCCTCGCCGCCGCCGATCTCAGCAGGTCCGACACCGACCTGTTCGAAAAACTCCGCGCCTGGCGCGGAGCCACCGCCAAGGAACAGGGCGTCCCCGCCTACGTCGTCTTCCACGACGCTACCTTGCGGGAAATCGCCACCCGCAAACCCACCACCCTCGCCGACCTGGCCGGTATCTCCGGCATCGGCGAGAACAAACGCGCCAAATACGGCGAAGGCGTGCTCGAAGTGATCGCCGCCGAGGCCGGTGCGGCGGGGAGCGGCGCGCTCGATGCCAACGCGGGAATCTCGGCAGAGGTTGCCGCAGCGGGCGATACGACCGGCAATGCAACGACTTCCGCGGCCTCGGCCGCACGGTCGGTGTCATCGCACACGGGCTCGAGGTTCGGGTCGGCGGACTCCGCCGCTGGGCCGCGTCCGCGGAGCGCCGGAAAAACCGCGCCCGAATCGCGACGTTCATCCGGTTCTGGTTCGTCAGCCGGCGCGGGCCGCGGATCGGTCTCGACCCCGCCGCCGTCCAATTTCGCTGCGGCGGATGAGATTCCGTGGCCCGACGACGTTCCGCCGGACTACGACGAGTTGCCGCCCGATTACCAGTAGAACGGTCGTCTCATGACGCTCGATATGTCGCAGCTCACCGCCGAGATCCGGGCGCGCCTGCGCGAGGCCGGATTCCCGGACGAAGGGGCCGCCAACCGGTCGGTGCTCGCCGTGGCCGAGGAGACGGGCGAGTTCGTGGGCGCCTACCGTCGCTGGTCCGGGCAGGCCCGGCGGACAGGCACATTCGAGGAGATGCGGGCGGAGTTGGCGGACGTCGTCATCGTCGCGTGGCTGGCCGCCGCGGAACTCGGCATCGATCTCGATGCCGCGGTGGTCGACAAGGTGGCCGCCATGGTCGAGCGCGGTTGGCGCGATCCGATTCCGCCTAGCTGATTCGCGGCCTGCCCGCAGCGCTCCGGGTGCCTCCCGCACGTCCGTCAGCAGGCGATTTGGTTGCTGGGCGGCGGCAGGATAAGCTTTCGGAGCTGCCGCGGTCGAAGATCGCAGCAAGCGCCCTGGTCCCGTCGTCTAGCGGCCTAGGACGCCGCCCTCTCAAGGCGGTAGCGCGGGTTCAAATCCCGTCGGGACTACTGTGAAAGGCCCTTCAGTGAAAACTGAAGGGCCTTTTCGCTTTTCGTGTCCCGGTGCGGACCGCGGCGGAAAATCATTGGCGCTCAGCACAATGCGCTGGCAACCTTGATCTCGGCCGTTTCCGAGGGGCGCACCGGAATCTCCGGACCGCGTACCTCGCGTCGGGTGCGGCCGTTCCCTGGTGACGCAGACCAAATCTGCCGAGGTTCGACTCCTTGACGTGATGCGCCCTGCCCGGTCGTGGGCGGCATCGCGGCTCTGCGAGCTCTCCGTCCTCCGGATGGGGGACGCTCCCGCCGCATGCCGTGGCCGGGCAGGGCGTATCCGGTCGTGCCCGAAACCAACTGCCGGAAGGAGATTGGCATGTTCAACAAGTCCACCTATTCGACCGTCATGGACTGGCAGCGCACGCTGCTGTTTCGCGACGGCATCCTCCAGCAGGTCCTGGAGCCGGGCCGCCACCGTTACGACACCGAACGCTGCACGCTGGTCGCCGTCGACATGCGCCCGCGCGTGCTCCAGGTCGGAGGCCAGGAACTACTGACCCGCGACGGCCTCTCGCTGCGCGTGAGCTTCACCACCGACTGGGTCGTCACTGATCCGGTCGCCTTCACCACGGGTGCGCAGTACGCCGAGACCGTCCTCTACGGCGCGGTCCAGGAAGTCGCGCGCGACCTGGTCGCCGCGCACACCCTCGACGAGCTGGTCGCCGACCGCACCCTGCTGTCCGGCGGCAAGGATGCGGTCGCCACGCAGGTCGAGCGCCTCGGTATCCGGGTCGACAGCCTGCGCGCCAAGGACCTCATGCTCCCGGGCGAACTCCGCAAGGCCGCCCTCGAAACGGTCCTGGCCCGCGAGCGCGGCCGCGCCGAGCTCGAACGTGCCCGCGCCGAGGCCGCCGCCCTGCGCTCGCTGGCCAACACGGCCAAGCTCCTGACCGACAACCCGGTCCTGCTGCGCCTGCGTACCCTGCAGGTCGCGGCCGTCCCGGGCACCAAGGTCGTGCTGGATTCCCGCGCGGACGAATGAGCCGCGCGGAACAAGGCCCGGTCCGGCACCGTTGAAGTTCGAGGCTCGACCCCGTGACCGTGCGGGGTCGAGCCGGAGCATCCGTAAGCTGGTTGGGCACTCCGGGTAGCGACGGGACGATAGAGGAGAAATGAAGGAAAAGGGGCGCAAGGTCATCGCCAGCAACAAGAAGGCGAAGCACAACTACTCGATCATCGAGACCTACGAGGCCGGGGTCGCGCTGGTTGGCACCGAGGTGAAGAGCCTGCGCGAGGGCAAGGCCTCGCTGGTCGACGCCTACGCCTCCATCGACGACGGCGAGGTCTGGCTGCGCGGCCTGCACGTCCCCGAGTACGGCCACGGCACCTGGACCAACCACGCGCCCCGCCGCACCCGCAAGCTGCTGCTGCACCGCCGCGAGATCGACAAGCTGCTCGGCAAGACCAAGGAGTCGAGCCTGACCCTGGTCCCGCTGTCGATGTACTTCTCCGACGGCAAGGTCAAGGTCGAACTCGCCCTCGCCAAGGGCAAGCAGGACTACGACAAGCGCCAGGACCTGGCCCGACGCGACACCGAACGCGAGATCACCCGCGAACTCGGCCGCCGCATCAAGGGCATGCGCGGCTGAGTGCCCGACCCTCGCGCTGACGGCGCGTTAATGGAATGAACCAAGGTTTGTTCGGTGTTAGGATAGGTAGCCCGGTGAGAGCCGGGCAGTTCATCTGAATCGGTGAACACACTCGGGGCTGAACGGTTTCGACTGCGTACGTTGATTCAGGGGAAGCGTGTCGGTGCAGGCAGGAGACCACCGTATAAGCGTCGCTGTAACCCTATAAGCGCCGATTCCAATCAGCGCGACTACGCTCTCGCTGCCTAAGCAACGAAGCGTGTCTGTCAGCCCGGGTTCGCCCTCGACCCGGTCCCTGGCATCAGCTAGAGGGCTCTACTGTCCGACGCGGTCGCGGCGCCGGACAGGACACCTAACAGCGACTGGGATCGTCATCTCGGCTTGTTCGCGTGACCGAGAGATCCGAGCAGAGGCATAGCGAACTGCACACGGAGAAGCCCTGAAGATGCGGCGGAGGACCCGGGTTCGATTCCCGGCAGCTCCACCAAGGCGGTCTTACTCGAACCGGGGTCCGAAAGGACCTCGGGGACGGTAGGACCGCCTTTCTCGTTTCGTCGGTCACGACGCGGGCGGATGGCGGCAGCCGGGCTGTGATGGCAGACCTGGCGGGTACCAGCCGCGTGGTGCAGGTCAGCGAAGGGTTCCTTCAGTTGATCGTCGCCCACGCCTTGAATGTCTAGGTAGAAGCGCTCGTAGAACGCCTGGTTGAGATGGCGCCGGATAGCGTCAGTGCCCTCCTCGTACAGGCGGTGGGGATCGCTCAACAGGTCCAACGCCTGGGATAGGACCTCTACGCCTACTGTCAGCTCGCTCCCGACCGCAGCCAGGGACTCCTCGACGTTGGCTCGTTCGGCCCGGATGGTGCGCAGTCTGGCCTTGATCTTGTCCTGCGGCAGTTCATCGTCGGCTGCTAGATCGACCAGACGTTCCTCCTTGGCATCGAGCTCTTTGAGGCGTCCTTTCAGGGTGGTTGAGGTTCCCCCC
>NZ_BJWY01000152.1 GCF_007990715.1 Nocardia seriolae NBRC 15557 | reverse complement strand
AGTACTAGGGGGCCGAGTAGGTCACGAATCGCTGCGACGTGGTCGGACGTCAGGATCACCATGGTGAAGTAGTCGTCGCGGACGATCGTGTCGAAAAACTCTGAGGTACTGGTGAACTCGCCGTAGTTCTTCGCTGCCGCCTTGAACGGGTACAGCACGCCGTGGTCGCGGGTCTGCCGGTTGGCGAGGAAGACATGGCCCAGATCGGAATAGCCGACTACGGTGTCGAACTGCTTGAAGTGTGGTGCCCAACCGGGTATTGCCGTGTCCGTCGCGGCGGGTTCGATCGATCGGAAGCATTAGTCGCTCACCTGGTCATCCAAGCATGTGCCGCAATGGTTTTGCCGATAGCAGGCGATCAGTAAGTGGGCAGGGTGTAGTCGTCGGTCTGGTTCAGCATCTTCATCATGATGGGGCGGAAGAGCTTGGTGGTCACGAGTTTTCCGATGCGTTGCATGACCGCGAGGCCGAACTTGGAGGTGGGCAGCATCATTTGGATGCCGCCGCCGGGGAGTTCCTTGGCCTTGTGCAGGAATGGGGTGACCTGGGCCTCGTAGCGGGTCAAGGCGGCGGGGAGGTCGGTTGGGGTGGTGGCGATTTCACCGGCGAGGAGGTAGGCGCCGACGATGGCCATGGCGGTGCCCATGCCGGTCATGGGGGAGCCGCAGAAGCCGGAGTCGCCGAGGAGGGTGACTCGGCCCTTGGACAGGGACGGCATGTCTACGCGCACCAGTTCGTCGAAGTAGAAGTCGGGGGTGGTTTCCAGGTGGGCGAGGGCTTCGGGGGTGACCCAGCCGGCGTCGGCGAGCATGTCGCGGATCAGCTTGTGCTGGGCGGGGATATCGCCGCGCAGGGCGGGGTTCGAGTCGGTGCGCAGGGTGATGATCGCTTTGGAGGTGGCCGGGTCGTAGTCGGGGCGGATGCCGAGGGAGGCGCGCGGCACCACGTGCATGGCCAGCCAATCCCGTTCCGCGCCCGCCGGAATGGGGACGGTGTAGAAGGACATGTAGCCGCCGAGGTAGGTGGTGAACTCCTCCTCGGGGCCGAACACCATGGCTCGGGTGCGGGAGTGCACGCCGTCCGCGCCGATCACCAGGTCGTAGCGCTCGTTGCGGCCCGACGCGAAGCCGACGGTGACGCCCTCGGCGTCCTGCTCGATGGTCTCGATCCAGTCGCCGTAGCGGTATCGAGTTCGCCTGCGGTACCGGCGAGTTCGGTCAGCAGGACGTCGTTCAGATCGCCGCGGCTGATCTCGATATCGGCGACCGGTCCCTTGCCGTCGAACATCTCCATGGCCATGCGGTACACCGGGCTGCCGTCGGCCTTCACGATGCTCATGCCCTTCTCGTGCAGCAGGCGCTTGTTGACGGCCTCCATCAAGCCCATGCGCTCGGCCACCTCGCGGCTGGGACCGCGCAGGTCGACGGCCTGCCCGCCGGGCCGCGGAGCGGCGGCCCGCTCGACCACGGTGACGGCGATACCGGCCCGAAGCAGTTGCAGGGCAACGGCGTTCCCGGCGATGCCGCCGCCTGCGACCAGGATGCGGGGGGTGTTGGCGGTGGTGCTCATTGATGTCTCCCGATGTGGTGAAGAACCTTTGTCTAAGACATATGTCTAACAAATCTTGGAACATTTGTCTAGAACATTTGTATAAACATCGGGGGCTGACGCTCTGTGCAGGTCAGTTGCAGGTGACACGTCCCGATCCGGCTCGGGAGACCGAGCACTTGGCGTCGCCGACGACGGTGACATTGTCGGCACCGGCGAGGGAGCCGGTCACCTTCTCGGTCGCCCGGAAGGTGAGACTTCCGCTGCCTGCGAGTGCGACCGCGGCGCGTTTCGTGGTGAGGGCGGACAGGTCTTGCGGCCCGCTGCCGTCGAGCGAGAGATCGACGTCCTCGCTGGTGCCTCCGGCGCGGATGATGCCGGATCCCGACAGCGAAGCGGTGAGTCTGGAGACGGTCAGCTGCGGGGCTTCGATCGTGCCGGAACCGTTCTCGGCGAACACGAGGGTGTCGGCCGCTACCGCGCCCACGTGGATCCCACCCGGTCCGGCGAGCTTGACAGCGGTCAATGCCGATACGACGGCCGTGACGGTGACATGAGCGCCGGCGGGCCAGCGTGCGCCCGGTTTCACCGATGCGACCAGGGTGTCCTCGGAAACCCGGATATCGAGTACGTCCAGCCCGGCCGGATCACCTTCGGCGCGTACCGATGTCGGCGTGCCCACGTTGACGACGAGGTTGTACGGCCCGTCGAGATCGACCGCGGTGAAGGTCGCGACACTGAAATCCTTTGTGGTTTCCAGGTTCCCGGGCGCGGGTGAGCTGCTGCCCGTCGCGGGTGAGCTGCTCCGGGATACCGGTGAGCCGGTCTCGGCGGCAGATGAACTCGGGTTCGCGGCGCGCTCGGCCGGACCGGAGCAACCCGCCGCAAAGGCGAGTGCGCACAGCACTGCGGCAAGAATTCGCCGAGGATTCTCGATCATTCGAAACCACCCCATCGCCGGACGACTCACCCTGGAATCGCGATTCGGCACGGGTTGTGTTTACAACTGCGGTGTTCCGGTCCCGGCTGCCCCATTCATCCGAACGACAAGCGAGCCCCGCACCGGATATCCGGTGCGGGGCTCGCTTGTCGTTCGGGATCAGCCGACGGTGACGGGCTGCTTGTCCTCGACGGGGGCGGAGGCCTGCTTGAGCTCGGTGAGCTTGGAGCCTTCCACGTCGATGTCGGGGAGGATGCGGTCCAGCCACTTCGGCATCCACCAGGCGTGATTGCCCAGCAGGGCGAGCAGGGACGGGATCAGGATCATGCGGACGATGAAGGCGTCGAAGAAGACGCCCGCGGCCATGGCGAAGCCCATGGACTTGGCCACCACGTTGTCGTCGAGCATGAAGGCGCTGAAGACCGAGATCATGATGATGGCCGCCGAGGTCACGACGCGCGCGCCGTGGTGGTAGCCGCTGATCATGGCGTCCTTGGCGGACTTGCCGTGGACGAACTCCTCACGCATGCGGGTCACCAGGAAGACCTGGTAGTCCATGGCCAGGCCGAAGACCAAGCCGATCAACATGATCGGCAGGAAGCTGACCAGCGGGTGCGGGTCGAAGAGGCCGAACTTGCCCTCCTGGAACAGCAGCACCGTCGCGCCGAAGGTGGCCGCCATGGAGAGCAGGAAGCCCAGCGCGGCGGTCAGCGGGACCAGGATGGAGCGGAAGACCAGCAACAGCAGCAGGAACGCCGCGCCCGCCACGATGGACAGATACGGAATGATCTTGTGCAGCAGGGCCTGTGAGACATCGGTGAAGATGGCGGTGGTGCCGGTGATGCCGTACTCCATGCCGTAGCGGCTGTTGAAGTCGGATTCCGCATTGCGCGCGTTCTCGACGAGGTCCTTGGTTGCCTTGTTGTTCGGCCCGGACTTGGGCACGCCCATGAACAACGCGGCCTGGCCGTCCTCGCTGCGCTGCGCGGCGGTCAGATAGTCCATGCCCGGGTACCCGGCCAGCTTGGTGCGCAGCTCGCCGAGGGCCTGATCACGTTGCTCCGCAGGGGTTTTCGACAGGTACACGGCCACCATGAGGGTGCCGTTGGAGCCCTCGCCGAAGCCCTTGGTCTGCAGGTCGTAGGCCTTGTAGAGGGTGGTGTCCTTGGGCATGGAGTCGCCGCCGGGCAGACCCAGCTGCAGGTTCGCCGCCGGTGCGGCGAGCAGTCCGAGCAGCACCACCGACGCGGCCAGGGTCAGCCACGGGGCCTTGCCGATGAAGCGGGCGACGCGAATGCCATTGGTGACCGAGTTCTCGTCCTCGGGATCGTGCTTGGCGACCAGCGGCAGCTTCGGCTTGAACAGCGAGCCACCGAACGCGCCGAGCAGCGCCGGCATCAGGGTCACCGCGACCAGCACCGCCATGGTGGCGGTGAGCGCGCCACCGATACCCATGTAGGTGAGGAAGCTGACGCCGACGAAGCTGAGCCCGGCCAGCGCGATGATGACGGTCAGACCGGCGAAGATGACCGCGGATCCGGCGGTGCCGACCGCGGTTCCGGCCGCTTCCTCCGGCGAATTCGACACGGCCAGTTCATGTTTGTACCGCGACACGATGAACATGGCGTAGTCGATGGACAGTGCGATACCGATCATGGACGCCAGGGTCGGCGTGAACGACGGCATGGTCAGCCAGTGGGTGCCGAACATGATGATGGCCATGGCGGTGCCGACGCCGAAGATGGCGGTGACGATGGGCACGACGGCGGCGACGATCGCGCCGAACGCGATGATCATGACCACCAGCGCGACGCCGATGCCGATCATTTCCGACGCGCCGCCGGCGGCCTGCTTCTGCTCGATATTGCCGGTGAGCTCCACCTGCAACCCGGCATCCCGGGCGCTCTTGCCGACGTCGTAGGCCGCGTCCTGATCGGCCGGCTTGACGTCGGAGAACTTGGGAATGGTGTAGTGCGCCTTGACGATCGCCACCGAGTCCGGACTGGTCTTGTTCAGGACGTTCAGCGGCGCGTTCGAGCAGATCGCGGCGAAGTTCGGATCGGCACGGTTGCCGTCGAGGCAGTCGATGCCCGCGGGCTTGCCGATCATCTTGGTCACGGCGATGGGATCGGCCGGGGCCTTCTTCGGGTCGCTCTTGTCGACGATGGCGAGCTTGTCGAGATCGGCCAGGAACCCTTGCAGCGCTTGCGCGTTCTTGGTGTCGGTCAGCTTCTCACCGGCGGGCGCGGCGATCACATAGGTACCGCTGACCGCGTTCTGGTCGAAATCCTTGGACGCACCGGGGAAGTGCTTGTCGAGAATTTCGGTGGCCCGCTCCGACGGCAGGCCGGGCATGGAGAAGCTGTCCTGGAAGGGTTTGGCCACGGTGAAGCCGACGCCGCCGATGACGAGCAGCGCGGCGATCCACGCCGTGATGACTGTCCATTTCCGGCGGAAGGCGAACTTTCCCCACCGATAAAGGTATACGGACACGAGGGGTTCTCCTGGGCGAATGGTTATGCGGGCGAAACAGGGGTGCTGCGCGCAAACGCGTAGACAGGCACTGCCGCCGGGAGCCTCGGCCCCCCGCCTCCACGAAAACTGAAATCTGCCTACCGTGCGGTAGGTAGACTACCGAGGGAATAAGCGGAGGAACAACCTCGACTCTAGGTGGCGTGCGTCGCATACCGAGCTGGTTGAATCGCACACCGAGCGTGGGTGAGAGGATGAGAGCATGGGCGCCCCAGTCGTTTCCGGAACAGTAGTCGCAGGTAGAAGCACCAAGGATGCGATCAGGGAGGCCGCGCTCCAGCTATTCGCGACCAAGGGGTTCGATCACAGAAGTCTGCGCGAGGTCGCCGATGCGGTGGGGATCACAAAAGCCTCGCTCTACTATCACTACGCCTCGAAGGTCGATCTGCTGGTCGCGATCATCGAGCCGATGTTCGACGAATTGCGCGCCCAGGTCGACGGTCTCGACGACATCGAGCACACCCCCGAGAACGTGCGCCGCGTCATTCGCGAGCGGCTGCGCTCGACCCTGGCCAATCGGCAGGTGGGCGCGCTGTGCATGCGCGACACCGTCGCCATCGTCAACGCCCTCGGCAACCGCTATCCCGACCTGATCGAATTGCATCACCGCACCTGCCGGTGGCTGGCCGGACCGGGCGCCGACGCCGATACGCTGTTGCGCGCCACGGCGGCCATGCAGGTGCTCAGCACCGCCATGATGTCCCAGGAGATCGTCCCCGACACCGAGGCCGCGCATATCGAGGCGGTCCTGCTGAATGCCGCACTGGGCGTGCTGTATCCGGCGCGATAGGGTTTTTCCTCCACCCACCGAGAATGATCAGGAGTTCCCCGTGCACATCACCGCGAAGGTCGATTACGCGGTGCGCACGCTCGTGGAAATCGCGAAGGCGCAACCGGATTCGGTGAAGGCCGACGCCATTGTGGCCGCCCAGGACATTCCGCCCAAGGTGCTGGAATCGGTGGTCTCGGATCTGCGCAAGGGTGGACTGGTGACCAGCCGCCGCGGTCCCGACGGCGGTTACCGGCTGGCCCGCCCGGCCGCGGAGATCAGCGTCGCGGATGTGATCCGCGCGGTCGAGGGCCCGCTGGCCTCGGTGCGCGGGCAGCGGCCCGAGGACGTCAGCTACCCGGGCGCGGCGGAATCATTGCAGCGGGTGTGGATCGGGCTGCGGGTGAACATTCGCTCGGTGCTGGAGCGGGTGACGATCGCCGATATCGCGCACGATCTGTTGCCGTCCTTCCTGGACGAGCTGCTGCGCGACCCGGACGCCTGGACCCGCCGCCCCCGCCCCGGCAACGACCCGGTCGCGGCCGCGACGAGCCGGCAGGCGGCGGTCGAATGGCGCGATCTGGATCAGCCCGATATCTGAAACATCATCAGCCGGATCGGGCCGTTGTGATCCGAGCCACTGTTCGGCAGTGCCGTCGTACGTCTCGGCGGCCGTCAGGATCTGGCGGTAGCCTGCCAGCATCATGTTGATCCGACTTCTACGCACCTTCCTATGGCCCTACCGCACCCAGTTGGCCGGGGTCGTCGTGCTCCAGCTGATCTCGGTCATCGCCATGCTGTATCTGCCCACCCTGAACGCCGACATCATCGACAACGGCGTCACCAAGGGCGATATCGGCTATATCTGGTCCACCGGCGGCTGGATGCTGCTGGTGACCGCCATTCAGATCGCGGCCCAGGGCGTCTCGGTGTACCTGGGCGCACAGGCCGCCATGGGCGCGGGCCGCGACATGCGCGCGGCCCTGCTGCACCGGGTTGGCACCTTCTCCGCGCGGGAGGTCGGCGTGTTCGGCGCGCCCTCGCTCATCACGCGCAATACCAATGACGTCGGCCAGGTGCAGCTGCTCGTGCTGATGAGCGCCACCATCCTGGTCATGGCCCCGATCATGTGCATCGGCGGCATCTTCATGGCGCTGCGCGAGAGCATGCAGCTGTCGTGGCTGCTGCTGATCGCGGTGCCGGCGCTGGGCCTGTCCATGGCCTTCATCATCAGCCGCATGGTGCCGGGCTTCCGGCGCATGCAGGAGCGCATCGACGCGGTGAATCGCGTACTGCGCGAACAGATCACGGGCATCCGTGTGGTGCGCGCCTTCGTGCGGGAGCGGCAGGAGACCTGGCGCTTCGGGGTCGCCAATACCGAGCTGACCGCGCAATCGCTCTATGTCGGCAAGTACATGGCCCTGATGTTCCCGACCGTCATGCTGATCTCCAATGTGACCACCGTCGGCGTCATCTGGTTCGGCGGCCACAGCATCGACAAGGGCGAGATGCAGATCGGCTCGCTGACCGCGATGCTGGCCTACATCATGCAGATCCTGATGGCGGTCATGATGGCCTCCTTCCTGGCCATGATGGCCCCGCGCGCCGCGGTCTCGGCCGAGCGCATCGGCGGGGTGCTGGACACCGAGTCCTCGGTGGCCGAACCGCGTGATCCGCGCCCGTTCCAGCGCGATCCGGGCCGGGTCGAGCTGGCGGCGGCGGAGTTCAAGTTCCCGGGCGCGGAGAAGCCGGTCCTGCGCGATATCAGCTTCCACACCCGGCCCGGCACCGTCACCGCCATCGTGGGTGCGACCGGTGCGGGCAAGACCACGCTGATCAATCTGATCCCGCGGCTCATCGACGCCACCGATGGCGCGGTCTATGTGGGCGGCACCAATGTGCGCAACCTCCAATTGGAAACGCTGCGTTCGGAGATCGGCCTGGTGCCGCAGAAGGCGTACCTGTTCTCCGGCACCGTCGCCTCGAACCTGCGCTACGGCAAGCCGGACGCCACCGACGCGGAACTGTGGCACGCGCTCGAGATCGCGCAGGCCGCCGACTTCGTGCGGGAGATGCCGCAGGGGCTGGAAACGCCGGTGGCACAGGGCGGTACGACCGTCTCCGGCGGCCAGCGTCAGCGCCTGGCCATTGCCCGCGCGCTGGTGCGCAAGCCGCGCATCTACCTGTTCGACGACTGCTTCTCCGCCCTCGACGTCGCCACCGATGTGCGGGTGCGCGACGCCCTGCGGCCGGAGACCTCGAACGCCTCGGTCATCATTGTGGCGCAACGGATCTCGACCATCCGCGACGCCGATCAGATCGTGGTGCTGGAGGACGGCGCCATGGCCGGGATCGGCACCCACGACCAATTGCTGAGGGACTGTTCGGAATACCGCGAGATCGTGGAATCCCAGTTCAGCGCGGAGGAGGTGCGATGAGGCCCGGAGCCGTCAATCCCGGTGCGCCGGACGCCAAGGCGAAGTCCTTCGGCCCGTCGCTCAAGCGCCTGCTGCGCATGCTCGCGCCGGATCGCTTGTATCTCGCGGTCGTGTTCCTGCTGGCCGTCGCCTCGGTGGTGCTCAACACCCTGGGCCCGCAGATTCTCGGTAAGGCCACCAACCTCATCTTCGACGGTGTGGTCGGCAAGGAGCTGCCCCCGGGCCAGACCAAGGAAGAACTGGTCGAGCGGCTGCGGGCCGGCGGCAATTCGACCTTCGCCGACATGCTGGCCAGCATGAACGTGATTCCCGGCACGGGAATCGATTTCACCGCGGTCGGCCATGTGCTGGCCTGGGTGCTGGCGCTCTACATCGGCTCCTCGGTGTTCGGCTGGCTGGAGGCGCAGCTGCTGATCGTCGTGATCAACCGGACCGTGAAGCGGCTGCGCGCGCAGATCGAGGAGAAGCTGCACCGGCTGCCGCTGCGCTACTTCGACTCCATGCCGCGCGG
Source organism: Nocardia seriolae NBRC 15557 (assembly GCF_007990715.1). Taxonomy (GTDB): domain Bacteria; phylum Actinomycetota; class Actinomycetes; order Mycobacteriales; family Mycobacteriaceae; genus Nocardia; species Nocardia seriolae. The sequence goes on along the minus strand of NZ_BJWY01000152.1, from coordinate 7,063 downwards.
CGATGTGCTCTCCCGCGTCACCAATGACGTCGACAATATGGCGCAGACGCTGCAGCAGACCATGTCGCAGCTGATCATCAATGTGCTGTCGGTGATCGGCATCCTGATCATGATGTTCTGGATCTCCTGGATCCTGGCCCTGATCGCCCTGCTCACCGTGCCTTTGGCGGTCATCGTGACCGCGCAGATCGCCAAGCGTTCCAAGCCGCACTTCGTGGATCAGTGGAAGTTCACCGGCGAGGTCAACGCGCAGGTCGAGGAGGCCTTCACCGGGCACGAGGTGGTCTCCGCCTTCGGCCGGGTGCGCGAGGTGGGCGAGAACTTCGACCAGACCAACGAGAAGCTCTACAACGCCTCGTTCAAGTCGCAGTTCATCTCCGGGCTGATCATGCCCGCCATCATGTTCCTGGGGAACCTGAACTACGTGCTGATCGCCGTGGTCGGCGGACTGCGGGTGGCGTCGGGTCAGCTGTCGCTGGGTGAGGTGCAGGCGTTCATCCAGTACTCGCGCGGATTCACCCAGCCGCTCACCCAGATCGGCTCGATGATAAACATGCTGCAGTCGGGCGTGGCCTCGGCCGAGCGCATCTTCGAGATCCTCGACGCCGAGGAGCAGTCGCCGGATCCGGATCCGGAGGATTCGCGGCCGGTGGATCGCGGCCGGGTGGCGTTCGAGGACGTGTCCTTCCGCTACGAGCCGGAGACGCCGGTCATCGAGAACCTCTCGCTGGTGGCCGAACCCGGGCACGTGGTGGCCATCGTCGGGCCGACCGGCGCGGGCAAGACCACCCTGGTCAACCTGCTCATGCGGTTCTACGAGGTGGATTCGGGCGCGATCACCATCGACGACGTGGATATCACCCGCATCACCCGCGACCATCTGCGCTCGCGGATGGGCATGGTGCTACAGGACACCTGGCTGTTCGGCGGGACGATCCGGGAGAACATCGCCTACGGCAACCCCAACGCCTCCGAGGCCGAGATCCTCGAGGCCGCCCGCGCCGCCTACGTGGACCGGTTCGTGCACGCCCTGCCCATGGGCTACGACACCGTGATCGACGAGGAGGGCTCCGGGGTCAGCGCCGGTGAGAAGCAGCTCATCACCATTGCCCGCGCCTTCCTGGCCAAGCCGTCCATCCTGATCCTGGACGAGGCCACCAGCTCGGTCGACACCCGCACCGAGCTGCTGGTGCAGCACGCCATGGCGGCGCTGCGCCGGGACCGCACGAGTTTCGTGATCGCGCACCGGCTCTCGACCATTCGCGATGCCGACACCATCGTGGTGATGGAGAAGGGCAAGATCGTCGAGCAGGGCACGCACGAGAGGCTGCTGGCCGCCCGGGGCGCGTACTCCCGGCTCTACAACGCGCAGTTCGCCGCCGCCATCACCGATGGCGAGGGAAACAACGTGGACGATCCGGAACCGGACGCGGTAGCGCTCAGCAAGGGCTGAGAGGATGGAGGCCGTGTCTGCTGCCTCCGCGTTCTCGTTCAAAGTCGGTACCCGCCTGGAAGGGCGGCAGGGACGGACGGGCGTGATCAGTACGCCACACGGCGACATTGCCACGCCCGCCTTCATTCCCGTGGGTACCAAGGCCACGGTGAAGGCCGTGCTGCCGGAGACCATGAAGGAGATCGGGTCGCAGGCGCTGCTCGCCAACGCCTATCACCTGTACCTGCAACCGGGTCCGGACATCGTGGACGAGGCCGGGGGCGTGGCCGCGTTCATGAACTGGAACGGGCCCACCTTCACCGACTCCGGCGGCTTCCAGGTGATGTCGCTGGGTGTCGGCTTCAAGAAGGTGCTGGCCATGGAGGCCGTCGGCGTGCAGAACGACGACGTGATCGCCAAGGGCAAGGAGCGCCTCGCGCACGTCGACGACGACGGCGTCACCTTCCGTTCGCACCTGGACGGCTCCAGGCACCGGTTCACCCCCGAGGTGTCCATGGGTATCCAGCATCAGCTGGGTGCGGACGTCATGATGGCCTTCGACGAGCTCACCACGCTCATGAATACCCGTGGCTACCAGGAGGAATCGCTGGAGCGCACGCGGCGCTGGGCCAAGCGCTGCCTGGACGAGCACGAGCGGCTCACCGCGGCGCGCTCGCATCGGCCCTATCAGGCGCTGTTCGGGGTGATCCAGGGCGCGCAGTACGAGGACCTGCGCCGCAAGGCCTGTCGCGATCTGGAGGAGCTGCGCGGCGAGGCGGGGTCGGGGTTCGACGGGTACGGCATCGGCGGCGCGCTGGAGAAGCACAATCTGGGCGCCATTGTCGGCTGGTGCTGTGACGAGCTGCCCGAGAACGAGCCGCGCCACCTGCTCGGCATCAGCGAGCCGGAGGACATCTTCACCGCAGTGGAGAACGGCGCGGACACCTTCGACTGCGTGAATCCCTCACGCGTGGCCCGCAATGCGGCGCTCTACACCGACGAGGGCCGGTTCAATATCAATACGGCGCGGTTCAAGCGCGATTTCACGCCCATCGACGAAACCTGCGACTGCTACACCTGCGCCAACTACACGCGCGCCTACATCCACCACCTGTTCAAGGCGAAAGAGATTCTCGCGGCGACGCTGTGCACCATCCACAACGAGCGCTTCACGGTGCGACTGGTGGACCGGGTGCGAGAAAGCCTGGACGGCGGGTATTTCGACGACTATCAGGCCGATTTCCTCGGCCGTTGGCGCGGCCGCATCAAAGCCCCTGGGCTGTAGGGGAATTCGACGCGACCGCGCCGAAAACGTCACTCGTAGATGGCGGCCCGCTCGCGGGGCCGGTACGAGGGTTCGCGCTTCTTCAGGAAGGCGATGCAGCGGTAGCTGATCGGCAGCACGCAAGCCTCGACCAGGGTCTTCCACACGAAGCCCACGATCAGATAGTTGAGGTAGTCGCCCCAGGTATGAATGCCGATGGCGGTGGCCGCGATCGAGCAGAACACGAAGGTGTCGCCGAACTCGCCCGCGATGGTGGAGCCCAGCAGGCGCGCCCACAGGTGCTTCTCCTTGGTGCGTTCCTTGATGAGCACCAGGGTGGCCGAGTTCAGGAACTGGCCCACGAAGTACCCGGCGATGCCGGCGAAGGCCAGCTGCGGCGTATGGCCCAGGACATCCTTGAACGACGACGCGTTCTGGTCCAGGCCGTCGCCGGTGGGCAGCAGGATGACCACCTGGAAGCAGGCGATCATGAGCAGCAGCGCGGCGAACCCGTAGTAGACGGTGCGGCGTGCGGCGCGGAAGCCGTAGACCTCGCTGAGGATGTCGCCGATGACGTAGGCGAGCGGGAAGAGGAAGAACGCGCCGTCCATGGTCACGGGCAGCACGGTGATCGGGCCGAGCGACAGGTGCTCGCCGGTGAAGAATTGCACGCCCTTGGCGACGCAGACGTTCGAGATCAGCAGGACGGCGGTGAAGGCCACCGCCACCTGGGTGAAATATCCCCCCGCCGGATCCGCGAAGGACGCGTGATCGGGCGCGGGGTGTCCAGATCGGTCGGTATCGACCGTTTTCGTATCACTCACGCGGAAAGTATCCCTGCCTGGACCGATACCTACCGGCAGGTGGGTGACCTAGGCTGTGTGAATGACGAATCCCGGCGATTCCGACGAGTGGTGGAAGCAGTACGGCGGTGAGGGCGTGACGCCCGAGACGCCGCCCGCGGCGCCACAGCAACCGGCGCCACCCCAGCCCTCGGTACCGCAACAGCCGGTGCCGCCCCCGGCGGGCTACACCTCCGCCCCGCAGTACCAGAATCCGCCGATGACCCCGCCCCCGCAGCCGGTGTATCCGAATTACCCTCCGCCGCAGGCGAATCCGGTTCCCGGCTATCCGGTCGCCGGGCAGCCGCAGGTCGGCGGGATGCAGCCGCAGATGGGTGGGATGCAGCCCCCGGGTTACGGCTATCCGGGTTATCAGCCCTACGGCTACGCGCCGGTTCAGCAGAACAATCCGCTGGCCATCGCCTCGCTGGTGATCTCGATCATCGGGCTGCCCACCCTGTTCTTCTGCCTGTTCATTCCGGTGATCTCGATCGTCGGCCTGGTGCTGGGCATCGTCAGCCTGAATCAAATGAAGACCAGCCAGCAGCAGGGCCGCGGCCTGGCGCTGGGCGGTATTTGGGTGGGTGCGGTCGGCACCGTCATCGGGTTCGCCCTGCTGCTGGTGCTGATCATCGCCGGTAACTGGAACACCTATTGAAAATGCCGGTGCGGCAATGGAATGGGGCGCATCCTCCGAGGATGCGCCCCATTCCTATTTGCGGGTCCGATGGTGTGTTCCGGGTCGAACTCAGCCCTTCAGCACCTGGGTGCCGCCCGCGAACTTGTCGTGCCAGCCCTGCTTGTTCGGGTCCTGCTCGAGGGTGACCGCGATGACGATCGCCAGCACGAAGCTGGCGATATTGCCCAGGCAGTACACGACATTGACCGCGACGTAGAGGTTGCGCTTGAGCGAGGTCTGGACGTCGAGCGGCGCGCCGCCCGGGCCGACGACCCGCAGGCCGAGGAGCTTCTTGCCGAGGGTCTGGCCACCCATCTGGGTTTCCATCAGCACGAAGTAGGCGGTGACGATCGCGCCGATCAGCACCGACCCCAGGATGCCCGCGATGATGCCGCCGCCCAGGGCGTACTCGAAGATGCCGGCGACGATGACGGCCGGGATCAGGGCGATGATGGTGTCGATGACGCGCGCACCGAAGCGGGTCCACAGGTCACCCGGCTGGGTGCCGCCGAAAGCCGGTGCGCCGTAACCCGGCTGGCCGCCCGGGTACTGCTGGTAAGGCTGCTGGCCGTAGGGCTGCTGCTGGCCGTAGGCGTCGGACTGTCCGTAGGACGGCTGCTGCTGACCGAACTGGGGCTGCTGGCCATACGGGTCGGACTGCTGGCCGTAGGGCTGCTGACCGTACGGCTGCTGCTGGGGCTGCTGGCCGTAGGGATCGGACTGGCCGTAGGGCTGCTGCTGCCCGTACGGCTGCTGGGGCTGCTGCCCGTACGGCTGCTGCCCATACGGCTGGCCACCCTGCGGATATTGGTTGGGGTCGTACCCACCGCTCGTCATTGTCTTCTGCCGTCCTCGTCGAATTCGTTCGGGATCTGGTCGAGTGCGTACGTTACGGATATCTGCTGGGTTGCAACAACCCGTTAGCGTCGAGTCTCCATGGTTCGCGCGGCAGGTTTTCCGGTCTGAATTGTTCCAGCAGACCAGACGGTGTGTTTGTGTCCGCGTAGCCCAGCGATTCCGCCAGCACGCCCAGCACGTGCCGCGGGGATTCGCCAAGAGCCAGGCGATCGCGCAGGGTGACCGCGCCGTCGCGCTTGGCGAGCCGCTGTCCGGCCGTGTTCAGCACCAGTGGGACATGGGCGTATTCGGGCACCGGCAGGTCCAGCAGGGTTGCCAGATAGGCCTGCCGCGGGGTGGAAGGCAGCAGGTCATCACCCCTGACCACCTGATCGATGCCCTGGTCGGCGTCGTCGACGACGACCGCGAGGTTGTAGGCGGGGGTGCCGTCGCCGCGGCGCAGCACCAGATCGTCCACCGCGCCGCGATATTCACCGAGCAGGCGATCGACGACGGTGAATTCGGTGACGCCTGCCCGTAGCCGCAGGGCCGCCGGGCGGCCCTGCGCGCGGCGCTCCTCGCGCTCGCGCTCGGTCAGCTTCCGGCAGGTCCCCGGATACGCGCCCAGGGGTCCGTGCGGCGCGGTCACCGCCTGCTGGATTTCCCTTCGGGTGCAGAAGCATTCGTAGGTCAGCCCGGCCGCGGTCAGGCGTTCGATGGCGGTCTCGTACAGCGGCAGTCGCCGGGATTGCCAGACCACCGGCGGGTCCCAGTCCAATCCGATGGCGGCGAGGTCCGCCAATTGCCGTTCGGCCGCGCCCTTTTGTACCCGGTCCAGATCCTCGACCCGCATGAGGAATCGGCGTCCGGTCGAGCGGGCGAACAACCAGGCCAGCAGTCCGGTGCGGAGATTGCCCAGATGCAGGTCGCCGGAGGGGCTGGGCGCGAAACGGCCCGCCCCGGGGCCGGGCTTTGCTGTGACGGGGTCGGTGGGCACGTCTGTCGATGGTAGTTCGCATGCTTCGCACTGCCGCCGGTCCTTCGCATTCTTGCGGGTGCGCACATGAAGTGTGGAAAGGCAATCGGACTGCGAATTCAGTGCGAGATTGTGAGTCGCGGTCGAAGATCGTTCTCGGAGAGCGGTTTCCCTGGTCAAGTGCGGTCAAAAGGGTATCGGCGCAGGCCAATAGACCGGGGGAGTCGATGTCATAGGGGGCCGGTCCGTATGCGGTGAGGCGTTGTGTCGCACGTTTCAGCAGGGTCCGGGCCCCCTTCGAATTTCCGCGCTGAATGTGGGTGAGCCCAACGGCAAATTGGGCGAGGCCCTGCCACAGCGACTTTTCCGCGAACGGACCGTGCTTCCAGGCGGCCTCCAGTACCTCGTGCGCGTTGAATGCCAGCCCGGCATCCAGCAGCCGCTGGGCGTAGTCGAGGGTTTCGGCGGGCGGCAGGTCGAGATCATCCGGGATGCGGGGGACACCCGGGCTGCCGAATGGGAGGGGTCGCCCATATCGGTCACGAGGACGGGCATTCCGGGCGCGGCCGTTCTCGTCACGGGCCCGTTCGCCGTCGTCTGGAATGTCCTGGGGCATGCCCTCCATGATTCCCCATGGTGGATGCCGTCCGCCCGCACGGTGAGCGCCCGTGCGCCCCGCAGTGTTTGCCCGTGGATGCGCGAATGGCAAGGCAACGGAAATCGGACTTCTGAAAGTGAAAAGCCTCAAATTGCGGCTATTTCCACGCAAATAATTAGCTGGCTAACCTTGCCGTAAATTTGCTGATTGAAAACGAAAGAATTCGATCTCCTAATGTCGAACCCTGCTAGTGTTTAGCGCGGGAACGGCCATCGGGGGTGCATTCCCATCGCGAAGTGCAGAGACAGGTTGTACGGAGCGTTTGCGTGCGGCCCGTGGCGCACCAGGGATTCGTGATTCTCGATGGATCCCAGAGGTCACCAAGATCTATGCCAGCAAGATCATGTGCTTGACGCAGCGAAGGAGCTAGTGTCC
>NZ_BJWY01000151.1 GCF_007990715.1 Nocardia seriolae NBRC 15557 | reverse complement strand
GGACACTAGGATTCCGGTCGCTGTGGACTTGCTGTGCCACGCTGCGCCCCGCCTCCCGCGGCTGATCAGGACCCGCGCGGATCGGTGCTATGTTCGCCAGGGACGGGGAGGAGATCGACTGTGGGAGTCGGGGACACCGGCCGGGTGCGAGCGCGGCTGGAACGCGCGGCGATCGAGCGGGCCGAACGCATCACCGATCGGATCGGGCGGCATGTGCGCGCCGCCGGTCGGGTGCTCGATGTCGGTTCCGGCACCGGGCACAATGCCGCCGCGTTGCGTGCGAGCACCGGGCTGGACGTGGTCGAAACCGATGTGGTGGATATGCACGTGGTGGGCGCGGGCCCGGTGCTGTGCGCCGATGGCGTACTGCCGTTCGCGGATGACGCGTTCGGCGCGGCGCTGGTGCTGCAGGTACTGCAATTCCCCGCCGATCCCGCGGCCGTGCTGGCCGAGGCGGCACGGGTAGCGCCACGGGTGCTGGTCCTGCAATCCACCACCGGGGGAATCCCGGGCCCAGCGGCCCTGGTGCTCCGCGGATTCCTCTTCGGCCGCTTGGCCTTTCAACTGAGCCGACTGGTCGGCTTCATCGATTCCGGCATGTCCGCCGGTGTCGCCCTCCACGTCCGCCGGGTGCTGTCGCGCGACGATGTCCGCGCCGCCGCCCGCGCGGCGAGCCTGACCGAGATCGCCTTCGAACCCGACCGCTCCCCGGTCCCCTTCGGCGGCCACGACCTGTTCGTCTTCGAGCGAGCCCGATGACCGTCTCCGTCATCGTCCCCGCCCGCAACGAGCGGGCGGCGCTCGGCGCACCCCGACCATGGTCGATCTCATTGCCATGGTCACGGCCACGGCATGTCTCGACGCGGCGACCGCCCGAGCCCTCGTCGCCGAGGCGTCGGCCGCCGCCGGCTCGGCCTCGGTCCTCGCCCGAACCCCGCTGACCGGCCCGGTCCTCGGTGGTCTGCGCCGGGCGCTGCTCGCCGTGCTCGACCCGCCGCGCCGGGTTCGGCAGACTTGATCGCATGCTGACGATGAATGCTTGGCAGGTGATGGAGCCGCGGCCGATCGACGCGGGGCCGCTGGTGTTCGGGCGGTTGGCGGTTCCGGAGCCGCAGGCCGGTGAATTGCTGGTGCGGGTGCTGGCGTGCGGCGTGTGCCGGACCGACCTGCATGTGGCCGAGGGGGACCTCGCGGTGCATCGGGCCGGGGTGGTGCCGGGGCACGAGGTCGTCGGGGAGGTCGTGCGGGTCGGGGAGGGCGCGGGCGGGGAGTTCGCGGTGGGGGATCGGGTGGGGATCGCCTGGTTGCGGCACACCTGCGGGGTGTGCCGGTACTGCTTGCGCGGCAATGAGAACCTGTGCCCGCAGTCGCGGTACACGGGCTGGGATGCTGACGGGGGATACGCCGAATTCGCCACCGTGCCTGCGGATTACGCGCTGCCGCTGCCGGCGGGCTATGCCGATACCGAGCTCGCGCCGCTGCTGTGCGCGGGGATCATCGGGTATCGGGCCCTGAAGCGGGCCGCGGTGCCCGAGGGCGGGCGGCTGGGGATCTACGGGTTCGGGGGCAGCGCGCATCTGGCGGCGCAGGTGGCGCTGGCGCAGGGGGCGGAGGTGCACGTGATGACCCGGGACGAGTCGGCGCGGGAGCTGGCGCTGAAGCTCGGCGCGGCGTCGGCGCAGGGAGCCGCGGACGCGCCGCCGGTGCCGCTGGATTCGGCGATTCTCTTCGCGCCGGTCGGGGATCTGGTGCTGCCGGCCATGGCGGCGCTGGATCGGGGCGGGGTCCTGTCCATCGCCGGGATCCATCTCAGCGATATCCCGGTGCTGAACTATCAGCGGCACCTGTTCCAGGAGCGCGAGATTCGTTCGGTCACCGCCAATACCCGCGTCGACGCCCGGGAGTTCCTGGACTTCGCCGGACGCCACCGGCTCGAGGTGACGGTGCGGCCCTATCCGCTGGCCGAAGCCGATCGGGCGCTGAGCGATCTGGCCCACGGCCGCTTCGCGGGGGCCGCGGTGCTGGTGCCTACTTCTGCAGCGTGAACTGCATGACGTCGAGGTGACCGGCGCGGAAGTAGTGGGCGCAGCCGGCGAGGTACCGCAGGTAGCGCTGATAGACCTCCTCGGAGGTCAGGTGCACCGCCTCGGCGTGGTGGCTCTCCAGGGCCTGCGCCCACAGGTCCAGGGTGCGGGCGTAATGCGGGCGCAGCGCCTGGATGCGGGTGGCGCGGAAGCCCGCCGCCTCGGCGTTGGAGGTGACCGAATCGGGTTGCGGGAGCTGGCCGCCGGGGAAGATCTCACGCTTGATGAAGATGTGGAACAGCGCGTCCTCGCGGGTGACGGGGATATCGGCGGCGCGCAGCTCGGCGAGGGTGTGGCCGATGATGGTGTGCAGCAGCATCCGGCCGTCGGCGGGGAGCAGCCGGTGGCAGCGGGTGAAGAACTCGGCGTAGCGCTGCTTGCGGAAGTGCTCGAAGGCGCCGATGCTGACGATCCGGTCGGCGGTGCCCTCGAATTCCTCCCAACCCTGCAGGCGCACTTCGGCTTCGGTGATGCCCAGCTCGCGCAGCATGCCCTGGACGTAGTCGAATTGATTGCGGCTCAGGGTGAGTCCGATGACGCGCACGCCGTAGGTGAGCACCGCCCGGATCATGTTCGAACCCCAGCCGCAGCCGATGTCGAGCAGGGTCATGCCCGGCTCGAGTCCCAGTTTGCCGAGCGCCAGGTCGATCTTGGCCCGCTGTGCCTCCTCCAGGCTCATGCCCGCCCGCTCGAAGAACGCGCAACTGTAGGTCATGGAGGGGTCGAGGAACAGCGAGTAGAAGTCGTCGGACAGGTCGTAGTGGGATTGCACCTGCCGGTAGAAGGGTGCGAGCTGGGCCATGGCGGAACTCTCCTGTGGCGGGCCGACATCCGCGGATGGGCGCACGGGGTGGACATCAGGACATACGAGGCACAGCGGCCGTCGGTTCTAGATCCATGACACACCGGCAACACGCCGGGTTTTCACTCCGAGTTTCCGATTCGAGCCCTGCGTAACGGCGGTGACTGCTTTCCTGATGTGGAGTGCAGCATCGCTTCAGCAAACACAATTCGGAGGGTTGGGGACCGGCCATGCACCGCACCGGACACGAAGAGGTCCAAACAGGCAGGCCATGGTTGTGGACGATCTTAGCGGGAGCGGTGGCGGTCGGACTGACCACGTGGTGGATCAGGCCGCAGTCCCTGAGCTGTCCTACCGCCCCACCCATCACAACGGTCATCACCCTTCCCGCCGCCGCGTCGAGTTCGGTTACTCCCCAGCAGATTCAGGCCCCGGAACCGCAACCGGCCGCCGAACCGGGTGAGGCCAGGTTCTACGCCTTCAATCAGGGCGTGGCCTGCTCCCTGCCCGACCTGCCGCCGGACGGCTACTACGTCGGGGTCCCGACCGGTCGATACGAGGGGTCGGCCCCGTGCGGCTCCTACATCGACATCGACGGCCCACTCGGGAGCGTGCGCGCCGAGATCGTGGACCGCTGCCCCGGCTGCGGCCCCGATCAATACGATTTGAGCCGTTCGGCTTTCGAGGCCATCGCCAATTCCACCGACGGCGTCGCCCCGATCCGGCTCAGCCGTGTCCGGGACCCGAATCCGGCCCCCGAACGCGTCTACCGCATCCAGCAGAGCTCCTCGCCGAGCTGGGTCGGAATCCTGTTCTCCGGCAGCGGGAATCCCATTGCGCAAGTCTCCTTGCGCGCGGATTCGGGCGGCGACTACCTGCCGCTGCGCCGCGGCTACGACAACTACTGGACCATCTCGGGCGCGGGCGCGGGCCCGTTCACCGCCGAGATCACCGAAATCTACGGCCACGCCGCCTTCGTCTCCGGCGTCACGGTCGACCCGGGGCAGATGCGGCACACCGGAATTCGCCTCTACGAGATCCCGGCCGAGCAGCCCGCCACCCCGTCCCCGCCCGCCACCCCGGTGGTCGTGACCACGGTCATCCCCGCCTCCGCGGAGTGCAAGCCGTAACCCGCCGCCTGCCTCCCGGTATGGCATCATCAAGTGAAACGTGTTCCATTTCGACCGCCGAGGCGGTGAGCCGGGAGGCTTTCGATGACGAACCCCAGCTTGGACCTGACCACGCCGAACGCCGAGCCCCGCGGGGGTCGCCGCCTGTCACCGCGGATCTCCCGATTGACCGAGGTGCCTCAGGGTTCGATGGTGGAGCTGCCCGGCCGCGGCACCACCTACGTGGTGGACCTGCCCGGCCCGGCCCCCGACGCCCCGGCGGTGCTGCTGCTGCACGGCATGGCCACCACCGCCATGCTGAACTGGTTCCCGAGCCTGCGCGAACTCAACGAGCGCTACCGCGTGGTCCTGTTCGACCAGCGCTGGCACGGCCACGGAATCCGTTCCGAGCGTTTCGATCTCGATGATCTGGCCGATGACGTGATCGCGGTCGCCGACGCGGTGGGCATCGAACGACCGATTCTGGCGGGCTATTCCATGGGCGGCGTGGTCGCGCAATTGGTCGCGCACCGGCATCCGGATCGGGTGGGCGGGCTGGTGCTGGCCGCCACCACCTACCGCTTCCAGGAGAAGTGGCGCGAGCGTGCCTTCCATCGCGGCTGGGCGGCCACCGCGACGCTGTTCTCCGAATGGTCTTTCCGCCGCGCCGAACTGCGCCGCGACAAACTGCCGGTGCTGCCGGATTCCTCGTGGCCGGTGGGACGCATGGACCGCTGGGCCATGACGGAACTGCGGGCCACCAGCGGCTGGGCGCTCGCGCAGGCGCTCGTGGTGCTGGGACGATTCGATTCGTCGGCATGGCTGCCGACCCTGAAGGCGCCGACGGCGGTGGTGATCACCACGCGGGATCGGGCCCTGCCCGTCTTCCGTCAGCTGGAGATGGCGAAAGCGATTCCGGGAGCGCAGATCTTCCTCGCCAAGGCCGGTCACGCGGCCTGCGCACTCGAGGCGGACGTCTTTGTCCCGGTGTTCCTCGAGGCCGTTGGATCTGTGGTGGATCGGTTGTAGCTCAGGCCTTTTCGCGGGCGGCCTTGAGGAGTTCGGTGATCACCTCGGGGACGGCGTCGGCAATGGCATCGACGTCCGGCACCAGTTCCTTGCAGGCGATGAAACCGAAGTCCAGGTGCCCGTTATTGGATATCACCGTGGCCGTCAGGCCCGCGCCGTGGAACACCGGACCGAACGGATACATCGAGTCCACCCGCACGCCCAGGAAATACATGGGGAAGTTGGGTCCGGGCACGTTCGACACCACCAGGTTGTGCACCACCGGGTGATGCTCGGCCAGCTTGAACGACGAATACGCCCGCGCGGCCAGCTGGAAGGTGTTGGGCGGTGCGTACTTCGCCCAGTCCTGCAGGAAGTCGGCCCCGATGAGGTTGTGCTCCTCCTTCGCGCCGCGATTGTCCTCGGCGATGGCCAGCATGCGCGCCACCGGATTCTCGATATCGGTGTAGAGCCGGGAGAAGATGGTGGACACCTTGTTGGTGCCCTCCTCGTGGCGTGAGGTCTCGTGGGTGGACACCGGAACCGAGGCCAGCAGTGAGGTTTCGGGCAGTTCGTCGTGCAGTTCGAGGTAGCTGCGCAGGGCCCCGCCGACCACGGCCAGCACCACGTCGTTGACCTTCACGCCGAAGGCGGTCTTTATCTCCTTGATATCCGACAGCTCGGTCTGCACGAAGGAGATGGCGCGATGCGGGGTGATAGCTCGATTGAACGGCGTGCGCGGCGCGGTGAAAGGCAGTGGCATGCCGCGGCTTCCGGTACCGCGCCGACGCTGAACCAGACCGCCCAGAATGCCGACGGTCTGGGGCACCATGCCGAACATGCCGAGCCGGCCCGGGAGCTTCAGCAGCGCCTCACCGGCCAGCCGCAGATCATTGGGTTCCGATTCGGCGGCAACGGCTTCCGGCGCGGGCGGCCGGTAGCTCACCCCGGGCTCCGTATCGCACAGGTGCATCATCATGTTCGTGCCGGTGATGCCGTCCACGATGGCGTGGTGGTACTTCGAGATGACCGCCACCTTGCCGTGCGGCAGGCCCTCGACCACCCACATCTCCCACAGCGGGCGATTGCGGTCCAGGGGTCGTCCGGCGATGTCGGCGGCCAGTTCGGCCAGCCCCTTGTTCCCGGCCCCGCTCGGCAGCGTCAGCCGCCGGACGTGGTAGTCGAGATCGAAGTTCGAATCCCGCACCCACACCGGATGATCGAGGTTGAAGGGCACCGCGTGCAGCCGTCGCGTCATGGCGGGAATGAGGTGCAGCCGCCGCGCGAGCTCGGCCTTGAAGGCCTCGTGGTCGTAGCTCGCCCCGTCGGCGGTGGGATCGAGTATCAGCATTGCGCAGACGTGCAGCAGCTGGGTGTCTGTTTCGAGATAGAGGAAGCTCGCGTCGAGCCCGGTAAGTCGTTCCATACCAACACACTATGAGAACTGGTTCCATTTTGCGCGCGGTTCGCGGTGTGCTTCGAATCCCATCCGATGCCGATTCGTAGCCCCAAAATAGCACGTAGATAACAAGTTTCATGATGAAACGGTTGGGTACCAATTAGGTGACTCTCCAGTAGAATTCGTTGCCGCGTAGTTCGCCCGTTCCTACCTTGGGTCACATAGCCCGGTGATCAGTCTCTAGTCAATGACAAGAGTCACCGGGCTTCTCACAACGACGTGAGAGGTGAGGACAATGGGCGACCGGAAGGTGCTGCGGCCTGGAAAATGGCGTACGGCTTGCGGTTTGGCGGCGATGGTGACCATCGCCGCGACCGTGTTCGTGCCACAGTCGACAGCCCACGCGGCGGGATGCGCCGCGGTGGATGTCGTAGTGGCCAGGGGCACAGGCGAACCCGGCTGGCTCGGCGATCAGATCGGCGATCCGCTCTACGGCATGCTGGCGGACCGGTTGCCCGCCTCGATCAGCGCGTACCGCGTGAACTACCCCGCCGCCTACTCCTTCAATGTGGGCGCGGGCAGCGCGGATCTGGTGTCGCACATGATCGCAGCCGCCGCCGCGTGCCCGGGCCAGGAGTTCATCCTGGTCGGCTACTCACAGGGCGCGGCCGTCGTGCACGCGGCGCTGGGCACCGGCGCGGTGAACTGGTACCCGGGCCGAGTCCAGCTGCCCGGTGACATCGGCGCCCGCGTCGCAGCGGTCCTGCTCTTCGGCGACCCGGTGCGCGGCGTGGGAGGAAACGTCCCCGGCGAGTACTCATGACGTACCGGAGACTGGTGCGTCGGCGGCGATCCCGTCTGCGGCGCGGGCGTCAACGCCAACGCCCACGTCGCCTACGGCAGCGACCTGGTGGACGCGGTGAACTTCGCCGCCGACCACCTCTGATCCCGGGAGGGGAAAGGGCCCGACCCTCGGGCGGTTTCGACGGACACATCCGAAATCCCAGGGCGGGTCCTGGTATCCGTGGCCGTGGGGGCGTTAGGTGTTACGGCACTTAGGGCTCCTGTCCCACCTCGGCCACGCGGGTACCGAAGGGTTCGGCCCGGCGTGCTGTTCCACGCCGGGCCGAACTTCATTGCGGGTAACCGAATTACCAGTGCATGCCGGGAATCCGGTTGGTGATGCGGGCCGCGGGGGCGGGCAGGCCCATGAGGGGCTGCACGATCGGGGCCAGGGCCAGCAGCGGGCTGCGCGAATCCGACTTCGGGGCATCGGAATCGGGGGCCGTCTCGGGGGCGGGGTGTTCGTTGCGGGCGGCCTTGGATTCGCCGAACATCCGGAAGCCCTGGTGCAGGATGGCGCGCTTGACCGAGGGCATGACGGTGTCCACGAACTGGGCGAAGGTGCCGATCGGGGTGTCGATGCGGCTCGGGCGGTGTTCGAGGGCACGCACCACGATGTCGGCGGCCTGGTCGGGGCTGTGCACCGGTATGGACTTGTAGAGGTCGGTCGGGGCGATCATGGCGGTGCGGACCAGGGGCATGCGCACCGAGGTGAACGTGATTCCGGCATCGGCGTTCTCGACCGCGGCGATCTCGCTGAAGTTGTCCAGGGCCGACTTGCTGGCCACGTAGGCCGCGAAGCGCGGCACCTTGGTCTGCACGGCGATCGAGGAGATGTTCACGAAGTGGCCGAAGCGACGCTCCCGCATGGACGGCAGCAGCGCCAGGATCAGCCGCACCGCGCCGAAGTAGTTGACCGCCATGGTGCGTTCGAAGTCGTGCATGCGGTCGGTGGAGTTGAGCACCGAGCGGCGGAGCGAGCGGCCCGCGTTGTTCACCACGTAGTCCACGTGGCCGTGATCGGCCAGCACCTGCTTGACCAGCAGCTCCACCGACTTCTCGTCGGTGATGTCGCAGGTGTAGGCCTGTGCCGCACCGCTTTCTGCGCGCACCTGGGCGGCGGCGAGCTCGAGATCCTCCTCGGTGCGGGCCACCATCAGCACGGTCGCGCCGCGGCGGGCCACGGCGTGCGCGGTGGCCAGGCCGATGCCGGTGGACGCGCCGGTGATGAGCACGACGCGGCCCTCCAGACGATCGCCCTCGACTCGGCGGGCGCGGTCGGGATCCAGGTTGGCGCGCCAGTACTTCCACAGGGTGTCGGCGTAGTCCTCGAAGGCGGGGACCTCGATGCCGGTGCCGCGCAGCTGCGCCCGGGTCGACTCGGAGACGAAGGTCGACTCGAAGGAGGTGTGCGGCGCGACCTCGGGCGGAATCCCGAGGCGCTCCAGCAGGAAATCACGCACCGCGGGCACGCCCGGCAGCCCGCCCAGCGCGGTGAGCGCGGTGTGCGAGCCCGGCACGGTGCCGATGGCGGTGGGCGCACCGGCCGCGCGGGCCAGCGCGTTGTAGATCTCGGTGAACGGCTGCGGCTCCGGGTTGGTCAGGTGGAAGGTGCGGCCCACCAGGCCCGGCTTGTTGATCAGCTCGACCATCGCCTCGACCACGTAGTCGACCGGGACGATATTGGTCGAACCCAGATCCGGGATCGGCATGGGCAGCTCCGAGGGCAGCGCACCCAGACCCGCGATGGCGGGGAAGAAGTAGTACGGCCCGTCGATCTTGTCCATCTCGCCGGTGCGGGAATCGCCGACCACGATGGCCGGGCGGTACACCCGCCAGCGCAGGCCCTCGGCCTCGCGCACCATCTTCTCGGCCTCGAACTTGGTGCGGTGGTAGGGCGAGTGCAGGCCCTGGCCCAGGTCGAAATCGTCCTCGAAGAACTTGCCCTTGTGATCGCCGGCGACCGCGACCGAGGACACGTGGTGCAGCGTCGCGCCGAGCCCGAGCGCCAGCTCGATGACCGAGCGGGTGCCCTGCACGTTGGCGGCGTAGGTGACCCGCTCGTCGGCGGTCATGTCGTAGACCGCGCCGAGGTGGATGACGTGATCGGCCTGCGGCGCTTCGTCGGCCAGGCCCAGGCCCGGTGCGGCCAGGTCGCCGACCAGCGGGAACGCGCGGTCTCCGGCACCCCAGCCGTCGGCCATCTCGCGCAGCTTGGCGACCGACGCCTCACGCGTCAGTGCGTGGACCACGGCCTCCGGGTCGCGCTCCAGCAGCGCGGCGACGACGCGCCGGCCCAGGAATCCGGTTCCGCCCGTGACGATGTAGGAAACCATCGTCCCCTCCTTAAGTACGAACTTGTTGGTATCCAACGACGTTCGTCCGACATGCGTCGGTGGATGCGGACGGTGAGTGATTGGCCCCCTAGCAGAATGTCGGGCCGAGGTAGGAACACCTTCGTGCCTAACTAGTGAGTAACTTTACGGATCGCAGGTTGGCCGTTCAACCGGAATGGTCGTTTCGGCGATGTGTGAATGGTCACCTCGGAGCTATCCCAGTTGTTATGTGTAACAACGGGTTTGATGTAACCCCAAGCCCCGGTTGGCAATTCGCTGGCTACTGGTCAAATGTCCTGAGCGTGCGCTCACTTGTTTGTTCTCCGGCCGGTTGCTGGGCCGATCGGCGCATGTCCTTTCTGTCCGAATCGCCCGGCTGAGCGGTAAAGGTGCTGGTGAACGCCTCGTGTGGCCGATGTGAGGTTAAGGTGTTCCAGTCTTATCGACCCGGGGTATCGGAAGGGAGTCGGTCATTCACCCGCTCGATCTGTCCATTCGCCGACTCGACCTGCCCAGTACGGGTGTGCGCACCCGGGCCGAATTCGACACCCTGCCGACGGTGCCGCGGGGCTGGGCCTGGGAATTGCGATCCGGTCGATTGGAGCTGAGCCTCATGCCCGTCACCTTCTGGTATTCGCGGATCGTGTTCCAGGTGCTCGGTTTCTGGCGCGGGCACGGCTACGAAACCGCGTGCGATCAATACGTGGCGGACAGCGGATTCGCCCGCGGCGACATCGGCCAGCACAATTTCGTGGCCGACGGGGTGGTGTTCCAGCCCGGCCATCGGCCCGGCAAGCACAGCACCACCCACGCGCCGGTGACGCTGTTCGCGGTGATCGAGGCGGTCTGGCAGCCGGCGCAGGTGCGTGAGGCCATCGACAAACTCCGCGTCTATTCGATGCTCGGCATTCCGCACTTCTGGATCGTGCGCGGCGATCACGACAGCGAGGATCTCGACGGCTTCGTCAGCATGTACGAATTGGTCGGCGAGGATTACAAGCTCACCGGCAGCCGTCTGGTCTCCGAACTCGACCCGAACTGATCGGCCTCCGGGGCCGGTCGCCATGAATACGATGAGTGTTCATGTTCTCCCGCGCCGCCTGGGGCAGTCTGTTGTTCACCATCCTGGTCCCCGGCACGGTCGCCGGGCTGATCCCGCTACTCATCTCGCGATGGCAAGTCGCACACGACCTTTCGCCGGAGGGTCCGCTGCGTGTCCTCGGCGCAGTGCTGATCGTGGCGGGCCTGCCCATGCTCCTGGGCGCGATCTACCGCTTCGCCAGCGAGGGCCGCGGCACACCCGCCCCCATCGCTCCCACTCGCCAGTTGGTCATCGGCGGCCCCAACCGCTACGTCCGCAACCCCATGTACATGGCGGTGGTTTCGATAATCCTCGGCCAGGCGCTCCTGCTCGGCCGCACCGATCTCCTCTGGTACGGCCTCATCGTCGCAATCGGCCAGGCCCTGTTCGTCCACTTCTACGAGGAACCGACCCTGCACCGCCAATTCGGCGACGACTACGACCGCTACCGAGCCGCCGTCCGAGCCTGGATCCCACGCCGAACCCCTTGGGACGGTTCATAATCCGCCCCTACTCGGGAACGCACCGAACATCCCCATCCGGAACCTGCACGACAACCGTCCACGGCGGACACCGCCGCAGATTCCCCCATTCATCGTGAATGCACGAGTCGTACACGTGACGATCATCGGTCGGAACCCGATCCCCGGTCCGGCACCCCGCCTCGACCGGCATCGCGCCCGCCGCTCCCGCGGCCAGCACGGCCACCGGCACACTCAGCGCCGCACCGGCCAGCACCCCGGCAATATTCATACGAAGTCGCTTCATCGACCCTCCAGCTAGTCCGGCCAGGCCCGATCACCAACCGCCGGGCGACCATCACCCGCCCAGCAAACAAGATCAATATACCAATTGGTATACCGGAGCTGACCCCGGGGGGAGGGCGGGGCGGAAAAGGACTGGGCGGGAGCGGGCTCGGTCTGTTAGCCTGCTGCGGACCGTGACATGCGCGAGGAGGTGAGATCCATGTTGACAGGACCGATGTGGGTGCTCCCGCTCGTCGTCACGGATGAGCGAACGTTGTAACCGGTCGCTCGGAGCGCCTGCCGGATTCGGCATCTCCGAAAGGCGACAAGCGATGAATTCTGTAGATATCAGCCGCGTGGCATTGGGCCGGTGGCATGCCGTGGAGGGCGACCGGGTGGTCGGGCGCGGCGATCTTTCGCGAAGGACCGACGGGCGTCTGTTCGTCAGTATCGACGCATGGCACGACGTGGTTTTCGAGCGGCTCGTGGGGGCGATGCTCGCCACGCTGCGGCGGCCGCTGCATACCGTGGTCGACGAGAGCGATACCGATCTGCTGCGGGCATGGGTGCGGGCCGGTTTCGAGGTCCGGCGGCGCGAGTGGGAGTACCTGGTGCCCACCGATCCGGCGAAAACCGGGCTGCACGTGGTCGATCCGCCGTCCGGCGTCACGATCGTGCCGCTCGGGCACGCGGTGGACAGGCGGCTGCGGGACGTGGACCGGGTGATTCGTGAGGAGGTCGAAGCCACCATCGGGTGGCCGGACATGCCGATCGAGCTCCTGGGTCAGCCGGGTGTGGACACCATCGTCGATCCGTCGAAGTACGCGGCGGCGGCAGAACCGGATGGATACGCCGGGCTGCTGCGGTTGGCGCAAGTGGGCAGGTTGCCGCGGATCGGGCTGATCGCGGTGCGGGCTGATCGGCAGCGTCGGGGCATCGCCCGGGCGATGCTGGCCCACACACTGGGCGGACTGCACGAGCGCGGCATCGACACCGCCACCGCCGAGGTGACCGAGACCAATGCGGCGGCGACCGCACTGTTCGAGGGCATCGGGGCCCGGCGCGTGAACAGCAATCTGGAACTGGTGCTGCGATGACGAAGAACGGAAAGGGCATCGAAATCGACGGCGTCGTCGTGGAGTGCTTGCGCAATGCCAGCTTCACGGTGGAGCTACCGAACGGGCACCAGGTGCTCGCGCACATCAGCGGCAAGATCAGAAAGAACTACATCAAGATCCTGCCGCAGGATCGGGTCCTGGTGGAATTGAGCCCCTATGACCTGACCCGCGGCCGGATTCTGTTCCGGTACCGGACGTAAGCGCAATGGGCGACCGGCTCCGAGCCGGTCGCCCATTGCCCACGTCCGTGTCGCCTACCGCAGGCGGTAGGTGTCGATCGCGTTGGCGCGGTAGAAGAATTCGGCCTCCTGGTCGGTGGCATCGGTGGTGACGATGCGGTCGATCGTGGAGACCAAGTCGGTGTAGGTGCCGGCCAGGGAATCGACGGGCATGTTGGAGGCGAACATCAGGCGTCGCCAACCCCACAGGGAGACACTGGATTCCAGCCAGTATTCGAGGGTGGGCCAGCTCAGGTCGCGGCAGATGAGGCCGAAACCCGAGAGTTTGCACAGCCATTGGGTTTCCTTGGCGGCCAGCGAGATCGCGTTGTGCCAAGCCGTGCGGGCGTCGGAGGAATGCCCCTGCGGGAAGCCGAGATGTTCCAGCACCACGCGCAGTTCGGGGTACCCGGCGAGGAAGTCGATCCAGTCGAGGATCTCGGCGGGCTTGGCCACCAGATCGAATACGCAGTCGTGGTCCTGGAGCCAGCCCGCGATCGCGTCGGCCTCGGGGGTATTGGGGGACAGGCCCGTGAAGACCCGCACCCCACGGAAGCGTTCGGTCTGTGCCTGCTCGTCCAGGTGCTCGATCAGCTCGGATTTGGGCAGCGCCGGATCGACCGCGCCGACGATGGCGAACGGCCGCGGATCCGCGTCGGCAATGCCGTCCACCCAACGGGTTTCGGCCAGGTACGCGTGCGGCTCGGTGGTGGCCGACACGTGCACCAGCCCCGCCACCTCGATCCCGCCACGTCCCCGATCGAAGTCCGGCAGCAGGAAATCGCCTGCGATCTCGGGTTTTCCGGCATCGATGAATCTCGCCAGCCCGGGATACCAGTTGTGCGCGCTGGTTTCCCACAGGTGCATGTGGGCGTCGACGATGGGCATGGTGGGCATGATGGCAACTCCTACTGCATGGTGATGCCGCCGCTGACGCTGATCAGCTGGCCGGTGACGTAGCTGGCTTCCGGGCTTGCCAGCCATGCGATGAGGGAGGCTACTTCGTCCCGGCCCAGGCGTTTGAGGGGGATGGTTTTCTCGAGGGCGGCGAGGATGGCGTGATGGTCGGCCATGGTGTGGGCGACCATGCGGCCCTCGAGTGGGCCCGGGCAGACCACATTGACGGTGACGTCGTGGCGGGCCACCTCGCGGGCGAGGGATTTGGCGAAACCGAAAAGTCCGGATTTGGATGCGGCGTAGACGGTTTCACCGGAGGCCCCGGCACGCGCGCCGTCGGAGGCGACGAACACGATGCGGGCAGACTCGGCGTCGAGCATGCCGGGCAGCAGCAGCTGGGTCAGGCGCATGGGGCCGCGCAGGTTCACCTGGAACATGAGATCCCAGGCCATGGTTCCGGTATCGAGGAACCGTTCCACCACCGCGACCCCGGCGCAGTGCACGACCGTCGAGACCTGTCCGGCGAGTGCGCGCGCGGTCGCGGCAATGCTCTCCTCGCGAGTCAGATCCAGTTCCAGCGCGGTGGCTTCGGATCCCAGCCCGGCCGCGCACTCCCGTGCGCCCTCGGCATCGACATCCGCGACCCACACGGCCCGCCCCGCCGCCGCCAATCGGCGCGCCACCGCCCGCCCGACATCACCCGCCCCACCGGTCACCAACGCGCCGGACACCCCGACACCACCCACTGCTCACCCTGTTCCGCTGTCTCGAATCCCTTCGGATTCAATCAATAGTCGGTCGGCGGGAATTGCGCGAGACAATGTCCGCTATTCGACTGCGAAATGCCCGCGGCCGTCGCAGACCGGTGAGGAACGCCGTCACGATCCGCGCGGATTCGGCCACATCGAAGTCCCGGGCCCGCACCCGCCCGGCATCGGCCAGCTTGGTCCGCAACTCCTGATCGGTGATGAGGGTATCGAGGGCGTGGGTGAGTTCGGCACGGTCACCGGCTCTCACCAGCAGCCCGTTCACACCCGACTCGATGATCTCTTCCGGCCCGCCGGGCCGGGTCGCGATGACCGCGCAACCGGCCATCATCCCCTCGACCACCACCTGACCGAACGGCTCGGGCAGCACCGAGCAGTGCACGAGGATATCGGCGTGGCGCAGATAGGGTTCCGGATCCTCCACGTGCCCGGTAAAGGTGACCGGCAGCCCGAGCGCCGTGGCGTGCACCTCCAGCTCCGCGAGATAGGCCCGCTCCTCGGGCCGGGCACCCCCGACCAGGAAGACCTCGCGCGGAAGGGTTTTCACATCCGCCAGCGCACGCAGGAACAGATCCTGCCCCTTCCACGGCGCGAGGCGACCGACCACGGCGATCACGGTCTCATCGGCCGGGCGTTGTTCCCGCGGTTCTTCGGCGTGCCGCAGCCCGGTGAACTCGACGCCCGGGTACGCGACGACGGCCTGCCGCCGCCAGGTGTAGAGCGCAGCGAGACTGTTCCGGCTGTTCGCGATGACCCCGCGTGCCACCATCCCGCCGAGCAGCCGAATCATCAAGGCCCGTCGGCGGCCGAAGTATTCGGCCGAAATCCGCTGATGCACATGCCATACCAGCGGAACTCGCGCGCGCCGGGCGGCAACCGCACCCAGGAGCAGGGCCTCGGTACTGACCGCGAACAGTACCGTCGCATCGAGCTCGCGCGCGGCCGCGCCGAGCTCCCATCCCAGCCGGAGCGGACCAGAACTGCCTCGTACCAACCGGTTTTCGATGCCCCGCTCGGCCATCAGCCGCAGCATCGGCCCGTCCTCGGTGAACATCACAGCCACCCGCCCGGCAGGCATGGCCGACACCAACCGCAGCGTCGCCAACCCGGCTCCGGAAGGGGACGCGGAGTGCGTCAGGAAAACGGACACCCGAACGGGTTGCGCCAAAACCCTCACCCCCCGGGTCCGTCACCCACATCCGGCCCGCCTGAACGACCCGAAATCCCTTGCAGCGCAAGTATATGCCAATCAAGAGGGAGTCTCGTCGGCCAGCCCCGCTCACGGTTGGTGGTAGCGGCCCCGGGTGGCGAGGGTGCGGCGGCCGCGATCGGTGATCTGCCAGCTGGCGCGCCCACCCCATCTCCGGGCCATGATCAGCCCTCGCGAATTCAGCTTCGACACAGCGTTTCTGGTGCGGCACAGGGTCAATTCGGCGGATTGCGCGATCGCCGCCACCGACAGCACCCCGCCGGGGGCGAGGGAAGCCAGCACCGCGACCTGCGCTTGGTTGAGTCGGGACATGGTTGTCATGCGGCGAGCATGCGGCCCCGCCGTCGACGGATCCGAGAAAAATTGCGAACTGCCAGAACTGCTGTGAAACGCCAGGGCGTGTTGCGATCGACCTAGTGTCG
>NZ_BJWY01000150.1 GCF_007990715.1 Nocardia seriolae NBRC 15557 | reverse complement strand
GGACACTAGGATCCTTTTTGTCCGGACGGGGGTATCTGGAAAGGGGGCGGTGAGCATGCACCACTGGTGTGGCCGACCGCGAGTTAGTGAGTTCGACCCGAAGGGCGTGACCGGCACGGCCGCCGGCCCTGGCATTACGTACGCAGGGTGAGCGCGCATGCCCATCCGTCTCGACATGCGTACCTCCGCCATCGTGGCGGTCACCATCCGGGAATGGGTGCGGGCCGTGCACCCGGGCGCGACCGCGCCGGGGCACTCGCCCGCCGTTCCCTCCGACGAGCTCGAGCGCATCTTCGGCCGGGTCATCGACGAATTACTCGCATTGGCCGGGTCCGAACCGTTTCCGGTGCGCGATGCCCGCCGCATCGGCCGCAGCCTGGCCGAGTCTCCGTTCGACCGCACCCGCATGCTGGCCCCGGCCAGCCGCGCGCTGCTCGGCCTGTCGCCGGGCCTGCGCGGTTCGCTGATCGCCACTCGCTGGTCGTTCATCGCCAGCCAGGCCATCGACGCCTACGCCGAGGCGCTGCAGCAGCGTGCCCTGGTGCAGCAGGAGCGCAGCCTGTCGGAGGCGGTGTCGGTGCGGGTGCAGGAGATCGCCGCGCTGCAGACGCGGCTGCGGCACGAGGCCACCCACGACGCATTGACCGATCTGGCCAATCGCTCGCTGCTGCAGGAGCGGGTGCGGGTGATGGGCACCGATCCGGCGCGCGGCGTCGGCCTACTGCTCATCGACCTCGACGACTTCAAGCAGATCAATGACACCTTCGGCCACACGGTCGGCGACGAGGTGCTGGTCACCATTGCCCAGCGGCTGCGCTCGACCTGCCCGGCCGAGGCGGTGATCGCGCGCTACGGCGGCGACGAGTTCGTGGTCGCCACGCCCGCCCGCCGCAATACCCTCGGTGAGCTGGCCATGCGGGTGCTGTCCGCGCTGTGCGAGCCGGTGCCGACGGCATCGGGTCCGGTCCCGGCGTCGGCGAGTGTCGGCACCGCGTTCTGCCCGCCCGCCCGCGAGTGCGACTTCTCGGATCTGCTGCGCAGCGCCGACCGGGCCATGTATTCGGCGAAAACCGCGGGCAAACGCCAGTTCGCGGTGTCGGAGCTGGACGAAGAGGAGGTTGATCCAGGCCGCCGCGAGGCTCACTTCGCCGCGGTGGCCGGGTAGGCCATACCGCCGGGGCCGGGTTATCGGTCACCTCACAGCACGTAGCAACTGTACGGCGAATTTTGCTGCGTAGGCTGGTCGCATGGCTACGGTCGTCGTTCTGCTCATTGTCATGGTGGTCGTCCTGCTGGCCGTGGTCGCGGTCAATCGTGCTCAGCGTTCGCGGTCGAACACCCAGCTCGAGGATGCGAAGGCCGACGCGCGCCGGGTCATCGAGCGGCTCGGCGGGCAGGTCTACAACCTCGATGGGACCGACGCCGCGTCCAAGCAGGCGCTGGCCGATGCGGGCGAGCGCTTCAATGCCGCCGGGTCGCAGATCGAACAGGCCAGCACCCCGGCCCAGGCCCGGCTGGCGAAAGAGACCGCGCTCGAAGGGCTTTACTACGTGAGCGCCGCGCGCACCGCGATGGGCATGGATCCCGGTCCGGCCGTTCCCGAACTCGACGGGCAGCGCAGCGCGGGCCGCGTGACCGAGGACCGTGCCATCGATTTCGACGGCCGTCGCGTCGAAGCCTCGCCGACCCCCTCGGCGGCCACCCCGAACTACTACCCGGGTGGCCGCGTCGCGGGCCGTCCCGTTCCGGCCGGTTGGTACTCCGAACCCTGGTGGAAGACCGCCCTGGTCGCCGGTGCCTGGGGTGTCGGCTCCGCCGTGCTGTTCAACGCGCTGTTCAGCGGGATGTCGGGCATCGGCTACGACACGACCGCCTTCGAAAACGGTTACGGCGACGGCTATCAGGCGGGCTTGGACGCCGCCGACGGCGGATATGACGGCGGCGGCAACGACCAGGGCGGTTACGACCCCGGCTACGACCAAGGCGGCTACGACCAGGGCGGCATCGATCCCGGTGCCGACCTCGGCGGCCAGGACTTCGGTGACTACGGCGATTTCGGTGGCTTCGACGGGTTCGACGGCGACTTCTGAGGTCCGCTCAGCGCTGGTCGCGAGTCGACTCCAGGAAGGCCCGAATAGCGCTGACCAGTTGCGCGGGTTGATCTTCGGGCGAGAAGGTGCGCGAGTCGTGGATCAACTCGATGCGGGCATCGGCGAAATCGGCGGCCAGGCGCTCGGCGTAGCGCGCCGGGAAGAAGCGGTCGCCCGCCGAGAACGCCAGTAGCACAGGCTGTTTGAACTCGCCGAAAGTCTTTGCGGCGGACAAGGTGTACCGGCTGTCGATACCGGTGATGACGCGACGCACGTCCTCGCGAATCGGTTTCGCATTGACCGGCAGCGCGTAGGAGTCGCTGACCGCGGGCTCGATCGGACCGCGCGCCAGCCAGCCGTAGGCGATGGGCAGGCGGCGGGTCGCGCGGATGCGCAGGCTCAGCGCGAGGACGGTGAGCGCCCCGGGAGTGCGGGCGGCCAGGCCGACGTAGTTGAAGAACGGGGGCGGGAAGTTCTCGTAGGCGTCGCACGAGGTCAGCACCAGGCGGGCGACGAGGTCCGGCCGGCCGGCGACGACCAGCTGGCTGACCGCACCGCCGGAATCGTTGCCCACCAAGGTGACCGGTCCCAGGTCGAGTTCCTCGATGGCGGCGATGACCAGCTGGGCCAGGCCCGGCGGGGTCAGATCGGCGTCGGGCATGGCGGTGGTGTGCGAGCCCATCGGCAAATCGATTGCAATGCAGCGGAATTCGACCGACAGTGGCGCGATGACCTTGCGCCACAGGTTGGCGTTGGCAAGCAGTCCGTGCACGAAGACGATGGGATCGCCACTGCCGCTGTCGAATACGGTCAGGGTTCCTTGCGGCAGGGCGAGTTCGCGCCGGGCGCCGAGGACGGGATCGCGGAAGGCCGCGCGGGATTCGGGGCTGATGGTGTTCGTCATCTGGATGACTCCCTCGTGGAGCAGAGACGGTGAAGAGGATTCCAAACTAACAAACAGGCTGCCTGTTTTCAATGGCTCCGCGCTACGATCCACCCACCGAGCCCGGAAAGGTGCAGATGATCAGGCAAGCCGAACGATCCGAGTCGACCCGCGCGACCTTGATCGCCGCCGCACGCGAACTGTTCGCCGAACGCGGCTACGCGGCGGTCGGCACCCCCGAGATCGTGGAGCGCGCCGGCAGCTCCCGCGGCGCGCTGTACCACCAGTTCAAGGACAAGAAGGATCTGTTCCGGGCGGTCTACGAGCAGGTTCAGCAGGAGATCCTGCAGCAGGTCGCCGAAACCATGGCCGAGGCCCCGCCCACCGACCCGATGGCGGTCCTGGAGGCGGGCCTGCACAACTTCCTGCTCTCCTGCGTCGACACCGAAAGGGTCCGCATCGCCCTCATCGACGCGCCGTCCGTGCTGGGCTGGCAGGAGTGGCGCGAGGTCGACGAGAAGTACGGCCTGGGCCTGGTGGTTGCCGGTCTCGAATCCGGTATCCAGGCGGGCGTCCTGCGCGCCGACCTCGATATCCGCCCCCTGGCCCTGATGATCCTGTCGGCCCTGGGCGAGGCCGCCATGTTCATCGCCAACTCCGACGACCCCGAAACCGCCCGCGCCCGAACCGAACCCCCGGTACTGGCCTTGGTGAACGGTCTACGAGTCTAGACAACGGAATTCGGCGACACGGGTACCGAAATCGAGCCCCGGCCCCACAATCGATCGGGTGACGGACCTGGTGCTCACGCCGCAACGCCGAACCGAGCTGTCCGCCCTGCTCGCCGACGAACCGCGCCTGCACGCCGAATACCCCAGGGTGGCCGAGTATCTCGACACCGCCTCCCGCCTACCCGGCACCGGTGACGAACGCGCCGACGCCACCTTCGACCTGAGACTCGTCCACTACTTGACGGGCGGCGCGTCGGAGAATCCGTACTGGGACATCGTCGAGCCCGCCGTGTCCGAGACCGCCCGCCGTCGCGTCGTCAACGGCAAACGCGTAACCGGAAGCGCCAGACTCGCCTTCGCCCAGACGATCCTGCAATCCACCTACGCCTACGCCATCCCGTCCCCCGAAACGGCCGCTTGGATAGCCGACGTCTGCGACGGCGGACCGGTCACGGAAATCGGTGCCGGACGCGGCTATTGGGCAGCCCAGCTCACCCGCGCCGGACTGACGGTGCACGCCTACGACTCCGAGCCCCCCGACATCACCGAAAACCCGGCCTTCCCCGCCACTCCCGGCCAACGCCCCCTCTGGCACCCGGTCAGCGCCGACCCCACCGCCGCCCGCAAAGCAGGCCGACACGATCACACCCTCCTCCTGTGCTGGCCCCCCGGCTGGGGCAACAGCATGGCCTCCACAGCCCTCACCGCCTACACCCGAGCAGGCGGCACCCACCTCCTCTACATCGGCGAACCCCCCGGCGGCAAAACCGCCGACACCCCCTTCTTCGAAGCCCTCGACCACCACTGGCACTTGACTTCCGAAGACCCCCGCTACGTCTCCTGGTGGAACCTCACCGACCGAGCCCAACTCTGGACCCGCCGACGATGAGCGGCTCGACAGCGGCCGTCGTGGCGCACAACTCGTCGCGAGGCCGACACCGGCCGACTCCCGTGTTCGTGGTGTCGGAGCAACGCGATCGACCGAGCGCTATGGTCCGTGCCATGGCTGATTCCGATCTTTCCAGACTGGTCGAACCAGCAGTCGAACGTGGAGACCTGGACGAACTGCGGCGCCTTGCGACCGCCGGTAGCGGAGACGCGCTCGACGAACTGGTCCAACTGGCCGCTGAACGCGGCGACAAGAATGAGCTGCGACGACTGGCCGCCGAGGGGAGCAAGGACGCGATCGACGAGCTCGTCCAACTCGCAGACGAGCAGGACGACCTCGATGAGCTGCGCCGACTCGCCGCGGCCGGCAACTCCGACGCGATCGACTTGCTCGCCGAGCACGACGAATGACCGGTGACAAGATCAGGGAGCTCTCATCGAGGGAAAGCGGACGAAAGTCCGCGGTGAGAGCTCCCTGATCTTGATTGCCGTCAGGGGTCAGGAGTTGTCGTGGCCCGTGACGGTGATCGAGGTGACTCGGAGTTCGGGGTCGCCGAGGGTTTCGTTGCCGGTGATGGTGGCTGTGGCGGTGAAGAAGTCGCCTTCGGTGAGGGTGGCGGTGCCGGGGCCGGTGAGTTCGATGGAGGTGCCGTCGAGGGCGTAGTACTCGGTGGGGGCGGCGGTGGCGAAGGCCGCGCGGCTGTCGCCGGTGACGTTGTACATCTTGCCGTAGAAGGTCACCGTCTCGCCGATGTGGTGGGTGTAGTCGGCGAGGATCTCCTTGAGGGCGGCCTCCGTTGCGGGGGACTGCTTCTGGATGGAGACGACCGGCTGGGCGACGGCGGTGGTGGCGATGCCGCCACCCGCGACGGCCACGGCGAGAACGGCTGCGGTGATGTACTTGCGCATGTGTACTTCCTGTCGAACCTGACGCGGAGGACCACGCGCCCCCGCCGCATCAAGATCGCACACCGGTCCGACGAACGTTAACGGCCGGAGGTGGACAGGCGTCGGATCGGTTGGCGCACGGTCGGTTCGGCGCCCAGGTCGCGGAGCCAATGGTCCAGGTCGGCGAGGTCGCGGGGGCCGAGCTGGTCGGGGTCGATGGTGGTGCGGAGTTGGTGCGGGACACCGGAATCGAGCAGGGCGCGCAGGCTGCGGGCGGCGGGGCGGATGCTGCCGGGGGTGGCGGTGATGTCGTCGTAGCGGGCGGGCGGGGCCTTCACGTCGAAGCCGACCCAGTCGAGCAGGTCCGCCGACAGCAGCTGCTCGAAGCGCCGCGGGTAGGAGCCGGCGGTGTGCAGGCCGGTCGCGTAACCCATGGCCCGCACCTCGCGCAGCGCCTCGACCAGGCCGGTCTGTAGCAGCGGCTCGCCGCCGGAGAACACCACGCCGTCGAGCAGCCCGCGGCGGCGGAACAGGTGCAGCCGCACCGAGTTCCAGTCCACGACGGGCAGGGTCCGCGGCGAGAGCAGTTCCGGATTGTGGCAGTAGCCGCAGCGCCACGGGCAACCCTGGGTGAAGACCGTGGTGACCAGCTTGCCGGGCCAGTCGCAGGTGGACAGGCGGGACCAGCCGCCGAGCCGGATCACGCGGGCACCCCGGCCGGTTCGCGGAAGGGCACCCGTTCGGCATGTTCGCCGCGCTTGCCGATATTGAACGAGGACACCGGCCGGTGATAGCCCATCACCCGGGTCCACACCTCGCATTCGGAACCGCAGGTGGGGCAGGAGGATTGTTCTCCGGCGAGATAGCCGTGCGCCGGGCAGATGGAGAACGTCGGGGTCACCGTCAGGTAGGGCAGTGAGAAGCGTTCCAGTGCACGGCGGACGAGGGTGCGGCACGCTTCGGCGGTCGTGATGCGCTCGGACATGTACAGGTGCAGCACCGTGCCGCCGGTGTACTTGGTCTGCAACTCGTCCTGGCGTTCCAGCGCCTCGAACGGGTCGTCGGTCCAGCCGACCGGCAGCTGCGTCGAATTCGTGTAGTACGGATTGGATTCCGTTCCGGCCTGGCGGATTCCGGGGAAGCGCGCGCGGTCCTCCTTGGCGAACCGATAGGTCGCGCCCTCCGCGGGCGTCGCCTCCAGATTGAACAGATGCCCGGTGCGCTGCTGGAATTCCACCATCCGCGCCCGCACGTGATCGAGCAGTCGCACCGCCATGGCATGCCCCTCGGGCGCGGTGATATCGATTGCCCCGCGGGAGAAATTGCGGATCATCTCGTTGACGCCGTTCACGCCGATGGTCGAGAAGTGATTGTCCAGCGTGCCCAGATACCTTCGGGTGTACGGGAAGAGCCCGTCGTCCATCAGCCGCTGTACGGTCTCGCGCTTGATCTCGAGGCTCTCGCAGCCCAGCTCCAGCAGCGAGTCCAGCTCGGCGAAGAGCGCGTTCTCGTCTCCGGCGCAACGGAATCCGAGCCGCGCGCAGTTCACCGTGACCACGCCCACCGACCCGGTCTGTTCCGCGCTGCCGAACAGGCCGTTGCCGCGCGCGAGGAGTTCGGTCAGGTCCAGTTGCAGTCGGCAGCACATGGAGCGGATGTGGTGCGGTTCGCGATCGGAGTTCAGGAAATTCTGGAAGTAGGGCAGCCCGTACTTGGCGGTCATGGCGAACAGGCGCAGGGCGTTGTCGCCGTCCCAGTCGAAGTCGCGGGTGATGTTGTAGGTCGGGATGGGGAAGGTGAAGACGCGGCCGTCGGCGTCACCCGCGGTCATCACCTCGATGTAGGCGCGGTTGATGAGATCCATCTCGGCCTGCAGGTCGCCGTAGCGGAATTCCATGGCGACGCCGCCGATCACCGGGGTCTGATCGCGCAGGTCCGCCGGGCAGGTCCAGTCGAAGGTGAGGTTGGTGAACGGGGTCTGGGTGCCCCACCGCGAGGGCACGTTCAGGTTGTGGATGAGTTCCTGCATGCCCTGGCGGACTTCGCGGTAGGTCAGGTGGTCCTTGCGGACGAACGGGGCCATGTAGGTGTCGAACGAGCTGAACGCCTGGGCGCCCGCCCACTCGTTCTGCAGGGTGCCCAGGAAATTCACCACCTGCCCGCAGGCGGCCGAGAAGTGTTGCGGCGGAGCCGAGGCGATCTGACCGGGGACCCCGTTGAAGCCCTCGGTGAGCAGGCTGCGCAGCGACCAGCCCGCGCAGTAGCCCGACAGCATGTCCAGGTCGTGGATGTGGATGTCCCCCGTGCGGTGCGCGCGGCCGACGGCCTCGGGATACACGCGGTCCAGCCAATAGTTGGCGGTGATCTTGCCCGCCGCGTTGAGGATCAGCCCGCCCAGCGAAAAGCCCTGATTGGCATTGGCATTGACCCGCCAGTCACGACGTTCGAGGTACTCGGTCACGGAATCGACAGCATCAACAGCGCTCACAGCAAACATCATATTGTGCCGAAAAACGTTCCGACACACTATATCTTGTGGGACATTTGTCCCTGGACAGCCATCCGCAACTTTCACGCGAGAGTGGGACCAGCGGCGACGGGTAGCGGCGGCGGATCCCGGTCGTTATTCGGTGCGGACACGATGTGATGCAGTGCTCGAGACCCCGATCGACCACCACCGCCACCGCCCCGGATTCGATAGCGATCGGCTCTGAATCTAACCTTCCGTGCAGACGATCACACCCAATCGGTAACCGGATGTTGTGCCTCCGTTTGCACTGTGTTATCGATTTACAGTGCTGGTCAACCCCGAGGTGAACGTCTCCGGCTCGTCGGTGGCCGACGAGCGGGTGCGTTCGCGAATGCTCCCGACCGCCGCCCTGGCCGTGGCGGTGGTGTTGCTGGCCGCCGCGCAGGTCTGGGCCTCCATGCACGAGACGCTCGGACCGCTGCGCAGCCTGGTCGACGACTACTTCGCCAATCCGCAGTCCGCGGCCGTGTCGTGGGCGGGACTGGGGCTCGCGTGTATCGGGGTGCCCGCGCGGGTCCGGGCGATCAGCCTGATTGCCGCGGGGGTGCTGGATCTGCTGACACTGGCCTTGCAGGTCGCCTGCGGCTGGCACGTGTCGATCGGAACCGGGCCGACCCTGGCGCTGACCGCGCTGGCGGTGACGGTGCTGCGATGGGAAGGCGAGCGCCGGCGAACGGCATTGCAGGCCATCGCCTTCGGCGTGTTGCTCGTCATGGCGTCCAAGCTCGCCGATACCTGGCTGCTGGTCAGCATTATCGCGGGACCGCGGGTGCTCGATCGGTACGTCATGCTCGCCGACCGCGCGCTGGGCGAACCGTCATGGCTGGTGGGGCGACTGCTCGACACGCTGGGTTCGGTGCCGTCGCAGATTCTGCACGTCGTCTACATCCAGTTGCCGGTGGCGGCGGTGGTCGTCGCGGTGTGGCAGTTGCGCAAGGTGACCACGAGCGGCTGGCCGCGCCATCACCTGGTGCGGACCTTTCTGGTGCTCGGTGTCATCGGGCCGATCGGGTATGTGCTGTTCCCCGTGGTCGGCCCGGTCTTCGCCTACGGCGCGCTGGGTCACGGGCTGGAAATCGGTGACTGGCCGCAGCTCTGGCCCACCTTCGCCGCCGATCCCCAGCCGATGCTGTTCGACTCGGTGACCGCCCGCAACTGCATGCCGTCGATGCATACCGCGTGGGCGACGGCGCTGTTCGTCCACTCGCGCGGCGGCCCGCGCCGGCTGCGCTGGGCCGGGGCCTTCTGGCTGGTGTGCACGCTGCTCGCGACGCTGGGTTTCGGCTATCACTACGGCAGTGATCTGGTGGCCGGGGTGGTGCTGTGCCTGACGGTCGAGTCGGCCCTGCGCGATCCCGAGCGCGGCTGGGATCCGTACCGGGCCCGCATTGTGTCGCTGGGCGCCGCAGTGCTGGCCGGATTGTTGCTGTCCTATCGCTTCCTGGCCGAGACCATGGCCGAGCATCCGCTGCCCGCCGGAGTCCTGGTGCTGGGCGCGCTCGCCGCGGTGACCTTCACCTTCTATGCGACCTGGTTCGCGCGCCCGGATTCCAGGGTGGCGCGGTGGGGCGGCCGGGTGGCACCCGATGGATTCGCCGCAGATTAGCCAGTCTCCCAATACAATCCGGACAACTTGCGCGAAAGCCGAAAGGGTTAGTGTCTCCCTGATGATCACGACGCGGGCGGGGCAACGCAACTTGCTGCGCAATCTGAAGGCGGACGGCCGCGGTGGCCTGCCCCGCATTCCGATCTTGATCGGGCTGCTGCTCGCGCTGGCGATCACGGTCCTCTTCTCCGCCCTGCACGGGTTCCTCGACCTACAGGTCTACCGCGTCGACACCCGCGGCTGGCTCGAGCACGGCACCCTCTACGGCCCGACCCTGCCAGTGGCCGGGCACACGGATCTGCCGTTCACCTATCCCCCATCGGCGGCGGTCCTGATGATCCCGCTGGCGATCATGCCGCTGTGGCTGGCCGAATTCCTGGTCACGGCAAGCTCACTGGCCTGTCTGGGGGTGACGACCTGGCTGGTGCTGTCCCGGGTGCGGCCGGACCTGGACCCGCGCACCAAGATCACCCTGAGCGTGGCGGCGGTCGTGGTGGCCGTGGCGATCGAACCGGTCCGCACCACGCTGTGGTTCGGCCAGATCAACCTGGTCCTGATGGCCGCGGTCGCCCTGGACTGCCTGACCGAGAAGCCGCGCTGGCCGCGCGGCGTGCTCATCGGCGTGGCCGCGGTGACCAAGCTGACCCCCGCCGCCTTCGTCCTGTACTTGCTGATCCGCCGCGACTGGAAGGCCGCGGGCACCGCCACCGCCACCGCCTTCGGCATCGTGGGAGCCGGATTCCTGCTGTTCCCACAGGAATCCCGCGACTACTGGCTGCACGCCATCGTCGACACCAACCGCATCGGCTCCCCCGACTACGTCGGCAACCAGTCCCTCAAGGGCATGATGTACCGCCTCGGCCCGTCCCACACCACCGCCACGATTCTCTGGCTGGGCGTCGGCCTGGCCGTCGTCTGCGCGGGCGCGGCCCTCATGCACCACCTCTTCACCATCGAACGAGCAAACGCGGCAACCCCGCCCATCACCATCCTCTCGGTCATCGCCCTGCTGGTGAACGCCGCAGTCCTCCTGCTGATCTCCCCGGTCTCCTGGACCCACCACTGGGTCTGGGCAGTCCCCGCCCTGGTGACCGCCGCCGCCTGGACCACCACCACCCCCAGCCGCACCCCCTACGCCACCATCGCCGTCTTCGCCACGCTCTTCCTCATCGGCCCCGGCCTGGTCCCCAACGGCGGCCACCGCGAACTCCACTGGTCCTGGTGGCAACACGTCCCCGGCGACGTCTACCCCATCGCCACCATCACCCTGCTCACCTTCGCCCTGACCCGGCTGCCGCGGCTCCGCCCCCGCCCCCACTGACCCCCGGCCGGGCGATCACGTCGCTCATCCGGCGATGGATGCGTCAGCAGTTGTTCGGTTCGCCGTATTTCACCACCGACAGAATGGCGTCGCCCTCACCGAAAGGTGTTCCCGGAGCCAGGTTCTGGGCTACGACGAGCCAGTTGCGGTCGATGACCTGGTGGCGGCCCTTGCCGGTGGCGTCCTTCGAGCGGGAGTAGAAGACGCCTGCCTCATGGATCTTGTTCTGGGCGTCTTGCAGATTCATGCAGACCACCGACGGCATGATCGCCGCGGCCTCGGCGGCGGGCGCGGTGGTGGTTGCGGTCGGCGCGGCAGTGATCGCCGGCGGTATCGGCGACACGGAAGTCGACGGCACCGCCGCCGGTGTCGTCGTGGCCACCGCGGCCGACGACGTGGTCTTCGCCGATGTGGTGGTCGGGTGCGCGGTGTTGTTCGCGGTGCCGCATCCGGCCAGGGCGCAGGTCAGACCGACCAGGACGACGAGCCGACGCGAATTCGAAACCGTCGGAAGATGATTGCGCACGAAACCCCCAGCAAGGCGGTCCGGCACGAGGCCGGTCCTCGGATGAATATGACAGGTGCCGCGGCTTGCGCGGCGACGCACCAGTATCGGTGTTGTGCGGGACGGGTGGATCGGTTGGGCTATCGGTTGATGGATCGGGGGCCCGGTGACCCGGCCGTCGGGATTCCGTAGCCTGGACGGATGGTGGCGGCGAACTTCCATCGGGAGCCCGATGCGAGTTGGGATTTCGCGGGTCCGGCCACGACCCTCGGGGCTTCGATGATCGGCTATGGCAGTACGAGCGGCTCCGGGTTGGATCTTCGAGTCGCGGGGACGGCGGCGATCACTGTGCTGATCGAATTCGGCGATCGCGGCCTGGTCGTCGACGATGCGGCGGGACGGCGGACACTCGGCGGGTTCGTCGCCGGGCTTCCATTGGCGGCCATGCGCATTCGCGCCGAGCGCGCCGAGTGCATCGAGGTGCGGATGTCGCCGCTGCGCGCGTATTCGCTGTTGGGCATCGCCCCAACCGATTTGGGGTGGAGCGCGGTCTCGCTGGAGGAGTTGTGGGGGCGGCGCGCACAGCGGCTACGGGAGCAACTCGCGTCCACAACGGACTGGGGCGAACGCTTCGCACTGACCGAATCGCTGCTGGCGCAATGCGACAGGTCGGCGCGGGGGCCCGACCCCGAGGTCACCGAAGCCTGGCACCGGATACTCGCCGCGCGCGGGCAGGTGCGGATCGGGGGGCTCGCCGAATCCGTCGGCTGGAGTCACAAGCGGTTGTGGGGCCGGTTCGAGTCGCAGATCGGGCTGACGCCGAAACGAGTGGCGATGCTGGTCCGATTCCGGTCCGCGATCGACGGGCTGCTGGCGGGCCGGGCGGCGGGCGAGGTCGCCGCGGACTGCGGATACGCCGACCAAGCCCACCTGTGCCGGGACGTATCGATATTCGCCGACCGCACGCCGAGCTCGTTGACGACGCAATATCTGCCGACCATCGCGCGGCACCGGTACCGGGCCTGGGGAAAAAACTTCCAATACGGCGGGGCACCCGTCGGCCGATAGTTGGCCCATGACCGACACACTCGACACCACCGAATTGCAGAACGCGCTGGAGGCCGTCCATGCCGCGGGCATCCCCGGGCTGTTCGCCGAGGTCCGCGACCACGACCAAATCTGGTGCGGCGCGGCCGGAGTCGCCGACATCGCCACCGGCCGCCCCGTCACCCCGGATATGCGGCACCGCGTCGGCAGCCTGACCAAATCGTTCACCGCGGCCGCGGTGCTGCGCCAAGTCGACACCGGCACAATAGAACTCGACACGCCGATCGGCCACTACCTGCCCCGGCCGGTTCCCGGCGAACGGGGTTCGGCGATCACGGTCCGCATGCTGATCAACCACACCAGCGGCCTCGCCGAGTACTTCCCGCGCGCCTTCCCGTCACTCGCGGCCTTCCCGGTGATCGCGAAGACGACACCGCAGAGCCTGGATGACAACCGGTTCACCAGATTTCAACCGACCGAGCTGATCGAATTGGGCGTCTCCGCGCCCGCCACCGGCACCCCGGGTGGCACACCCGGGGTGTACTCGAACACCAATTACCTTCTCCTGTCCCAGCTGCTGGAGCGGGTCACCGGCACCTCGGCGGAGCAGTACATCACCCACGACATCATCGAACGGGCCGGGCTGCGCGACACCGAATTCCCGGCCGGACCGCACCTCGACGGCCCGCACTCGCTGCACTACGAGTCGTGGTTCGGCATGATCGACCCGCCCCGCGACTACAGCGTCTACGACATGTCCTGGGTGGGACCGGCGGCCTCGCTGATCTCGACCACCGCTGACCTGAACCGCTACTTCGGCCTGCTCGTGGCCGGTGAGATCATCAGCCCGGCGGCGCTGGCACAGATGCAGCGGACGGTCCCGGTCGTCTCCTTCGAAGGCAAGATCATCGACTACGGCCTGGGCCTGGAGAAACTGGAACTCCCCGGTCACGGAACCTATTGGGGCCAGCAGGGTTCGGTCTGGGGCGGCGGCGCGATCGCCATGACCAGCGCCGACGGCAACCGCCAGCTCTCCCTCGCGGTGAACCTACAGCGCTGGAACCGCCTGGACCCCACGGGCAAGCCCCAGCCCCACCCCATCGACAGCGCCCTGCAATCCTTCATCCTCCTGGCGCTCGCGCCGACCCGAGCAGCTCATCCCACCGACGCATGAGCAACTCGGTATAGCTGTCGGCGTCAATACCGTACGCACCGAGCGCGTACCCGTCGTTGGCCTCCACCAGCGCCGTCTCCCCGGTGCTCAGCACCCCGAAATCGATGCCGTACGCGCTCGGTGCCTGCCCGGACCGCCGGTAGGCGTCCACCGCCGCCTCCACCACCCCGAAATCCAGCGGAACCGTCGGATCTCCGTCGTAATGACCGACCGATACCACCCTCCGATCGACCACGTAGACCCGATATTCCGAAACCCACCGCACTACCTCGGAGCATCGAACCCGTTGCCGCCGACTGACATTGCCCAGCATTGCGACATCCCGCTCCGAATAGCACACGACGCCCGTGAACCCTTTGCGCCGATCGGCGGGTTTCACGAATGTCGTTGGTGTGGAACCGCTTTCGAGTGCCCTCTCGACCTCGCCCAGTGTCGAGGTCCACACCCGCCGCCGCAGAAACTCTCCGAGCGCGGCGGGATAATCATCGGGTGCGGGCACCGGAATCCCCAACTGCCGCATGGCCCCATGCATGGCATCCATATCCCCCGCGATGAACGTATCCCGCCCCAACGGCAGCTGCCGCCGATGAATCCGCTTGATCGTGTAGTACCGCACGGCTATCCCCCGCCGCCCCAACCCCGCCGCCAACAGACTGTCCTCGTGCCGCATCGGCCCCTTGCCGCAGTAGTGGAGGAATGCCGTAGAGATCATGATGCAGTCCATCATGCCGCCGGTCGGTTCGGCTGACCATGTTCGGTCGGTGCGGCGGGCGGCTGGTCAATTGTCCTGCGGTGTGCGGTTTTCCGCCGTGAGCATGGGCGCCAGGTAGCGGCGCGCGAAAGTACGTGCCTGCTCGGTGCCGTCGAGCGCGATTGCGGTCCGCGGTGTCAGCAGCAGCGACATCGCGATCCGGATATAAAGTTCGGCGACGGTGCGCAGATGCTGTTCGAGCTCGGCCGACACCGGCGTGTCCGGATTGAGTTCGCGTTTCCACGCGGCAAATCCCTGAAGGCGAAACGAGCGGAGAAGAAGGCCAAATCGGCAGACTCGCAACCCGGAATCGAGGGCTTCGAGCACAAGGGCAAGAAGGGCCGGTAGCCCGCGGCCGACTGCGCCCGCAGCTATTCGAGGTAGTCATGGAGCAACTGCGAACGTGATGGGTGGCGGAGCTTCGACATCGTCTTCGACTCGATCTGGCGAATCCGCTCGCGGGTGACACCGTAGATCGTCCCGATGTCGTCGAGGGTCCGGGGCCGCCCATCATCCAGGCCGTAACGCAGGCGCATGATGCTGGATTCACGCTCGCTGAGCGTGTCGAGCACTGCCCGCAACTGCTCCTGCAGCAGGGTGAACGCCACCGCCTCGACAGCCTCGACGGCCTCGGAGTCTTCGATGAGATCACCGAATTGGGTCGTGCCATCGTCACCGAGGGTCTGGTCCAATGAGATCGGTTCCCGTGCGATCTGCCGAATTTCGAGAACCCGCGCGGGGGTAATCTCCAATTCGTCGGCAAGCTCGTCGACGGTGACCTCACGCCCCAGCTGCTGAAACAGCTCGCGCTCAACACGTCCGAGCTTGTTGATGATCTCCACCATGTGCACCGGTATCCGAATGGTGCGGGACTGGTCGGCCATGGCGCGAGAAATCGCCTGACGGATCCACCAGGTGGCATAGGTCGAGAACTTGAATCCTTTGCTGTAGTCGAACTTTTCGACAGCCCGCACCAGACCCAGATTGCCCTCCTGAATCAGGTCGAGGAAAGCCATACCGCGTCCGGTGTAGCGCTTGGCGATCGATACAACAAGGCGCAGATTCGCCTCGAGCAGATGATCTTTGGCCGCGATGCCGTCGCGCACGACCCAGGTGAGGTCCCGGCGGCGCGCGACCGTGAGACCCAAGGGATCGCAAGACTCGGCACGCAGCTTCTCCGCCGCGTACAACCCGACCTCGATGCGGACCGCGAGATCGACCTCTTCGGCCGCGGAGAGCAAGGGAACTCGCCCGATCTGCTTCAGATACGCACGGGTCGAATCCCCCGCGGCGGTGAGCTCGGCCTCCTTGCGCGCCCGTCGCAGCGCCGGGGACTCCTCCTCATCCCAGACGCCATCGTGCTCCGCCACGGCGGCCGTGGAGTCTCGGTCGTTCGTTTCGCCTGCGGTCTCTGCCACATTCGCCTCTCCGAGAGATTCGGGTGGCATCGCGATTCGAGAAACTGGACCGCAGAGAGGCCTCGAGCGGTTCGGCAATCACCGGAACCACTGACCAGCCTACTGGCAAACGGACCAGTCCAAGCGACTACCGCACGAGGCATACCGCAGACCACGCCCGGCACGGTCCTCGTCACCGCGCGATGCGAGAGAACTCAGACGCCCGTGGCATAGTTGGCGATCGAGAACGGGCTTCACCAAGAATTTACCCGGCTCACTACAGTTCTCG
>NZ_BJWY01000149.1 GCF_007990715.1 Nocardia seriolae NBRC 15557 | reverse complement strand
GGACACTAGCGGCCACCGAACATTTGAGAATTGGCCTCGATCGCTGAACTGTAATGGCCATGGGCCTTCTTTGCGGCGTCGCTCGTATCGGTGACGCCTTGCGCGAATTCCTGCGCGCCCGTGAGCCATTGGCGATGAGCTTCCTCATACGCCGCAG
Organism: Nocardia seriolae NBRC 15557; assembly: GCF_007990715.1. GTDB lineage: Bacteria > Actinomycetota > Actinomycetes > Mycobacteriales > Mycobacteriaceae > Nocardia > Nocardia seriolae. The sequence goes on along the minus strand of NZ_BJWY01000149.1, from coordinate 16,119 downwards.
CCGCCTCGCTGTCCCAGGCTCCCGCCCGTAAGGTGGCCACTTTGTCGTCCAAGGCGGTGAACTGGTCGGTCAGAAATTTTGACAGATTGACCAGACGGGACACGAGTGCGTCCAGCGCGTCGAGGTCTACGGAGTAACCGTCGTCGTCGCTCATGTCACAGATCCAGGCTCGTGAAGCGTTCCGCGGACAGCAGATCGTGGCTGGTGTAGGTCTCGGCGGCGACCCCGAGGCTCTTGGCCAACGTGGTCAGCGCGTCGATAATGGTTTTCCCGCCCTCAGAGCATTCGTCCCAGCCGGTGTTGAAGGACTTGGCCGCGGTTCCGGTCCAGTGGAGCGCATCAACATCTTTTCCTGCCGAGTCCAGCGCCGAACGTAATGTCCCGGCGACATCCAGGGCGAAGCGGCCCAGTGCTTTTACGTCCTCGGGTACGACGAACAGGCTGTCAGCGCCCCCCCCGCATCACTCATAGCCGCAGAGGTTACCATCACTAATGTTCGACCTGCCGGGGTCGAAGGGCGCGAAGGTCCGTCTCGATAGGAGACCAACCTGTGGGATGATGTGCCGCCACGGACCGCTCATTCAACGCGACGTACCCGATCCGAAGGGAAGGCATCGAACGAACTCGACGGTGCGTCGATCATTTGTTGACACAGGTGAGCGTCGAGCAGAAGACGTCACCAGTTCGTCGAGTTGCGGAAAGGTGAGTTCAGACTCTGCTCTCGCTGCCAGTCGTCGTAGTCCACCGCATCCGCGAAGGCGGCTCCATCGCGCGGAGTGGCGGACGCGAGACCGCTTGGACCGGAACGGGGTTCATTTACGACTCCGAGTCCGAGATCTGCGCGGACAGCCTCGTATGCAGCACTACGGGCCTCCCCGATCAACTCGATCACGGTGGCCACAACCTGCTGGGGATCGGCACGACGTGCGCGGTCGGACACTGACCACCGGTGGACTGTGCCATCGGCACCGACACGAACCGACACCGAGCCATCGGGCGATGCAGCAACGGCAACCTTTTGCACCAGCATGGCCTGAACCACGTCGAGTTCTTTGCCTGACGCTCTCGGCGAACCAACAGCCGCTGTTTTCCTGTTCCCGCGCATGAGCCCCCGATTCTAACTCCAGTGTGCGGATGAGAGTTTCATCCCGACACGATTTTGGTCACACCCTACATCGCGAACGTTGGGCGCTTCGAGCCGAATCCGACGCGCTGACCGAGCCGGTCAGCGTGGGGCGGTCGAAGGTCAACCGCTCGTGTCAATCTGAGGCCGACGGTGATGAAGACGCACAAGGATCGGAATCAGCGGCGTTGTCAGACTTCGAGTCCGAGTACCGATGCGAGCTGTTCGGCGTCGGCACGGACCGTCGCACCTCCGCCTTCGACGAGGTCGGGGACCGCGGAGCGGGCGAAGAGGGAGAACCCGAAGGTGTCGGGTGATTCCCGGTTTGCCTTCGCCAGCAGGGTGACGGTGGCGAGTGGTTCGTCGCGCATATGGTGTGCGCGTGCGGTTTCGGCCGTGTGGAAGCTGCGGCGGGTGGCGGAGGGCATCATGTCCAGGTCGACCCGGGCGGCTTGTTGGATGGCGTAGCCGCTGTGCATGAGGTCGGCCTGGATGGTGATCATGTAGGCATCGACCATGGCGCGACCGAAGATGAGCCACGGGTGCACATAGTCGTCACCCAGTGCACGCGCGGCGCGGTCGGCCTCATCCCAGTGGCGTAGTGCGTCGCCCTCGCGACCGATCTTGGCGTAGGACAGTGCCATTGCCAGATGCAGCAAGCCCCACAGCGCGAGGTCGGAACCCGCTTTGTCGGGATTCAGGAGCGCGCACATCTGGTTGGCGAGTGCGACGCGTGCTTCGTGTTCTTCGCCCGCGTCGCGATAGATGTGGTTGACGTACCAGGCCGCGGCGGCCATCGCGTGCGGGTCGTCGGCGTCCTGGGCGGCCGTCATGGCGCGGTCACCGGACATCAGCACCAACGCCGCTGGCGGCTGGAACGACAGATATAGCTGGGTGAGGTGGTAGACCTGCGCCAGCAGTGCCTGCACCCGGCGGCGGTCCTTGCCGTCGAGCTGCCGCACCGCAACGCGGGTGTCACACAACAGATTCGGCAGCAAAGTCGCCACAGCCGAACGCTGGTGAGCCGCACCATGCCACAGAACCCACGCCTGCTGCACACGCGCGGCCAGCGCTTCGGGCGACAGGTCGGCGTTCTCGCTGCTGGGCGTCACCGGATAGGAGGCAAGCGCCTCGGTGACTTTGGGCAGGGCGGGGTGGGTCGCCTTCGCGTAGACCGAGCGGGCCAGAGGTTGTTCGCCGGTGAGCTGGGTCAGGTCGTTGAGGTCGAGGATCTCGGCCAGGCGGATGAGCATGGGCAGACGGGGCAGTTTCAGTCGGCCGGTCTCCAATGATGTGACCCAACTGCCCGAGCGGCCGGCGAGTTCGCCGAGCATGGGGCGGGTCATGCCTGCTTGGCGACGCAGGCGCATCAGTCGGGGGCCGAATTCGTTGTCTTGCACCATGGCGATATCTCCGCACGGTCCGCAACGGCATAGGGGGACAGTTTGTGCCCCTGGTCAATTGTGGCACGTGTCACGGTCATGGGGCACCGGCCGCCGGATCGGAATTCCCCCTGGGGCCGGGTGCACTCCAGAACCGTTCCAGGGAGCAGGAGAACACCCGACATGTCGATCATCCTCGTCGCCACACTGATTCCGCTACTGCTGTTCGTCGCCGCCGTCCTCGGTCGCGTCGCCGACGGCGGCGTCACCGACAGCGCTCGGCACACGAAGCCGCGGCTGACTGTCGCCGACATTCAGGCCAGACTCGCCGCCGAGCCACCACACACCTATGTCCCGATCAGCCGGGGGTGGTGAGCATGGGCCTGCTGCCCTCCGCTGTGGGGTTCCTGCGCAGTGATGTCTCGGGGCTCAACCAGCCCCGTGATGAGCTGCGAATCCTCGCTGCCGCCAAGCGAACGGGTTACGACCTGCGGAAGACAATTGTGTTCAGCGAACATACCGAAGATCGCGTCCACCGCCTGCGGGTGGCCATCGCCCGTCTGGACGTCGATACCGTAATCGTGCCCAGCACTGAGCATTTCGACGACCACACGATCCCCGAGCAACTGCTCGAGGTCGCCACCGTCATCACAGTGTCACCTGGGAACACCTGGGCCCGAACCCCTCGCCTCGCGAGTGAGGCACCGTGATGTCTGCCGAAGGCGTGACAGCGCTGCTGAACGGGGACCGGCCCGCCGGGTGGCTGCAGTATCACGACGGGTCCTGGGCACCGGTCGGGTACGACGGCAAGGTCGGCACCGCGATCACCGCGGACGACCTGCTCGCGGTTGCGCGTGAAGACCTGGCTGCACTTGAGGAAGCCGGACTGATCACAGAGGTTATCGACGTCGAGCCGCTCGAGGTCATCGATTTCGAGCACCAGAATCCGGGCGGACGCGCACGAAGTATCCAACTCGCTTTGGATCACGGGGCAACGGGCCGCGCTCAGTGGCGGGATCGAGGTGGTCGGCCGGGATTGCCGGGATTATCGGCATCAGCCGAGTAGAGCAGCAGGCGTAGCGAGCTGCGCCCCGACGACGACAGACGTGGGCGCGTTTCACGCACCGCCGCGACCATATCCAAAGCACCTCAGGGACAAGACAATTGTCCCTGGGGTGCATTCTTGTGGCGACACCGATCGTTATCGAACCGTTTCACACTGAAATGTCGAAATCGGGCCCCTGCTCGGCAGTTAACAGGCGCACGCAGCCAATAGGCCAAACCCAGCGGACCGCGCGATCGACGCCAAACCTTGACCACGGAACACGGAATTGCGTCAATTCCGGTCCCGTACCCGGATAAACGCGGGTTCCCCTGCCAGTACAGGGTGACGCCACTCCAAACGCCGAACATCACGCAGGAGCCTCAATGGAACACCCCGAACCCCGAAAGCGCGCCTCCACTGGCACCGAACCCGCCAAGCAGCCTGCCCGCGACCGCGCCCACCAGCGTTGGCACATTGACCGAATCGACACCGAAGCCCTCACCACCACCCAACACGACACCGCCGTCACCCTCCTCGCCGACCTCATCACCGCATGGACCCACCGCCACCACACCGACTATGGCGCACGGAACGCCGCATGAAACACCCCGACCGAAATACCCGCCACACCAATACATTCGAAAACCGATCGAGGGACAATAGACCCGGCGGCACACCCCGAATCCCGAACCCGAATTCCGGGACGCCGCAGGTTGTTTCGGACATCCATATTCTCGAGAAACGTGTATCGATGGGAAGGAACGGCAGCATGGCAGGAACCAAGAAATCCTCAACGTCACGTATCTCCACCGACACGGCCGCATGGGAACAGGACGTGCGAGTAGGTACCTACACCCGCCGCTCCACCACCGAAGACAACCAGCCCTACTCCATCGAAGCCCAGGACGCCCGCCTGGACTCCTACATCGATTCCCAACCCGGCTGGCGGCACACCTCCACCTTCACCGACGACGCCTCCGGCGCCAGCACCGAACGGCCAGGTCTGCAACGTGCCATGCACGCGGCGCGCGCCGGGGTCATCGATGTGCTCGTGGTCTACCGAGTCGACCGCTTCTCGCGCAACCTGCGCGACCTGGTCACCCTGCTCGACGAGTTGGACCGGGCCAAGGTCGTGTTCCGCTCGGCCACAGAACCATTCGACACCTCCACTCCCATGGGCCGCATGTTGGTGCAGATGCTGGGCATGTTCGCCCAATTCGAACGCGACACCATCATCGACCGCGTCATCGCGGGCATGGAACGCAAAGCCGCCAAAGGACTTTGGAAGGGCGGCAAACGGCCCTACGGCTACCGAGTCGACAAAACCACCCAAGCCCTCATCATGGACGAGGCCGAAGCCGTGGTTGTGCGCATGATCTTCGACCTCTACGCCTGCCGCCGTCTCGGTGCCCGTGCCGTCGCCGCGGAGTTGAATGCTCGCGGACATCGTGCCAGCACCGGTCGAGAATGGTCCGGGCATCACGTGCTGCGGATCCTCAATAGCCGGATCTACCTCGGCGAGTTGACTTTCCGCGGCACCACCGTCACCGACACCCACCCCGCTCTCATCGACACCGACACCTTCGACCACGCCCGAAAAGTCCTCGAAGCACGCGGAGAATCCCACGCTCACCGCGCTGCCAACTCCTCGGACTACCTGCTGACTGGCCGCCTGCGCTGCCCGCGCTGCGGGCGCGCCATGATCGGCACCCGCGCCACCGGCCGCTCCCGCAGCTACCGCTACTACACCTGCTTCAACCGTGCCCGCTACGACACCGACAAGTGCGACTTCACCCGCCTCGACGCCGACTCCGTCGACTCAGCCATCCTCGAATCTCTGGGCAAGTTCTACCGCACCCGCCACGACCTGATCACCCAGGCCATCCACGCCCAGAGGCTCCATCACCGAGACGCCAGCAGCGACACTCGCGCCGAGCTGACCACCGTCTCCGCTGAACTCATCAAGACCCAACAGGGCGGTCGACCGGTATCTGACCGCCTTCGAAAACGGCACCCTCGACCCCGAGCTCCTCGCCGGACGACTGGGTGAGCTGCGCGCCAAGACAACCCAGCTCACCACGCGCCGCGACCAACTCACCGCCACCCTGGCCAGCGAACCCACTGCCCCGGAACCCACAACGCTGGATCGGATCGCCGACCGCATCGCGGAAATCATCGCCACAGGCACCCGTACCCAGGCCAAGGCACTGATCGAGGCCCTGGTCGCCCAGGTTGCCATCACCGGACCCGACCGCCTCGTCCCCACCTTCCGCATCCCCAACCCGGAAACGACATTGGGGCTGGTACCGCTTCTGCGGTACCAGCCCCAATGGAGTCGGTTCGTGCAATGACACGATTGGTGGAGCTAAGGGGACTCGAACCCCTGACCCCCACACTGCCAGTGTGGTGCGCTACCAGCTGCGCCATAGCCCCGGATGCTTGCCGCCGGGTTTCTTCGGCGACTGGGAGAAGGTACACCATGGGACCCCGGGTCGGGCAAATCGGCTGGTGAGGGGGTGGGGGAAGGGAGGGAAAGGGGTTGGGGTGGTGGCGGGATGAGGGACGGGTGGGTGGGTGGGGGCGGGCGTACACTCGCGGGTGATCCGTTGTAGTCGGGGGGTGGGCTGCGGGAGAGCGGCTGCTCCGCGGGGAAGGTTTCGTGCCGGTGAGGCTGATCAATGGGCGGTATGAGCTCAGGGGGCTTGTCGGCAAGGGTGGGATGGCCGAGGTTTGGGATGCCTGGGATCGGCAGTTGCGCAGGCAGGTTGCGGTCAAGGTGCTGGATGCGGGGAGTCTGGCGGTGAGGGCGCAGGATGAGCAGGTGGCCTGGCAGCGGTTCGAGCGGGAGGCTCGGATTGCGGCGCAGATGAATTGTTCGAATGTTGTGATGCTGCATGATTCGGGGGTTTTCGATGAGAATGGGTGTCGGTCACCGTTTTTGGTGATGGAGTTCATTCATGGGGAGAATCTGCGGCAGTACATGGGGGCACGGGAGAATTGGGGGTTGCCGCCGGTTGCGCGGGTGCTCACCGATGCGTTGAGTGGGCTGGTCTACGCGCATTCGAAGCAGGTGGTGCATCGGGATATCAAGCCCGAGAACATCATGATTTGCCGGGATGGGTCGGCGAAGTTGGCGGATTTCGGGATCGCCATCGAGATGCGGGAGAACAGGCTGCGGCTCACGCGGGCCAATCAGGTGGTGGGGACGAAGAATTACTCGGCGCCGGAGTATCTCGAGCATGGGCGGTTCACTCATCTCAGCGATGTGTACTCGTTCGCGGTGGTGTGCACCGAGGTGCTGGAGGCGGTGTTCGCGCCGGCGAATCTGCCGCAGCAGCTCAGATCGGTGCTGGATCAGGCGCTTTCGCCGGATCCGGCGCTGCGGTTCCAGTCCGCGGCGGAGTTCCAGCACTACTTCCGCGACGCCGTGCATTCGGAGACCCGCGAGGTGACGCGGAGGATCCAGACCCCCGACCCCGCCACCGTGCCGGTGCGCTCGCAGACCAGCGTCCTCACCGGCCCGCCCCCGACCACCGCGAGCCCGGGCGTCGACCTGCCCGCGACCGGCCTGTGGGGCATCTTCATCCACCCGGCCCTGGCCTACCGCCAACGCGTCCTGGAGGGCCTCACCCGCGACGATCCCCGCTACATCGGCGGCGTCCTACTGGGTGCCGCTCTCGCCGGAATCACCGCGGGCTGGCTGGTTTTCGTGCTGCTCGCCTGGGTGATCGTCTCCATCGCCCACCACCTTTGAGGAACTGCGATGACACACAATCGGGCCGGTCTGGCCTGGCAGCAGTATGTGTACCCGGGCTCGCGCGCCTGGCACTGGCTGCGAATGGCGGCCGCGCTCGGCGCGGGCTGTTTCCTGATCACCCTGCTGTGGCTGACCTACCAGGTGCTGTGACACGGTGCGCATCGTCTGCCTGAACTGCCTGGCCGAGTTCAAGTTCGACTCCGGCCGCCGCTCCTGGATCTGGGTGCTGCGCCAGCCCAACGGCGGCTTCGCCACCCGGGTCGGCGACTATTCGCGCCACCTGGATCGGCGCTGCCCCAACGGCTGTGAGATCGACGAGGAGATCCTCGACTATCCCACCACGGTGATCGGCTTCGTCGGCAAATCCGCTTCGTCCAAAACACATCTCATCGTGTCCATGATCTATTCGGTCATGAACGATCCGGTGCTGGCCCGCGAATGGTCCATCGTGCCGTCCCGCCGCTCCACGAAAATGCTTGCCGTGCTGGAGAACACGCTGATGAACCGGCAGGCCATCGGCTACACGCAGAAGCGCGGCTATCTCGGTGCGCAGCGGCAGGAGAACATCCCGCCCGGCGCGCCGCAACCGCCCCGCCCGCCCATGCCGCCGCGACCCCCGCAACCGCCGATGACCCAGCAGCAGACCCAGTCCCACGCCTGGAGCAACTGGCAGGTCCGCACCCCGATCCTGATCAAGTTCACGTCCCTGTCCACCAGGCGCACAGTGAATCTCGCGTTCGTGGACGTCGCGGGCGAGGATGTCGCCGACGCCGAGATCGCCGCCAAGGTGAGCCCGCACCTGGCCATCGCCGACTTCATCTGGTTCGTGGTGCCGTCCACCCTGAACAAGCAGTACCTGGCCATGATGCGCGAGCACGCGGGCCCGGCCAACGCGGACAGCCTGAGCAACAATGTCGAGCACTCCCAGACCGTGGGCCGCACCAAGATGATGATCGATCAGATCGCCAAGTTGTGGCGCACCGCCAACAGCTATCCGCTGGACCTGCCGATCGAGCCACCCCGCCTGCACGCCTCGACGATCATCGCGAAATCCGATCTGCTGTCGCTGATCAACCTGCCCGAGGTCGGCATCGTGGCACCGCCCGCGGACTGGGCCGACACCCCGTACAGCCTCAACGGCGCGGGCAACCTCTACCAGCCGGGCCAGATCGACTACCGCTCCGACGCCACGAGATCACTTGTGCGCAAACTGTTTCCGGCCGTCGACTCGACGCTGTCCATCCATTTCCCGCACAACCGCTACTTCCCGGTCTCGGCGGTGGGCTGCGGCAAGCGGGCCGACAACACCTACCCGGTGTTCAAACCCTTCGCCGCCGTGGACCCGGTGATCCACATGCTCAACCTCATCGACCACCTACGGGCGGACCGATGACGGGTTTCGCGCAACTGCTGTGCGGCTGGGCCATGGTGAGCCTGGAGTCCTCCGGCACCGGTGTCGGCGTGGTCGCACGCTCCGGAAACTAGCCCGCCGCACTGGGATCCACCACGCGGGAGCTGGGTTCGCTGGTGTCCTGGGACGGGGCCCCGGCCGCGCCGGACGCTTTCGCACTGGAATTCACGCTGGCGCGCGGACTGGCCGTCGCGGTATTGAAGACGCCCTCGAACGCACGCCCCGGCACCTGCGTGGCACACCTGATCGCTGCCGAACCCGGAACGCTGGACGGCGCGACCACCCTGACCCTCTACGACTCCGGCGGATTCCGCACCACCCTCGACGATCCCCGATACCCGACAGACCGCTGGAACCCCCCACCGAAACCTTTGGACCGCAATGGTTCCGCGTTCACCGCCGCGGCCGACGCCTACCTCGACCTGGAATGGCTGCCCGCGCTGCTCGGCTACACCCTCGCGCATCTGTCCGGTCGCGGCCCCGCCGTCGAGCTGCATGTCGAGCACGCCACCGACGCCCTGGCCATGCTGCGCGCGCTCTACGGCATCCTGCCGCGGAACAGCCTGCGCGACTTGACCTTCTGCACCTCCACAACCCCGGCCGTGCACCCTCCGGCCATCACCGCGGTGACCCGGGACAACCCCGCCGCGCCCGGCGGCGAACGCCGCATCGTCTCCCCGGGCGATCGAGGCGATGAATCGGACCCCTTCGTCCAGCTCGGTCAGCAGCTCGTCGACTACCGGCGCGCCGGTGTGGCGATCCCCGAAAGTCTCTCCACGGCAGCGGAAATCGGCCAGTGGTGTCACCGCAGGCACCTGCGTTCCCGTCCCCCCGCCGAGCTCGACGACGACTCCCTGGCCGAGGTGATCGCCGATCCCGAGCTGTCCCCCGACTGGTTCCGCGACCAGACCGTCGCGAGCCGCGCCGTCGCCCTCGCCATCGGAAGACCCTCCGCGGCAAGGGCATTGGCCGCCCACGACCACCGCCCCGGCGTCCGCCGCACCTTCGAACAGCTGCTCACCGACCGCATCCTGGCCGACGGCCCCGACCGCGCCCGCACCGTCGAGGTGGCGCGCCTGCTCGATCTCGATATGAGCGACGCGCTCGCCGCGGCCGCCTGGGCCCGACTCACCAACGGCTCCGGCCCGCTCACCCCCGCCGACGCCGAATCCGTCTGGCCGCGCCTGCGAAAGGACTGGGCCACCGGCGATCACGAGCGCCGCCGCGTGATCGCCGGATACCTGCTGCGCCACCGCACCCTGCGCGAGCACTCCCTCGAATCCCGCGACCGGGCCCTGGTGTACGAGACCCTGAATGCCGAGGTAGACGATCCCGGCGTCCACACCGCCGACAGCCGGATCCTGCGCAGCGCCATGTACACCAACCTCGCCATCGTGGCCCAGCTGGTGGTGAACGTCTCCTGCAACGGCCGGGATCGCTATGCGCTGGACCAGATCCTGGCCTGCGCGCCGACCGAGCTGCTGCCGACCCTCATCGCCGAGGCCGCCCGCTACCCGGCCCTCGACACCGCCGATCTGCTGAAGGCCCTGACCCTTTCGCGATCCGAGCCCGCCGAGCTGGTCGCCGCCCTGCGCCCCGCATGGCGCACGCTCCGCCGTCCACTGCACCTCCCGGAACCGATCGAGGCCCTGGTGACCCTCGCCGTCCCCGCCCCGGAACCCGAATCCGAACGCGGTGGAATCCGCCTGCCCCGCTTGCCATTCGGCCGCCTCAGAAGAACCAGCTGGTCCCGAACCGAACTCTCGGACCTGATCCACACCCCGGCCACCGACCGGCCCGCCGCCGAATACCCGTGCGGAATCCTCTCGGCAGCCCTGACCGCCGACCCCGAATACGTTGTCGCCGAGCTAGTTTCCCGGTCCAAGGCCCCCGACGCCGTCCCCGCCCTGCGCCGTATCCTCGCCTTCACCCCGCCCGATCGACTCCCCACCCTGCTCACCGAGTGCGCCCGCCGGTGGGACCTGCCCCACCCCACCCTTCTGCACGCCGTGGCCGCCCTGAACCTCCCCCCGGTCGACCTGACCGATACCCTCTCCCCCGCCTGGCCGTGGCTGCGCACCCGCTTCGACCTCCCCCGCGCCATCGCCCCCCTGCTCACCCTCGACCCGGCCGACACCCTCCCCCCGGCGGCGAAGCCCCTTCCGGACGACCGGAATTCCCGCCGCACCCGATGGTTCCGGCACTGACCGCTCCGCGGTCCGGAACTACTCCTCGGTCCGGAACTGCGCCATCACCCGGTACCGCCGCAGCACGTCCTGGAGATCCGCGCCCTCCGGAATCGACTCCAGCGCCGACCGCTTGATCATCTCCGCCTGCTCGAGCAGCACCCCGCGCCGCGCGGGATCATCGGTGCGGCTGGCGATCTGGGCGAGTGCGTCGAGCTGCCGGATCATGACCGCCGGGCTGCCGCGCCCGTCCTGGCGGATCTTCTCGAACGCCCGCTGCACCAGCCGCTCGTAATTCGCCCGCGCCGCGATGACCCGCACGTACCCGTCCCGGCTGCGGCGTGATCTGGGTGCCGCGATCCCGGATGAACAGGCGCAGCATGCGCGGCCCGAACTGGGTGGAGGCTAGGGTCAGCGCCACGATGGTGATCGAGAAGACCACGCCGACCACCGTCATGATGGCCGCGGCGATGGCGGTGAGCACCTGCCGCGCGGAGTCGGGCGTGCCGCCGATCACCCAGCTCGGAACCTCGAACGCGCCCCGGTACACCGCCCGGTCCAGTAGATACGTGCCCACGAACAGCGCCACCGCCGCCAGCACTTCGACCGTCGGCACGAACCATAGGTTCGTCCGCAGCGCCTCACGGCGGCGGTCGGATTCCAGCAGAATTCCGGACACGATGCAGCCCTCCTGCCCCGGAGGGCGATCCGGCGATCAGCCGGGGAGGATGCCGCCTGGGTGGTAGGTGACGGCGGGGTTCCAGAGGAAGAAGCCGTTGTACCCGGCGTCGTGGGTGGCGTCGATCTGGGCCTTCACCTGTGCGTCGCCGTAGGCTACACCGAGACTGAAGTCCTGGAGCCACGGGATGATCTGGGCATTGGTGCCGGCCGTGCGCGCCCGGAAGTCCTGCAGCGAGCGGAACACGATGTCGTAGGGCTGCGAATTGGGGTTGGCCACGTCGTATTCGCCGGGATGCCAGTGCGAGGGGTAGAGCATCGGGGCGAGGAAATCCACGTACCGGGCCATCGAGGGGATGTCCTGGGCGATCTCGTCGGGCCGGGTGGCGGCGATGCCGAAGACCGCGGCGCTGAGCGAGGCTCCCGCGTCGTGCACCGGATCCCGGACCTCGCGCAGGAAGTTCGCGATCGAATCCGACGGCGACTCGCCCAGCCCAGGGAACTGCATGCCGCCCAGCCCGCCGTCGGGCCTGCGGATGTAGTCGTACATGACACCGTCGAAGCCGAGTCGCGCGGCCTCCACCGCGAGATCGCGTTTGTACGAACGGATTTCGGGGCTCGCGAAATTGGTGAAGGCGATGGCCCCGTACCCGCTGGAGTACGGCTGACCGCCCGAATTCTGGATCACCCAGTCGGGGTGGCCGTTGTGCCAGGCCCAGCCCGCGAGCGTCGGATCGCGGAAGGCGACGATCCGGCCCACCACCTTCAGCCCCATATCGTGCAGCTGCTTCAGCGCCGCCCCGGCGTCGTAAATCGTGCTGGCCGCACCGGATTCGCGAGCCAGTGGCACCTGCGAGTCGTAGCCGACGATGCCGTCCTCGTCCTTGATATCGAGTTCGATGGTGTCGATGCGGCCCTCCCGGGCCATATCCAGCACGGCCTCACGCATGGGTTCGTAGGCCCAGCCGTAGGCGGTGACGTGCACGGCGCGGATGCGCGGCAGCACCACATCCACCTTCAACGGATTGGTAGCCTTGTCCCCGGCCTTGTTGATGGCCACCACCGTGGTGTCCACCGGAGCATGCGGCAGCGTGAGTTCGAAGCTCCCATCCGGCGCGGGTTGTACCGACCGGTCGCCAATCGTCACCTGTTTCGCACCGATCGCCTTGCCGCGCACCGTGACCGGATCGCGATAGGACCCCGCCGCGGCCTGCGGCGTCAGCTCCAGCCGGGGCGGCCGGGCCTCGGCGGCGGCGACCGAGGGACGCCCGCGGCCGAAGATGAAGGCCGATGCGGCGAGGATCAGGACGAGCACCGCACCGACAGCGAGCAGGGCGGACCGCCGGCGGCGGATCGACCGGAGTCGCATGAGCAACGTACACACCAACTTCCACAGACGCCTGTTGCGCACCACTATCGCGCCTGGCGTCAGGTGACGGCCGAGTTTCGCGGAGATCAACTCAAAACCGTTGCCGCAGAGTAGCGTTGCTGCGATGAGGGCGTGGACCATGCTGCGAATGGTCACGGCGGCGCTGATGTGCGCGACCGCCGCCGCATGCGGAGGGACGACCGCCACCGCGCCGCCACCTGCCACCACCACACCGCCCCTGGCCGCCCGCCCACCGGACCCGGCCACCATCGCCGCCAATGAGCTGGGCCAGATCCCGATCCTCATGTACCACCGCATCGAGACCGACCCCGGCAGCGAATACGACGAGACGCCACAGCAATTCACCGCCGAGCTGGACCGGCTCTACACCGAGGGCTACCGCCCGATCACCATCGCCACCTTCCTCTCGGGCAGCATCGACCTGCCCGCGGGCACCCACCCGGTGATCCTCACCTTCGACGACTCCACCCGCCCCCAGCTCACCCTCACCGCCTCCGGCGACCCCACCCCCGACTGCGCCGTCGGCCTGCTCGAGCAATTCCATTCCCGCCACCCCGATTTCGCCGCCACCGCCACCTTCTACGTCAACAACGACCCCTTCGGCGCCGACCCCCGCACGCTGCCCTGGCTCGCCCGCCACGGCTACGACCTCGGCGCGCACACCGCCACCCACGCCAACCTCGCCCGCCTCCCCGCCACCGACGTCCAACGCGAACTCGTCCAGAACATCCGAGCCATCACCGCCGCCACCCCCGGCACCCCTCTCCGCTCCATGGCCCTCCCCCTGGGCGTCTATCCCGCCGACCGCACCCTCGCCGCCTCCGGCTCCTGGGACGGCACCTCGTACAACTTCGCCGCGGTCCTTTTGGTCGGAGCAAATCCCGCCCCCTCCCCCTTCGCCACCAACATGGAACCGACCGCCCTCCCCCGAATCCGCTCCGGCCGCACCCCGATCCCCTTCGCGTCCACCTACTGGCTCGACTGGCTCGCCGCCAACCCCACCGACCGCTACACCTCCGACGGCGACCCCACCCACCTCTCCTTCCCCCGCTCCCGCACCGACCAACTGTCCCCACGCTGGACCTCCACCGCCCAGCCCTACTGACCGCTACCCCTCGCGCCGCCTGACATTGACGCACCACCAGATCGCCCCGGCGACAGCCAGCGCCAAGCCGAGAATCAGCAGGTACAGACCGAACTTCAGGTCGACTCCGGAGATCTCGTACACCCTCTTGGACTCGGATTCGGCCGACGACATCAGGGTGAAACCGATCGCGACCCAGAGGACGGTGGCGAACGCTTGCGCACAGGTGACGACCAGGACGCCTGCAATGGCCTCGGAGGTTTGGAATCGTTCGCCCAGCAGTCCGGGAAGCAGGATGAGCAGTACCGCACCGGCAATCAGCGGGCCCATCGGTAGCGTCCCGAAATCCCGCAGATCGATGAACGAATATTCGCGACCACCGCCGATACGGTCGAAGGACAACAGCGGCTGATAGCTGCCGATCAGTAGGAACAGGCCACCGAAGACCATGAGCGCCCGGCCGAATCCCCGCTGTAGGACGCCTTCGCCCGGACCATCCGACTCCGCATCGCTCGCCATGGAGATCGAGTGTGCCAGCGCGTAACCGACCGAATCGGACCTTGCAGTCCGGACCGGCGAGTTGCGGTCCGTTCAGCGGGTGGCCATCACGGTCTTCGAACGTAGTGAACCAGCGGAGCGTTCAGCAGCCCAGGCAGCCGGGCGGAATGATCTCGCACCACCAGGGTTTCGGCGGCGGGATCGGGGCGTTCGGATCGCCCGCGCCCGAAACCACCCATTCGCCTTGCACGCTCACCTCGCGGCCGTCCAGGGGCCGCGAGGCGGGGCCGGTCGCCACCGATCCGTCCAGATTGAATTTGCTGCCGTGGCACGGGCAGTTGATGGTCCCGCCGGAGATCTCGTTGACCGCGCAGCCCAGGTGGGTGCAGATCACCGACAATCCGACGTAATGGCCCGCATTCGGTTGCGTCACAACGGTATTGCCGACGATCAGGCCGCCGCCCACCGGGATCTCCGAGGTTCGCGCCAGCGCATTGTCGGGTGCGCCCGCCTCGGTGACCGTCACCGGCGCGGGCTCGGCCTGCGGCTGCTGCTCGGCGGCCGGAGCCACCGGCGGAGCGGGCGCGGGACCGGCGACCAACTGCCCGCCCTGCACGCTCACCTCGCGCGCCGCCAGCCCCCGCGTCGCGGGCCCGCGCACCAGCGAACCGTCCAGCCCGAATTGGCTGCCGTGACAGGGGCAATTGATCACGCCGCCCGAAATCGAGTTCACCGCGCAGCCCAGATGCGGGCAGACGGTCGAAAAGGCCAGGTAATTCCCGGCATTCGGCTGCGTCACCACGGTGTCCCCGAGAATCACGCCGCCCCCGACCGGCACCTGCTCGGTACCGGCCAGCACGGTGCCGTTCACCGGCGCGGGCCCCGGTTCCGCCGCGGGCGCCTCCGTGCTCGGCGGCGGTGCAGCCGCTGTGGTGGTGGTCGGCGGCGCGCCCGCCGTGGTGGTGGCCGTCGCGCCGGAGGTGGTGGCGGCTGGTGGCGACGCCGCGCGCTGAGTGCTGCACGCGGCCGCCGCCATCACCACCCCCGCCGCGACGACGATCTCTCTGCGCCCTACCTGATCGACACTCATCGTGACCTCGATTGCTCGGTACGCCGACGTGGTTGAAACGACCCAGCCCCTGATTCGGTTCGATCCCGGCCCCGTTCCGGTGCGATCCGCGACAGGCTCGGCTCGATCCCCACGGGCACCATGTGAGCCTCAGCCGATGCACACACCGGTCGCAGTGGCATGTCCCCCGCCCAACTTCTGATCAATGGACCGTCGAGCTGGTGTCGTCTGTCGTGGTTATGCGGCCAGGGACACCGACAGCTCGGCGTCGAGGGCGGCGGCAACTCGCTCGAGGGTCGTCAACGTAGGCACCACATCTCCGGCCTCGAGACGACTGATCGCGTGCGGTTTCAGACCGGCTCGCCTGGCTAGCTCGGTTTGCGTCCAGCCTCGCGTCTCCCGGACCGCACGCACCTGGCAACCCAGTTCATGCGCCAGCGCGTAGGCTTTCATGGCTGCCCGGTACTCAGGGGTGGCGCGCTTTGCGGCTAGTACT
>NZ_BJWY01000148.1 GCF_007990715.1 Nocardia seriolae NBRC 15557 | reverse complement strand
AGTATTAGGTGACCGAGAGCCTACCCGAAGACCCTCAGCGGGCGTCTGAAGTGATCAATTGGCTCCGCAGGCTCCGCCAAGAATCGCTCCGCCATCAAGTCAGAATAAGTACCAAACCCTTACCCTGTGCCCGTTCCAGCCAAGTGAGCACCTTGAATACCAAGGTGCACAATTATTTTCATCGATCTGAACGCGTCGAGACCAGCACCCGGAGTCACACGGCAACAACGTGCGGATCAGCGCCTGATCTTCGATGCGGATGACCTCTACCGTGCGACGGGGAATATCGGACCGACCATCGACGCCCTCCCCGCCGGAACACCGTGAGCGAAGACGTTTCGATCGGATAACACCCGGCCGGGCGGGAGAACCGGCAATAGATCGCGCCCGTGGTGACCAACGATGGGACTCACCCAGGGGGTTATCAATGCTTGTCAACCGTAAGAGAAGTACGCGATCCATCGCCAGACGACTGGGCACGGCCACTGCGGCCGCCTCACTGCTGGCGGTCGCCGGACTGGTCGGTGACTTGGGCGGGACGCTTCCGGCGTCGGCTGCGCCGCCGGAAGCCGGGATGGACAGATTCCTGAAGCAGCAGGTGAAGTGGGGCGCCTGCGACGACTACCCGGGCGGCAGTGAGTTGCCTGGAAAGGGCTTGCAGTGCGCGCGTGTCACGGTGCCCATCGACTACAAGAAGCCGGATGGGAAAACCGCGGAGATTGCGATCTCGCGGCTGGCTGCCAGTGGGCGGAAGATCGGGTCGCTGCTCACCAATCCCGGTGGGCCGGGCGGGCCGGGGCTGGCGGAGCCGGTGTTGCTGTCGAAAACCAAGCTGGCCGAACGCTTCGACATCATCGGCGTCGATGTTCGCGGGCTCGGAGCCTCGACGCCGAGTGTGCAGTGCCAGTCGTCGGCGGAGTCGCAGTTCGATTGGAAGGGCAGTTCGCACGATCGGAGCGACGCGGGTATCGCGCAGACCGAGAAGGATGAGCAGACCTATGTCGCGAGTTGTCGTGCGCGTACCGACAAGGATCTGCTGGAATATGCCGGAACCGTTGATGTGGCAAGGGATTTCGATCTCATTCGTACGGTGCTCGGCGATGAGAAGCTGAACTATCTGGGCTATTCGTACGGGACTCGGCTCGGCTCGACGATCGCCGAACTGTTCCCGACCAAGGTGCGGGCGATGGTGCTCGACGGTGGGGTGGATCCGGCGCAGGGCCTGTTCTCGAGTCAATCGGCGGCCTTCCAGCGCGCCTTCGAGGACTACGCCACCTCGTGCGCCAAGTCCGCGGACTGCCCGCTGGGCACCGATCCGAAACTGGCGACGCAGAAGTTCCGGGAGCTGGCGCTGCCATTGCTCGACCACCCCGTCCCCACCTCCAAGTCCCGCACGCTCGGCTACAGCGCCGCGATCGACGCCGTCGAAACGACGCTCTACAGCCAGAATGCCTGGCCGACGCTCACCAAGGGGCTGACCGAGCTGACCCGGGGCAATGGCGATACCCTGCTGGCTCTGCACGAAATCGACAGCGGCTCCGATTCCAACGTGTTCAACGCGGTGCGCTGCCTCGAGGAGAAGCGGGTCACCGATCGCACCGAAGCCGCCACGCGGGACCGCGAAAACCGCAGCGCCGCACCGTTTCGCGATGACGGGCGCGGAACCGGCAAGGCACCCTTGGACGTCTGCGCCTTCTGGCCGATCAAGCCGACGGCGCAGCCGCACACCCCGAAGGTGTCGGGGTTGCCGAAAATCGTGGTGGTGGCGACCACCGACGACCCCGCCACCCCGTACAAGTCCGGTGTCGCGCTGGCGAAGGCCTTCGATGCCGGTCTGATCACCTATGAAGCCGAGCAGCACACCGTCTTCGGCGACGGTGTCGCCTGCGTCGACGATCCGGTGGTGAAGTATCTGACCGAACTCACCGTGCCCGCCGACGGACTCCGCTGCGCGGCACCTGCCTGAGCCGAAATCCGAAGGCCGGGAACTCCGGTACCGGCCTTACTCGTTTTCACCGTGTGATCTGCTTCTTCGACCCGGCTCACGGCCAGGCCGGCAGGCAAATGTCGTGGCAGCCGCAGTGGGGTGTGGCCCGTACCGTCGAGGTCTGCCAATTCTGTGCGCAACGCCTGCAGACGACGCAGCCGCCATTCTATCAGCCTGTGCAGCAGGGTTATCCGCCGCAGCCGGGCTACGCCGCCGCGGCAGGGCCACAGCACCGGCGCGATGATCGGGGCGGGTGCGGCCGGTCTGGTCGGCGGCATGCTCGTCGGCGAGATGCTCGATGACGACGACGGCTTCTTCTGATCGATTCCTCGATCAAGCGGTGGTCTGATCCCGGAACCGGGCCAGGGATTCCCAGGACCAGGTCAGGCTGCCGTCGGCGAGGTCGGCGAGAACGCCTTCCAGCCAGTGCAATTCGGCGGCGGTGACCGCGCGCGCGTACTCGTCCTCGAGCAGGGTGATGCGCGGCAGCCCGTACTGCCGCGCCTGCGCGGTGCCCGCATCGATCTCATCGAGCGTGGCGCGCAAGGCATTCGCGCGCTTCTCCAGCTCGGACCGCGCGCTGTCGGGGCTCAGCAGCATCAGAAATGACAGCGCCGCAGGGAATTCCGGGAATTCGTTGCGCGGCGTGCTGACCATCTCATTGATCCACGCCAGGCACGCGGTGCGGCCCGCGTCGGTGATCTCGTACACGGTGCGCTCGGGATACTGCTGATCCCGGCCGGTTTCGCGGACCGCCACCAGCCCGGCCTCCAGCAGTCGCGCGATCGTCTTGTAGAGCTGCGCGCGCTGCCCCACATTCACGACCTTGTCCTTGCCCCACTCCTTGATGCGGCGCTGGATGGCGTACGGGTGCATCGGCTCCAGATGCAGGATGCCGAGCACCGCCATGGCCAGGGGCGAGCGCTTGAACTGCGTGGCCTGCGTCGATGCTGTCATGCCCCCATCGTACTAGGTGCTCAAGAACTAGTTTCACAGAACTAGTTGTGTTGAAACTAGTTTGTGTGCCACTATTGAGGAGCAGGCGAACCCGACCAGCACCACACTCCGAAAGGACAGGGCAATGAACACCACCGAGGCCACCGACACCGTCAAGATCCACACCGACCACGCCACCGAGAAGCACCTGGGCGATTGGACCCACGCCTCCTCGTTCGAGGTGAAGGCCCGCTACGGCAGCGTCGTCATCGACCTGCGTTCGCCCTGGATCGAGGGCGAGCAGGAGATCGTGGTGCACGCCGACCTCGACCACGCGATGGTCAAGCTGCTCGTCCCCGAGGACGCGGTCATCGACTACTCGGAGCTGGAGTGGACCGGCCGCGGCAAGGTCAAGGACACGTCCCGCCCGCAGCACGCCGCGGGCCGCGTCATCCGGCTGACCGGTTCCAGCGCCAAGAGCGAGTTCCGCATCCACCGCGGCGGCATCGCGGTGCTGTCGGCCCTGTTCAGCCGCGAGTTCTTCGAGGACGCCAAGCAGGCCCGCAAGCAGGGCCGCACCCCCACCCTGATCGACCCCGCCAACGCCCCGCGCTGACCCGGTCGCGCCGCCTCGGACCCGGCTGCAAACGGGATCCGAGCGAGCCGAAACCCGAAGGCCGCCGCCATCATCGCGATGTCGGCGGCCTTCGCCGTTGCGCGGTCCACCGGGCCGCAGGCAACCGAACGGCAAGCAGCAGTGGCGGCGCGCTATACGGACTGCCCAGCGAACGGCACGGAACAAGCGGTCGCCAGTCCACATGCCCCACTACAGGTGAACAATTTGACCAGCTGACCGGGCTTCCATTGTGGCCACGATCACACAGTGATTGCATCGAGTCATGTTCACCGAGGCTCAGCTGTACTCGCCGGTCACGAAGGGGGCCGACGGCGACGTGACGGTGCACTTGAGCGACGAGCACCCGGGTGTGCACGATCCCGTGTACCGGGCCCGCCGCAACGCCATCGCCGCCATGGCCCTGGATTACCGGCCGGGGGAACCGGTCCCGCGCGTCGAATACTCCGCGGAGGAGCAGGAGGTCTGGCGCATCGTCTCGGCGGAGCTGGCCCGCAAGCGGGAGCGCTACGCCTGCACGGAGGTGATCGCTGCCGCCGAACGGCTGGGGCTGCCGTCGGACCACATTCCCCAGCTCGACGAGGTCTCCGCGAAACTGGTGCCGCTCACCGGATTCCGCTACGCACCGGCGGCCGGACTGGTGCCGCTGCGCGAGTTCTTCGGCTCCTTCGCCGACCGGACCTTCCACTCCACCCAGTACATTCGCCATCACTCCGCCCCGCTCTACACCCCCGAACCCGATGCCATTCACGAAATCCTCGGCCACGCCAATCAATTGGCCAGCCCCCGCTTCGCGGCCCTGTACGAGACTGTGGGCGCGGCGGTCGCCCGGCTCGAGACCGAGCGGGCGCTGAAGTTCCTGGCCGACGTGTTCTGGTTCTCGCTGGAGTTCGGCGTGCTGCGCGAACGCGGCGAAGTCCGTTGCTACGGTGCGGGTTTGCTGTCCTCCTACGGCGAGATCGAGGAGTTCCGCCAGGCCGACCTGCGGCCGCTGGACATTCACGCCATGGGGACCATCGTCTACGACATCACGCACTATCAGCCGGTGCTGTACTGCGCCGAATCCATCACCGAGATCGAGGATGTCGTCGGCGGGTTCTTCGACACCATGACCGACGACACGGTCGCGCGGCTGGTGAGCGTGAACCCGGTCTAGAGCGGCATCCCGGCCTCGAGGAATTCGATGACCCGGATGATCTGCTCTGGGCCGAAGTTGTCCCTGTCGATGAAGCCCAGCATCGCCCCGCTCAACGCACCGGCGAAGATCCGCACCTCGAAATCGTCTGGCGCGCGCCCGATTCGGCGCGCGACCAGCTCGCAGACTAGCTCATTGCTGCGCTCCAGCTCCCGCGCGACCGCACCCCGCAGTTCCGGCACCGAGGAGAGCAGCGCCACCCGCTGCCGTTCGAACTCCCGATCCTCGGGGGCGAGGGCGGCGAACGACTCCAGGGTGGCCTGGCGGAAGGCGGCCAGCACCGACAGGTGCGCGGGCTGCGATTCGAAGGACGCGATCATGACCGGATCCAGATCGTCGGCCATGGCGACCTGTTCCTTGGACGGGAAGTAGCGGAAGAAGGTGCTCGGGGAGATGTCGGCGGCTGCGGCGATCTGCTCGACCGTGGTCTCGTTGTAGCCCTGTTCGCGGAACAGGCGGAACGCCTCGGTGCGAATGGTGCGACGGGTGCGTTCCTTCTTGCGTTCGCGCAGGCCGCCCCCGGCCGCGGTCTTCACCGGGGCCGGGGGCGTCGCGGAGGCCGTCTCAGCCGACATGGACCGATTGTCCCGTATTCACATCCGCGGTCACGACCGGATCCTTGCGTCGGATCACGATCGCGGCCAGCACCGCGGCGATCGCGCAGATGGCGGCGCAGACCCAGAGCATGGCGCTCATGCCGTCGATGAAGGCGCTCTGCACGTGGGACAGCAGGGCCGGGTCGCCCAGCTTGCGGGCCACGCCCACCCCGGCGTTCACCCCGTCGGAGATCGGCGTGCGGTCGAGATCGCCCAGGCCGGAACGGTATCGGGTGGAGAGCACGGTGCCGAGGATGGCGACGCCGATGGTGCCGCCCGCCTGCCGCAGCGCCTGCAGCAGCGCCGAGCCGGAGCCCGCCCGCTCGGGGGTGAGATCGTCGGTGGCCGCGCCCATGGCTGCGGGCATCACGAATCCCATTCCGACGCCGAGCAATACCAGCGCGGCGGCCGCGAAGCCGTAGCCGCTGTCCACGGTGATCAGCGCGCCCATGCCCAGACCCGCTGTGAGCAGCACGAATCCGGCCACCAGCACGGCACGCACACCGACCTTGGGCAGCAACCGATCCACCAGCCGCGATCCCACGGCCAGCCCGCCGGTGAGCGGCAGCAGTCGCACGCCGCTACCGAGCGTGTCGACCCCGAGCACCGCCTGGAAGTACTGCGGCATGGTGAAGAACAGGCCGAACATCGCGAAGTTCACCAGCACCATGAACACCGTGCCCCAGCGGAATCCGGGCTCGGCGAAGAGCCCGAGGTCGACCAGCGGGTGCGCGGTGCGGCGCTGCCACAGTACGAACGCGACACCGAGTACGACACCGGCGGCGATGGAGGTCCAAGCCAGCGCGTCGCCCCAGCCCTGCTGGCCGCAGCGAATGAAACCGTAAGTGATGCCGAGCATTCCGAGCGCCGACAGCAGTGCGCCGAGCAGATCGATGCGGAAGACGTTCCCGCTGTGCGATTCCGGCACCAGCAGCGCCGTCGCCGTCGCGCCGATGATCACCAGCGGCACATTGAACAGGAAGGCCGAGCCCCACCAGTAGTGCTGCAGCAGCCAGCCGCCCACGATCGGGCCCAGCGGCAGGCCGATGGCGGTCGAGGTGATCCAGATGGTGATGGCGCGCTGCCGCTCGCGCTGTTCCGGGAAGAGCGTGGGCAGCACGGCCATCGACAGCGGCATCATGACGGCCGCGGCCAGGCCGAGCACCACGCGACCGGCGATGAGCTGACCGGACGAGGTGGCGAAGGCGCAGGCGACCGAGGCCACGCCGAACAGCAGCAGCGCGGCGAGCAGGAACTTCTTGCGACCGTACCGGTCGCCGAGGGCGCCCGCCGGGAGCATGAAGGCGGCCAGGGCCAGGGTGTAGGCGCTGCTGAACCACTGCAGCGCGGAGGTATCGGCGTGCAGGTCGACCGCGAGGGTGGGCAGGGCGACGGTGAGCACGGTGACGTCGAGACCGATGGTCAGCATCGCCACCGCCAGGGCCCCCAACGCCAGCCAGCGGCGCACTCCCCGAGCTTCCATGACAGATCCAATCATTTGAGAGTTTTTCGATAATGAGAGAGTCTCCCATTTTATAGAGACTGTCAATTCTTGTCACGTCATGCGACTGATGCCTGCCGCGACATGAAGTACTCATCCTGTTACCGTCATCCGGTCCGTTTTGAGATCTGCGACCCCCCAACGGGTCTGGACACGTGAGGTACGAAATGACCGACCAAGCAACCGAATCCGCCGCCGAAGCCCCCCTGCATCTGCAGGGCCGCGATGCCGTGATCGCCGCCGCCGCACCGGAGGACTGGCGCGAGGGCGCGCCCGACTACCACCTGAGCAAGGAAGTCATCCCGGTCGAGCGCACCACCCAGCACGCGCCGGATTCCTTGGAGCACATCGTCGAAGAGCTCGTGAAGGTCTTCGAGATGGAGGTCTCGCACAAGAAGGATCCGGCCAAGTGGGTCTCGCTGGTGGCCGAGCACTACCGCGGCCGGGTCAACGGCGGCCAGTGGCAGGACGCCGAGGAGTTCGCCCGCATCGGCTCCTACAACATCCTGATCGGTGAGAACCCCTTCTACAACGTCGAGGGTGAGGACTTCGAGTCCTCGCACAAGATCTTCCACACCGCCTTCCCGGGCGGCTTCTTCTGGGAGGTCCTCGAGGTGCTGTCCGGCCCGCCGACCGTCGCCTTCAAGTGGCGGCACTGGGGCCGCTACGAGGGTGAGTACAAGGGCCACCAGCCCACCGGCGAGCTCATCGAGATGACCGGCATCACCATTGCCAAGGTCTCCGAGGACCTGCGCATCCTCGAGCTCGAGCACTTCTACGACAACAACAAGCTGCTCGGCCCGCTGGCCCACGGCTGCCCGGTGAACCACACCGCGAATTAAGTTCCGCACGGCCGCAACCGCACTGCGGGTCACCGCGCGCCGGGGCGACCGGTCGGCGTTAGAGTCGGGCGCGATGAGTATCCGCAGGTATTCGCCCAGCCTTCCCGCCGCCGTCCTGGCGCTGGCCACGATCGCGTCCGCCGCGGTGGCCTTCGGGCCGCTGCCGTGCCCGGCAATGGCCCAACCCTCCACCACGACAACGCCGTTCACCACGCCCAATACCGACGGCTGCCCGAACAAGACGGCCCCGCCGCCGCCCATCGACACCTCCGAAGTGCCCGAGCCCGGGAGCACGGCCCCCGCGGCCCTGCCGATTCCGGACTCGCCGGTCGGGGGCAAGCAGCTGGGCGGGTGCGGGGTCATCCTGCCGTCGGGGGCCGGGGCGGTGCCGGAGGGGATTTCGGCCACCGCCTGGGAGGTGGCCGATCTCGACAGCGGACGGGTGATCGCCGCGAAGGATCCGCACGGGCGGTATCGGCCCGCCTCCACCATCAAGGTGCTGCTGGCGTCGGTGGCGATTCCGGCGCTGGATGTGAACAAGACGGTGATCGGCACCCAGGACGACGCCAATGCCGACGGCACCCGGGTCGGGATCGGACCCGGCGGGCGGTACACCAACAAGCAGCTGTTCCAGGCGCTGATCATGGCGTCCGGAAACGATGCCGCGCATACCATCTCGACCCAGCTGGGCGGGGACACGGCGACCGTCGCGAAGATGAACGCGCTCGCGAAACAGTTGCAGGCGCTGGACACTCGCGCCGCCACCCCGTCCGGGCTGGACGGGCCCGGCATGCAGACCTCGGCCTTCGATCTGGCGCTGCTGTTCCGGCACGCCATGACGCTGCCGCTGTTCGCGGAGCTCATCCACACCGAGCAGGTGGACTTCCCCGGCTTCCCGGCGGACCCGAAAAACCCTGACGACAAGGATCATCCGGGCTTCCCCATCGCCAATGACAATCACCTGCTCTACGAGTACGACGGCGCGATCGGCGGCAAGACCGGCTACACCGACGACGCCCGGCAGACCTTCGTGGCGGCCGCCGAACGCAATGGGCACCGCTACGTGGTGACGCTGCTGAAGGCGGATGTGCGCCCGTTCCGCCCCTGGGAGCAGGCGGCCAAACTCCTCGATTACGCCTTCGCCCTGCCCGCGGGCGCGAGCATCGGGAACATGCCGGGCGATGCGGCGAAGACCCCGAGTTCCGATGTGGCGCTTGCCAGTCCACCGGCACCGGCCGAGGCCGCGCCCGCCGCGGACTCGGGTTCGAACAACCACGATCTGCGCGTGGCCCTCATGGTCGGCGGCGTGGTCCTGGTCGTGGTGCTGCTGCTGGCCGCCCGGCGCATGAGCCGCCGCCGCTGAGCATCGCTACCCGCGGCGGCGCATCGAAAGCAGTGTCGCCGCAAGGGCTCCCGCGCCGAACAGTGCCGCGCCGCGTCCGGCCGAGAGCTCGGCGATGGTGGCGCGGGGCCGGATGACGGCCGGGCCGGGCGGCGGAATATCCACGGGTACATCGTTTTCCGACGCGGTCGCCGCCCAGGCGGTGGCGAACAGGATGATCCGCGCGGTGAAATAGCTGAAGACCATGAGGCCGATGATCGGTCCGAAGACGACGCCCGCAGGTCCGTTGACCACCGACTTCAGAATCAGCGACGCCAGCTGCTTGAACCCCTCGAAGACGACCGCGGCGATGAGCGCCGCCTTGGCCGCGCTGTGGAAGGTGACCGGATGCCGCGGCATGCGGGCGATGATCCAGACGAATACCGCCCAGTTGGCCAGGATCGCCAGCAGCAGCGACGCCACCGTGAGCAGCGCCTCGACCCAGGCCGACTCCTCTATATGGAGGCTGTCCAGGATCTTGTTGATCAAACCGCTGGAGGCCAGCACCGACAGTCCGATCGAGACATTGATCGCCACGAACAGCCCGATCAACGCCAGCAGGTCGGAAGCCTTGGATGCGAACCAGTTCCGCGGCTGGAACGGCTGCTCCCACTGCTCGGTGAGCGCGGCCCGCAGGTTGGCGATCCAGCCCAGCCCGGCGTAGGCGCCGGCGATCAGACCGATGGTGCCCACGCCCGCCCGCGACTCGACGGCCTGGTGGATCAGATCGTTGATGGAGTCGCCCGCCGAGCCCGGAATGTTCTCCACGATCTTGTTCTGAATATCGGTGAGCAGCTGCGGGTTTCGCGACAGCACGAACCCCGCCACCGCGAAACCCACCATCAGCAGCGGAAACAGCGCCAGCACAGTGAAATAGGTGATGCCCGCGGCGTAGTAGTCACCGCGTTGGCGCTGGTATCGTCCGCCCGCGCGCACCACGTGATCGAGCCAGGGACGGCGGCGGATCTGCCGTTCGATCCACGCCTTCACTTTGCCGACAACTTGCCCGAACACCGCCCACCTCCACGCACCCGTCCCGCGCGGCGGCCGGGTCAGCGGGCCAGGAAGCCCACCCGGTCGTACACCTGCGCGAGAGTCCTCCCGGCGACCTCGCGCGCGCGCTCCGCGCCGGATGCGAGGATGCGATCGAGTTCGCCCTGGTCAGACATGTATTCTTGCACCTTCGCGCGCAGCGGAGTCACGAACTCGATGAGCGCGTCGGCGGTATCCGATTTGAGGTCACCGTAACCCTTGGCGGCGTAGTCCCGTTCGAGCGTGACGATCGGAGTGTCGGTCAGCGAGCTCAGGATGACCAGCAGGTTGCTGACGCCCGCCTTGGTCTCCGGGTCGTAGCGGATCTCGCGCTCGTTGTCGGTGACCGCGGAGCGGATCTTCTTGGCCGAGACCTTGGGATCGTCGAGCAGGTTGAGCAGGCCCGCGTCGGTGGTGGCCGACTTGCTCATCTTGGCGGTCGGGTCCTGCAGGTCGTAGATCTTGGCGGTGCCGGTCACGATGTGCGGCTCGGGCACCACGAAGGTCTTCTTGTAGCGAGTGTTGAAGCGCTGCGCCAGGTTCCGGGTCAGCTCCAGGTGCTGACGCTGATCCTCGCCGACCGGCACCAGCTGGGCGCGGTAGAGCAGGATGTCGGCGGCCATCAGCACCGGGTAGGTGAACAGGCCGACGGTGGCATTGTCGGAGCCCTGCTTGACCGACTTGTCCTTGAACTGGGTCATGCGCCCGGCCTCGCCGAAGCCGGTGATGCAGTTCAGCACCCACGCCAGCTCGGCGTGCTCGGGCACCTGCGACTGCACGAACAGCGTCGACTTCTTGGGGTCCAGCCCCAGCGCCAGCAGCTGCGCCGCCGAGAGCTTGGTCCGCTTGCGCAGCTCCTTCGGCTCCTGCGGCACCGTGATGGCGTGCAGGTCCGGAATGCAGTAGAAGGCGTCGTACTCGTCCTGCAACCGCACCCAATACTGCAGCGCGCCAAGGTAGTTGCCGAGGTGGAAGGAATCGCTGGTGGGCTGGATTCCGGACAGTACCCGCTGCTTACGCTCAGCGGTCGGCTCAGAACTCGACATGAGCTGAGCGTAAATCGCGCCTCCGCTGCCTTCCGGGGCGGGTCGCGGCGCGGTTGCGGGCATCCGCTCGGCAATACCGGACCGGGCGGTCGAAACAGGTAGCCCGATACGCATGTGCGCAGGTCAGCACCGGCGCAGACTTGTCTTCCGTCCGCTAGGAGGCAAGACATGGACGACAAGGACCGCATCGCGATGGCGTGGCAGATTCACAGCGCCATCATGGATTGGATCGGGAAGGTCGATGTCAAGGCCAGCTTCACACTGACGCTCGATGTCGCCCTGCTCGCGGGAGTGGTCACCCTGTCCAAGGAGGGCGGACTGCTGTCCGGCCTGACGGGGTCCACGCT
This sequence comes from Nocardia seriolae NBRC 15557, assembly GCF_007990715.1. Lineage (GTDB taxonomy): Bacteria > Actinomycetota > Actinomycetes > Mycobacteriales > Mycobacteriaceae > Nocardia > Nocardia seriolae. The sequence continues at coordinate 4,982 of NZ_BJWY01000148.1, read as the reverse complement.
GTGGTTGTACCGGGTCGGCTGGATGCTGCTGTTCCTGTCCGGAGTCTGCGCGATCTGCGTCGTCTATCCGCGGATCTGGCGTTTCAGGCTGAAGCATGAGGCCGAGCTCGACGGGAACTTCATCTTCTTCGGCCATTTGAAGTCGCTCTCCGAGGCACAGGTCAAGGAAAAGCTGATCCGGGCCGACACGGACAAGTGCCTCACCGCATTGGCGAACCAGCTCGCGCGGGTAAGCCGGATCGCGTGGCGCAGGTACCGGTGGGCGCAGCGGTCGCTGGCCCTCGTCGGCCTCGGTTCGGCGCTGTTGTTGGCGAGCTTTCTCAGTACCTATACGCACGACTGGCGCGGGTAGTTCGCCTACGCCCCGAGGCGCTCCGCGAGGGATCGGGGATCCACGCCGGGCATCGAGGGGCGGCCGGACCCGACCAGGTGCTGTTCGCGGCGGGTGACCAGCTTGTAGAGGGGGTAGCTGGGACCGGTCATGGGAGTGGTGAGGGGGTTGCCGACCAGGGGTGGGGAGATGTGGGCGGTGCGGACGGCGCGGGCCAGGGCGCGGAAGGCGGCCTCCTCGCGCAGGGCCCAGCGCAGGTCGTACATGTCGCGGATGCGCTTGGGCAGGCTGCCCTGGACCAGCAGGGAGAAGCCGGTCAGGGCCTGCTGCACGGGCATCGGGAGCGGGTGGGCGACGCGCTGACCCATGAGGTAGGAGCCGACCAGTTTGGCTTCGTCGGTGAGGAAGGGCTCGTCGGAGGCCAGGTAGGCGTCGAAGTAGTCGCGGAATTCGCGGTAGGTGTAGGGCGCGGCGGCGCGCGGCATGCCGAAGAGTTCACCCCAGCGCACGTAGTCCTGGTAGAGGCCCTCGCGTTCGGTCGGGGTGAGGCGGCGGACCAGCAGATCGTGCATGACCTCGGCGGAGTCGAAGGTGAAGGCCATGGTCATGAACATCAGGTGCGGGTCACGCGCGGAGTAGTGGCTGCCGCGCGGGTTGGCCGCGCCCGCGTCCTCGGGCAGCGCGCCCTCGACCGGGGCGTGCCGCTTGGCGGTGAAAGCCCGTGCGCGGTCGGCTTCTTCGCGGGTGCCCAGGGAGACGGCCTCGAACAGGCGGCCGGTGAGGGCGAGCCGGGTGTAGGGGGTGGTCCGGTGCTGGGTGTGCTCGGCGGTGCCGACGTACAGCAACGGATGCACCGCTCCGATCACCAGGGCCCGCTGCCCGTAGGTGAGACCGACGGCGCGTTTGCGCATGACCCGCCGGATCATCGAGTCGTCGGAAAAGTAGCCGCTCTGTGCCGCACGTGCAGGCATCGTTGCCTCCCGGGTTATGTGACGCGAACCACCGCATCTGGAAACAGGGTCCCCCAGATTTCAGATTCTGGCAAGACCTACTACCAGAATCGCGGCCGTGCCAGAATCGATTCGTGACCGGCCAACGGACCTACGGCGGCATCTCCGCCGACGAGCGCCGCACCCAGCGCCGCGCCGCGCTGCTCGACGCCGCCCTCGACCTCCTCGGCACCGGCGGCATCGGCGGCATCGACAAGCTCACCGTCTCCGCCCTGTGCGCGGGCGCGGGCCTGAACGAGCGCTACTACTACGAGAACTTCGACGGCCGCGACGCCGTGCTCTCGGCCCTGTTCGACGCCATTGCCGAGGAACTGGCCGCCGCCCTGCTGGCGGACCTGCACACCGCCCCCGACGACCCGCGTGCCAAGGCCCACGCCGCCATCACCGCCGGCATCCACGTGCTCACCGACGACCCCCGCAAGGCCCGGGTGGCCCTGCTGGTCAGCACCTCGACCCCCGAATTGCGCACCCGCACAACGCACACCATCAAGGCGTTCGCGAATCTCGTTGCCGCCGAGGGCATCGACTTCTACGGTCGCACCGAAGGCGACCCGAAACCGGTGATCGGCTTCCGCGCGACCTACCTGGTGGGCGGCCTGGTGCAGACCCTGTCCGCCTGGCTCCAGGGCGATCTGCCCATGACCCGCGACGAGCTGATCGATGCCACCACCGACGTTTTCGTGCTGCTGGGCGAGGATCTGGCCCGGGACCTCCGGCACTGATCAGCGCATCAGCGCGACCACGCCGGTGCCGTCGCCGGATTGGACGTAGCAGTGGGTCTCACCGATCGCGAACGGGACCGCCGATCCGTCCCCGTCCGGAATCGATTGCATCCAGCGGACTTTGCTGCTGTGGGCGTCGATGGCGCGCAGGGTGCGGGCCGCCAGCAGATAGAAGGTCGCCCCGGCCGCATAGCCGCCCGCACGCACGGCCGTCCCCGATGCGGCGAGGGTGAGGCTCCACAGCGGGGAGGCGGACCCGTCGGGATTCATGGCATGCAGTTTCGCGCCGTCACACAGGTAGTAGGCGTCGCCGGAGCCGAAGACGGTATCGGTCGGATAGGACAGCGCGGGTGTGCTCCACAGGGCGGCACCGGTTTTCGGGTCCAGGCCGGAGACGGTGTGCACGCCGTCGCTGACCAGCACGGCCCCGCCGACCAGGCCGGAGCCGACGGCGGTGGCGTAGACGCCGGGATCGCCCGCGCGGGACCAGACGGTCGCTCCCGTCGCGAGGTCGAGCGCGGCGATATCGCCGCCGGCGCCGGGACTTCGGGTGTAGATCAGCGAACCCGTGTCGGGAACGTAGAGCTCCTCGGTTTCGCTCGGCGACCGCCACCGCACGGTCTTGGTCCGCATGTCCACCGCCCACACCTCGCGGGTGCTCTTGCCGTGTCCGCTCGCGATGAGATAGAGCACCCAATCGCGAACGCCGAACGCGCCCTCGAGCACGTTCCCCTCGGGTGCGTCGAAGGACCATTTCCGTTGCCCCGTCGCCAGATCCAGCGCGACGGCCCGCTGCCCGCCGGTGTCGGGTTCGGTTTCGCAGACCACGAGCGCGCCGATCCACAGGCCGGAGCCGTGGCCGATGCCGGTCGTGGCGATCGGTAGCCGCCACAGCTCCCGGCCGCCCTGGAGGTCGAGCCCCGTCAGCACCGCGTCGGTTTCGACCACGACTCCGTCTTGCCCGTACCGCAGACCCCGCACCGCACCGTCGGCCCGATGCTCCCAGGCGATGCTGCCCGAGGCCGCCGTCGCCACCGTCGCGCGGGGTGCGGCGCAGGCCGCCGCCGCTCCCGTCGCGAGCAGAATCGCCGCGTCGCGCAACACTTTTCGACGATTGATCAAGGCCCTACCCCACTCGCTGGACACACTGTCGCCGACTATAGGGGTAAGCGGACCGTCTTAAATGCGAAACCGCCCGGCCTTTTCGGACTGAAAAGGCCGGGCGGTCTACGGAACTGCGATCAGCCGACGGCGCCGGTCTTCGGGTCGAGCTGCAGCGTGGGCACGGCAGCGGCCTTGAAGTCGAACATGGCGTCCAGGGTGCCCGCCTTCTCGTCGAACGAGTCGTCGCCGATGCGGCCGGTCTTCCAGTTGTCCTCGATGAACTTCAGCACCGAGGTCTGGTCGGTGAGGCCGTGGTCGACGAAGTTGGCCTTGGCGTAGGGCGAGAGCACCAGCAGCGGGATGCGCTGGCCGTAACCGCAACGACCCTGGTACTTGGCCGGATTCGCCTTGGCGTCACCGCAGGTGCCCGCGGCGGTGTAGCCGTCCTGCTCGGAGGCGGAGTTCATGACGATCTTCGGGGCGGCGTGGTCGTACCAGCCGTCGGAGTCGTCGTAGGCGATGACGACCGCGGTGTCCTTCCACTCCGGCAGCTTCTGCAGGCGGTTGATGGTCTCCACCAGGAACTGCTGCTCGTCGAGCGGATCGGAGTACAGGGCGTGGCCGTCCTGGTAGCCCGCGGCCTTGAGGTAGCTGACGGCGGGCATATTGCCCTTGTCGGCGGCGGCCCAGAAGTCGCTCAGGTCGTACTGGTGATTGGCCTGATCGTCCTTGCCGATCTTGTCGACCGAGGTCGGCGGCAGGTGGTGCGGGTTCGCGGTCGAGGCGAAGTACTGGAACGGCTCGTGGTGCGGAATGTAGTCGCCCTTGGTGCCGAAGGGCAGCGCGCCGTCCTTGCCCGTACCGCCCAGCGCCACACCGACATTGTGGGTCGCGCCGCAGACGGCCTTGCCGTCCTTGGCCTCGGTCGGCTTGAAGCCCTGCTCGAAGAAGCCCCAGCTGACGCCCTTCTTGTTGAGCAGGTCACCGATGGTGGTGCCGGTCATCTGGACGGTGTCGCGGGTGGAACAGTCGTCGCCGTAGGGCTGCGGGTCACCGACCACGGTGCCCTGGCCGCTGCCCGCGTTCTCCAGGACGGTGTCCTCGGGGAACGGCTTGCCGGCCGGCGGCTGGGTCTTGGTGACGCCGTGGGTCTGGCCCGCGACCAGGTTCAGCGCGCCGACGGTGGAGGGGCCGAAGGTGGTGGTCCAGGAGTTGTCGCTCATGGCGTAGTGCTGCGCGTAATTCCACAGCGCGGTAACCGAATTGCCGTCGTAGTAGTCCATGACCAGGCCCTGCGGGCCGTAGAGCGGCGCCTTGCAGTCCTTGCCCTCGGACACGTTGGTGTGCTCGACGAACTGGTCCATCTTGCCGCCGTTGAGGGCGAGCTGCTCGTCCTTGTACTCGTGGTCCTGATCGCAGGTGACCTGCTGGCCGGGGCCGCCGAGGCGCACGGGCTGCGCCTTGTTCGGGTTCTTGGTGAGCAGATCCGGAGTGAGGCCGTCGATCTTCGGCGTGTTCGGCAGCGCCGTGAACTTGGTGCCGTCGGTGTTGGCGGCGTTCGGGTAGGTGCCGAAGTAGTGATCGAAGGAGACGTTCTCCTGGAAGATCACCACCACGTGCTTGATCGGGGTCGCGGTGTCGGTGCTCGCGTCAGCCTTGTCGGACGACGACGAACACGCGGTGGCGCTCAGCGCGACCAGCGCGGCGAACGCGGCGGCAGCGCGGCTTCGTTTACCGAAGCGGCGACGGGCCGAGGCGGGCATGGAACCTCCACAGTCATTCCGGATCGCGTCAGACTGCGATCACCTAGTGTCC